>CAMDUT010000007.1 GCA_945877905.1 Phycisphaera mikurensis NBRC 102666 | reverse complement strand
CGGGCGCTACGACGTTCGCCTCGGCGAGCCGATGGAGGAGGCGTGCTACCTCGACGCGGTCGTGCTCGAGGCGATCGACGTGCCGGAGGGATGGGACGTCGCGCTCGACGAGCGCATGGGAATCAACGGTCCGCAGCCGACCGGCGAGGCACGGTTCTGGCGTCGGTCGTCGGTGCCGGCGCGGGCCGTCGCACGGACGGCGGGGCGCGACGCCGATGCCACGGACGACGTCGGGTCCGCGGACGGACGGGCCGCCGACCTCGGGCCCGCGGACCCGCGCTTCATCGGGCGGCTGGCCGACGAGGCGACGCTCGAGCTTGCGTTCGCCGACGCGATCGACGCGGCCTCGGGCGAGCCCATGCTCGTCCTCGATGGCTGGGTCGAGTACCCGTACTCGTCCACCGGGTTCGCGATGTGGCAGGCACAGGCGCCGTACCAGGCACCCACGCTCGAGGCGAAGGATCCCGCGACCGGCGCGTGGGTGACGCTCGTCGCCGAGTACGGCTACCCCGCGGGCATGCCGCGCCGCTGCCTGCTTCCGGTTCCGAGGGTCGGCGTGCCGCACGGCTGCCGCGAGCTGCGCCTCCGCACCACCATGGAGGTCTACGTCGACGCCGTGCGGCTCGCGTGGGCCGAGCCGTGCCCGGGGGCGGTACGGCACGTGGGCCGACTCGCGGGCGCCTCGATGGCGGACGCCGGGTTCGCGCGGCGCATTCCGCGCCCGCAGCGCCGCCCGGACTACGACTACGCGCACCGCGTCCCGCTCTGGGACTGCCGCGTTCAGCCGGGGGCGTACACCGCGTTCGGCGACTGCACCGCGCTGCTCGCCGGGATCGACGACGCCGTCGCGGTCTTCGGGGCCGGCGAGGAGGTCCGGCTCTCGTTCGACGCGCGGTCGGTGCCTTCGCCTGCCGCGGGAATGCGCCGCACATGGGTGCTCGACGTGGCGGGCTGGTGCAAGGACATGGACCTCCACACCGGCACGGGCGCGACCCTCGACCCGCTGCCGGTCCGTGACGGCGCGATCCCCGGGGCGGATCGCGACGCGCTCCACCGCCGCCACAACGTGCGCTGGAACGGCGGGCGCTGAGGCTGTTTTCCTCCCGTTTCCCTGCGGTGCGCCCGTAGACTTCCCTCCATGGAGCCTGCGCCGAAGCCCCGCGTGCCCCCGGGCGGCGTCGTGACGCGGCGCATGGCGAAGCTGCTGCTTGCGGTGCTCGTGCTGTTCGCGCTGCTCTCCTTCAACTCGATCTACCTGTCCACCGTCACGCTCGCGGAGTGGATCTCGGGGCGCAGCCTCCAGAACGGCTTCTACCTCTGGATGTTCATGGTGCACCTCGTGCTCGGCGTCGCGATCACCGCGCCGGCCGTGGCGTTCGGCGCGTGGCACTGGAAGCGCGGGCACCATCACCCGAACCGCGCCGCGGTCCGCATGGGCAACGTCGCGTTCGTCGCCGCGCTCGTGACGCTCGCCACGGGCTTCCTCCTCATGCGGGTCGAGGTGGGCGGCGCGTCGTTCGACCCGCTCGGCATGCGCGGCCGGACGCTCGCGTACTGGTCGCACGTCGCCGCACCGCTCGTCCTGGTGTGGGCGTTCGTCCTGCACCGGCTCGCCGGCCGGCGCATCCGGTGGGGCACCGGTCTCGGCGTCGCCGCCGCGTCGCTCGCGCTCGCCGCCGGATTCATCGCATGGCACGGCTGGGACGCGGGGCGCGACCGGAGGAACCCGCGCGACGGCGACTCGTACTTCGAGCCGAGCCTCGCGCGCACGGCGAACGGCGCGTTCATTCCCGAGCGGTCGCTGCGGATGAACGACTACTGCGTGCAGTGCCACCAGGACTCGTTCCACGGGTGGGCGCACAGCGCGCACGCGGCGAGCAGCTTCAACAACCCGCTCTACGCCTTCAGCGTCCGCGAGACCCGCAAGGCTGCGTTCGAGAAGGACGGGGACGTCCACGACGCGCGCTTCTGCGCTGGGTGCCACGACCCCGTGCCCTTCTTCACGGGCGCCTTCGAGGACGCGCGGTTCGACGACCCTGCGTACGACGTATCGAAGGACCCGCTCGGGTCCGCGAGCATCACGTGCACCGCGTGCCACTCGATCACCTCGGTGACGAGCACGCGCGGCAACGCCGACTACGTGATCGAGGAGAGCCCGCAGTACCCCTTCGCCTTCAGCGAGAGCCCGTTCCTGCAGTGGGTGAACCGGCAGCTGGTGTTCTCGAAGCCGGCGTTCCACAAGGCGACGTTCCTGAAGCCCGAGGTGCACCGCAGCGCCGAGTTCTGCTCCACGTGCCACAAGGTGTTCCTTCCCGAGGAGCTCAACGACTACAAGTGGCTGCCGGGACAGAACCACTACGACAGCTGGCGCCTGAGCGGCCGCAGCGGCCACGGCATCCAGGCGTGGCACTGGCCCAAGGAGGCCGCCGCCGACTGCAACGGGTGCCACATGCCGCTCGTGGCGAGCGCCGACCCCGGCGCGAAGCCGCGCGGCCCCGACGGCAGCATCCTCCTCAAGGGCCACCTCTTCCCGGGCGGTAACACCGCGACCGCGCGGGCCTCGGGGCTGCATGACTGGTCGGGCGCGCTCGCCGCCACCGAGGCGTTCAACCGGAACGTGCTGCGCGTCGACATCTTCGGCGTCACCCCGGAGGGCGGGCCGGAGTTCGCGCCGCTTCCCGACGCCGCGCCGGCGCTCGAGGCCGGGCGTCGCCACGAGGTGGAGGTGGTGGTGCGTGCGCTCGGCGCGATCGGCCATGCGTTCACGCAGGGGACCGTGGACAGCAACGAGGCGTGGATCGACGTCACGGTGCGCGCCGGGGATCGCGTCATCGGGCGCTCGGGCGCGCTGGGCGAGGGCAACGGTGTCGACCCGTGGAGCAAGTTCCTGAACGTGTGGATGCTCGACCGCGAGGGGCGCCGCATCGACCGTCGCAACCCGCAGGACATCTTCGTGCCGCTCTACGACCACCAGGTGCAGCCCGGCGGCGCCGAGGCGACGCGCTATGCCTTCACGGTGCCGCCCGGCACCAAGGGCCCGATCACCGTCGAGGCCGCGGTGCGCTACCGGAAGTTCGACCTGACGTACCTGCGGTACGTGCATGGCCCCGGGCGCGAGAACGACCTGCCGATCATGACGATGGCCACCGACCGCGTGACCTTCGGCGGGCCGGCGCAGGACGTCCCCGTGGCCGGTTCTTCGGCCCCGGCGCCCGCGGCGGCTGCCGCGCCCACGGCCGCGGCGGAGTGGGAGCGCTGGTACGACGCGGGGATCGCCCGGTTCCGCACCGCCGAGCGCGCGGGCGGCAAGGGCCAATGGACGCGCGCCGACGAGGCGTTCCGCCGGGTCACGGGCGCCGGCCGCGCCCAGGCGCTGGTGGCCCGTGCGCGTGTGGCGTTGCGCGAGGGTCGGCTGGCCGACGCGGGCGAGCACCTGCGCGCCGCGGCCGCCGTCGAAGGGAACCCGGTGCCATGGAGCGTGGCGTACTGGAGCGCGGTGATCGACCTGCAGCAAGGGGAGTACGAGCGGGCGATGGCGGGCTTCGCCGGCGTTTCCGCGACGCGGTTCCCCGAGGCCCGGGCGCGCGGCTACGACTTCTCGCGCGACGATCGCCTCCTCGTGGAGTGGGCGACGGCGTGCCTGGAGCGCGCGCGGCAGCTGCGTGAACCGGCCGACGCGGCGCGCCGGACCGAGTTGCTTCAGGAGGCACGCAGGCTGGCCCAGGCCGCCATCGACCAGGACCTGCAGCGCGCCGCGACCTGGTACGTGTTCCTCCAGGCGGTCGAGGCGCTCGGCGACCCGGAGGCCGCCACCCGCGCCCGTCGCGAGTACGAGCGCTACCGCCCCGACGACAACGCACGCGACCGCGCCGTCACGGCGGCCCGCGCCGCGAACCCGGCCGCGGACCATGCGGCCGAGCCCGCGGCGGTCTACGACCTGCAGCGCCCGGGCGCACCCGGGCTTCCTTCCGGCGTGGCCCGGGGTGCTCCGTGACGGCCGAGGGCCGGGACGGTTCGCGAGGACCCGGTGATCGCGAGCCGACGGCGGAGGACGGCCGCGTGATCGCGCGCGCGTTCTGGGTTTCGCTCGGCGTGGTCGGCTCCGTGGCGATGACCGTGTTCGCGTGGCGCTGGGCCGCTCGGCCCGCGGCTCCCGCGCCCGTGGAGCCCGTGCAGGTGACGGGCCCCGCGTCGGCGCCGGCCCGGCCCGTCGCGGGACTTCCGTTCGAGGACGTCACCGATCGGTGGGGCATCGACTTCCGGCGTACCGACGGCGCGGACGGCCGACGCCTGCTTCCCGAGACCATGGGAGGCGGGGTCGCGGTCAGCGATGTCGACGCCGACGGAGACCTCGACCTGCTGTTCGTGGACGGCGACGCCTGGCCCGACGCGCCTTCCGGCGCGGAGCGCGGGCAAGGCATCGTCGTGTACGTGAACCGCGGATCCGCGCCCGACGGGCCGCGCTTCGTGCGCGCGGCCGGGACGGGACTCGGGTCGCCGCGGCAGGCGATGGGGGTCGCGCTCGGCGACCTCGACGGCGACGGCCGGCCCGAGATCCTCGAGACGGGCGTTGGCGGAGTGCGGCTCTTCGCCGCGGAGCGGGCCCCGGACGGCGCGCCGCCCCGTTGGCGCGACGTCACGCGGGAGTCCGGGCTGTCCGGGGTCCCGGGGTGGACGACCGCCGCGGGCTTCGCCGACCTCGATTCGGACGGCGACCTCGACTTCGTGCTCGGCCGGTACGTGGAGTGGTCCGCCGAGATCGACTTCGCCGTGGGCTACACGCTCACGGGAATCGGGCGCGCGTACGGCGCGCCGAACGGCTTCCGGGGCACCGACGTCGCGTTCCTCGAGCAGGTCGCGCCCATGCGGTTCGAGGATCGGTCCGTTGAGCGCGGGTTCGTGGCCCGGAACCGCTCGACCGGCGAGCCGCTCGCGAAGTCGCTCGGCTTCGTGATCGACGACGTCGACGCCGACGGCGACCTCGACGTGTTCGTCGCGAACGACACGGTGCAGAACCTGCTCTTCGTGAACGACGGGCACGGGAGGTTCGCCGAGCGGGGCGTCGAGTCCGGGATCGCCTTTGACCGCAACGGCGCGGCGACGGGCGCGATGGGCTGCGATGCGTCGCACCTGAGGAACGACCGCGCGCTCGCCATCGCGGTCGGGAACTTCGCGAACGAGCCCGTGAGCCTCTACGTGACGCCCGGCGACGGACGCTTCTCCGACGACGCCATCGTCGACGGAATCTCGGCGGCCACCCGTCGAGCGCTCACCTTCGGCGTCGTCTTCGCCGACCTCGATTCCGACGGCCACGAGGACCTCGCGCTCGCCAACGGCCACATCGAGCCGAGGATCGCCGAGGTGCAGGCCTCGCAGTCGTGGGCGCAGGCCGCGCAGGTGTTCCGGAACGCGGGCGCGGGCGGCGGGGCGACGTTCGCGGAGGTGCCGGCCACGGCGCTCGGCGCGCTGGCACGGCCCGTGGTGGGCCGCGGGCTCGCGTGGGGCGACCTCGACGGCGACGGTGCCCTCGACCTCGTTCTGTGCGCGCTGCGCGGCCCGCCCATGGTCGCGCGCAACGTGGCCGTGCAGGGCGGGTCGCTCGCGGTGCGGCTCGATGATCCGGGCTCGCCCGGGAACCGTGCGGCCATCGGCGCGGGAATCGCGGTCGAGCTGCTCGACGGATCCGTGCTGCGCCGGACCATCATGCCCACGCGCAGCTACCTCTCGCAGGTCCCGCCCGTGGCGTGGCTGGGACTCGGAAGCTCCCGGGCCCGGCGGATCACCGTGCGGTGGCCCGACGGCGTGACGACCGAGCATCCGGCCGCGGCGGGCGCCGAAACGCTGACGATCGAGCGCGCCCGTCGATGACGGAACGCGCCGCGCCCGGCACGCAAGGCGTGCCGGGCGCGGGAAGTCATGCGTCGCGCGGCGGTCGGTCGGTCAGGGGCACGCACCCCAGGCCGAGAGCAGGAGGCCCAGGTCGATGCCGTCGACCGTGCCGTCGCCGTTCAGGTCGCCGGCGCCGGGGCCTCCGCCCCAGGCCGCCAGCATCGAGCCGAGGTCGGTCCCGTCGACGAACCCGTCGCTCGAGAGGTCGGCCGGGCACGGCGTGTCGCACGTCACGACCGAGATGGAGAACTCGTCGATGCCCGCCTCGGTGATCGAGTTGTCCGGCGTGTCCGAGATGGAGAACCGGACCCGCACGTTCGCGGTGAGCTCCGGAAGCACCGACCGCAGCGAGAACGACTGGCGCACCCACGCGTTCGGCGTGGGGTAGGTGGTGATGGACATCACGGTGGCCCACGTCGCGCCGCCGTCGGCGCTCGCCTGGACCACCAACGGGTCGACCTCCGCGGGGGTGGACCCGGCCGGGGCCGCGTCGCTGCAGAAGTACCACGCCCAGAACGAGACGGTGGCGTCGACGCTGCCCGACAGGTCGTAGGACGGGCTCGTGAGCCGCGTGGTCCCGACGTCGACGTCGAGCGTGTTTGCGGTGCCGCTTCCGTTCTGGGTCACGAATGCCTTCGTGCCGACCGCGCTGGCGTCCGAGCTCGGAGCCGCCGCGTAGGTGCCGCTCGTGGTGCCCGTCGGGGTCGCGACGACCCACGCGCCGGTGGTGAGGCCACCCTCGTTGGCGACCGTCCAGTCGCTCGTCACGCCCTCGAAGTCGGTCGCCACCGGGGTGCTCGTGCCGGTCTGGACGGACAGGCCGGCGGGTCCGGACTGGCCTGCCGCAGGCTCCGTGTAGGTGGTGGTGCCTCCGTTCGAAAGCTGCGCCGAGACGTACCACGACACCTGGTTGCCGCAGGCGAAGGCCGGCAGCGAGGCCTGCCAGTCGTTTCCGCCCGCGCTCGCCAGCTGCTGCGATTGCCATGCGCCGCCGTCGATGCGCCACCAGAGCCGGACGCTCCCCGCCACGATCGAGCCTCCGCCGGCCACGGCCGTGCGGACACGGAAGTTCGAGGCCGCGCCGGGGGCGGCGACCGTCGGCCGCCCGTCGGGGAACGAGAACGTGACGTTGATCGGCGGGACGTTCATGTACACGACGATCCCGGTGCAGGTGCCCGCGACGAGGTCGAGGTACGTGTCGCCGTTGATGTCGAACACCGCGACGTCGGTCCACCAGTCGAGCTCGGACGCGGGGATCACGAGCGACGGCGCGGTGATCTCGTCCAGGATGCCCGAGGGCGAGCCCGCGAACACGTTCCGGTAGATGTGGGTCCGGCGCGAGTGCGCGGCGCCGGTCGACTGCGGGCAGAAGGGCCCGAGGTCGGCGTCGACGTCGGTGATGATCACGTCGACGCGGCCGTCCTTGTCGAGGTCGCCGACCTGCGTGCTGTTGCCGAACTCGCTGAGGCTGTCGGCGATGGTGTAGCTCGTGAAGTTCGGCTCGCCGTTGGCGGCGTTGCCGGTGTTCAGGAGGTACTTGTCCTGCCCGTCGTCGACGATGACCAGGTCGAGCCTGCCGTCGTTGTTCAGGTCGGCCTTGTCGCCGTGGTAGGGCTGGCCGAAGGCGATGTCCTTGAGCGAGAAGCCAGCGCCCGCCGCGGACTTGGTGTAGACGCTGACCGCCTGGCCGCCAGTGAGGGTGTTGATGCGGACGATGTCGTCGCGCCCGTCGGAGTTGAAGTCACCGGCCACCGCCATGTTGCCGAAGCCGGAGGTGATCTGCGCGCTCGTCAGGACGCTGGTCGTGGCGTCATAGAAGACGCCGGGGTTCAGGGCGCCCCGGTTGAGGAGCAGCTTGTTGTCGTAGTCGAGCGCCGAGTTCTCCGCCGGGCTCTGCTGGCACTCGCCGGCGTCGTTCGTGTCGCCGTCGCCGTTGATGTCGTAGCAGAGCGTGCCCGAGGTCTCGGGGGTGTCGTAGTCGGTGTAGAAGACGTCCGGGTAGCCGTCGCCGTTGAAGTCGCCGACCGCCGCGTCGCAGAACCGGGGGTTCGCGGCGGTGCCGTTGCGCGCGAAGAGGTCGGGGATGCGGTCGACCTCGAAGCGCAGGCCGCGCCAGTTGCCGTTGGCGTCGTCGCCGAGGTTGATGTAGACGCGCGGCTGGCCGAGGATGCTGTTGACCTGGTCGCTCATCGTGGTCGCGGTGATGAGGTCGAGCCAGCCGTCGAGGTTCACGTCCACCACCTCGACGTCGCGGTCGTTCGTCGGGTCGAGCAGGCCCGAGTACCCGCTGATGTCGCTCGCCGAGCCGTACTCGGTCGTGCGGTCCACGAGGACGCCGCCCTCGTTCATGAACAGGATGTTGCGGAAGCCGCCCTGGATGCTGCCCGGGAACTTGCGCATGCAGACGAGGTCGACGTCCCCGTCCTGGTCGAGGTCGCCCCAGCCGAAGTCCTTCTCGAGGTTGTCCGCGCCGATGAGCGAGGCGGCCGCGACGAGGCGCGAGCTGGTCTGGTTCGAGTAGGTGACCCAGTTCTGGGCCGACGCGGTGCCGGCGGCCGCGAGCGATGCGATCGCGAGCGCGAGGGTGGTCTTCATGGTCATGGTCGGTGTCTCGGTGTCGGTGGCTGGGCGGTCGGGACGGCGGTCCGGCTCAGGGGCAGGCGCCCCATGCGGCGAGCAGCACGCCGAGGTCCTGGCCGTTCACGGTGCCGTCGTCGTTCAGGTCGGGAGCGGGCTGGGACGAGCTCCAGGCGGCGAGCATGACGCCCAGATCGAGGCCGTTCACGGCGCCGTCGCCGTCGAGGTCGCCGGTGCACGCGCCGCACTCGTCGGGCACGCCGTCGGCGTCCGCGTCGAGGCTCGTGCCGCGCGCGATGTCGCGGACGTCGGCCACGCCGTTGCCGTTGCAGTCGGCGTTCCCGGTCTCGGGCATCTCGTAGGCCTGCACGAGCCAGTCGAGGTCGGCGTCGTCCACGTCGCCGTCCTGGTCGATGTCGTGCATGGCACCCGGGTTGTCGGGCGTGACCACCGGGGTCGCGTAGGCCGCCGCGAAGGACGCGAGGTCGAGCGCGTCGACGTGGCCGTCGCCGTCGCCGTCGAACTCGATGCGCCCGAGCGAGTCGAGGAACGCCACGAGCTGCGCCTTCTGCGCCTCCGGGAGCTTCGCGAACGCGGCCGCGCTCCCGGCGGCCTCGCCGTACGGCCCGTGCAGGGCGATCGCGGTGCGCACCCGGTCGCCGAACGTGCCGCCCGAGGCGGCGCCGTTGTGCAGCATCGGGTCGCGCGTCCGCAGGTTCCAAAGGGTCGGCGTTCGCAACTCAGTCTCCCATGCGTAGCCGTCGGCGACGCCGTCGCCTTGCAGTCCCATGTCATGGAGCATGAAGTCGGTGTACGGACGGATGACCTGCCCGCGGATCGCGTCCTCGAGGGCAGGGGAGTTCGACGTCGTCCACTCCGGCACGTGGCACTTCGCGCAGCCGACCCCGATGAACACCGACTCGCCCGACATGCCCGAGCGCGGGGACTGGGGCGGCACGGACAGGTATCGCTGGAAGTGCGTGACCCGGTCGATGAACGCGAACCCCTGCGTGTCGGCGATGTCCTCGGGCTCCGGGACGGGGTCGCACTCGGCCAGGCGCGCGGCGTCGCCGTTCGGCGCGTTCTCCTCCGGGATCAGCCGGTTGGTGATGCCCATCTCGTTGCGGGTGGCGTCCGCCGAGAAGCTGAGCACCGTCGCGACCTGCGCCTTCCAGCCGAAGCGGCCCGCGCGGAGCGGGGCGTTCGCGTCCGTCTCCTCGAGCGGGCGCACCCAGTGCACGCGGCCCGAAACGCCGTCCCCGTCGAGGTCGTCCGGGTCCTCGAGCGCCGCGATCGCGAAGTCGGGGACCGCCTCGACCATGCCGAACGCCATGCTCGAGTTCGTCATGCGGATGGCCGTGAAGTTCGCGACCGCCGGCACGTCCTCCTTGCAGAACTCGCTCACGGCGAACTCCTGCAGCAGGCTCTGCGGCTCGCCCGGGATCATGCCGAACGAGCCCTTGTCCGACATGCCGAAGTGCGTGACGCTCGCGTTGCCCCAGCCGCCCGTGGGCGTGGAGTGGCAGCTCTGGCAGTTCGACTTGTTGAAGATCGGCCCCATGCCCGCCGACGACGGGATCGGAGTCGAATAGAGGTCCTTGCCCTCCTCGAAGAGCGCCAACTGCGCCGCCGTGAGCCCTCGCAGCGGTTCGCCCGCCCTCGGCTGGAGGAAGACTTCGCCGGCGTGCACCGCGGTCGCGCCGACGAGCGGCGTCACGAGCAACAGGGTCTTCGGGGTCAGCATGCTCCGTGTCTCCTAGGCGTTGACGTCGTCGTGGAAACGACCGCGGGGCGCTGCGGACGGCATGCTACGCTTCCGACTGTGTGCGTCCGGCGGGCCGAAAGATCCCATAAACCGGACGGAATGACCTTCACCAATCTAACGCGGGCTGGGGGCAAAGGCCACTTCAAGGTCCGCAAACTCTTCTATACTTTTGCGATATGGACCGGATCCTCGCGAATGCTGCCGCCCGATCCGCCGTCGCGATGGCCCTGATCGCCGGCCCGGCCTGCGCCCAGGAGCCAGCCGCGGGGTCGGGCGCCACGCCGCCCACGCCGCCGACGGCGGCCGCGCCCGTGCAGGTCGGCGTTCCGCCGGCCCCGGTTCCGGTGGACCCGCGCATCGCGTCGATCCACGCGCAGTTCCGTGCCGGGGACTTCGCGTCCGCCGAGGCGACGTGCTGCGAGTGGGCCGCGGCCGCGCCCGCCGACCCGCGCGCCGCCTTCTACCTCGGGCTCGCGCTCCACAAGCAGAAGCGCTACGGCGACGCGCTGCCGCAGCTCGAGGCCGCCGAGCGCGCCGCGCCGGACGCGTTCCCCGAACGGCCGCACGTCCCGCACTACCTCGGGTGGTGCCGCCTGTACCTTGGCGACCTCGCCGGCGCGAAGGTGGCGTTCGTCGAGCACGCGCGCGCGTTCCCCGACTACGACGACACGCAGTTCGCGCTCGGGGTGATCGCCTTCGACGAGGACCGCACGGCGGACGCCGAGCGCCAGTTCCGGCGCGCGCTCGCGCTGCTCGAGGCGCAGAAGGGCCCGGCACGCGAGCGCGCCAAGTGCCTCGCGCGCCTCGGCGACTGCGCGATGCGCCGCGACGACCTCGCGGCGGCCGAGCGGGACTACCGCGCGGCGCTGGAACTCTGGCCGGACCATCACGAGGCGTGGGCCAAGCTCGCTCGCGTCCTCGACCGCACCGGCAAGGCGGACGACGCGAACGCCGCGCGCGCGAGGCAGCAGTCGATCCTCGATGCCGCGTCGAAGCCGCCAGCCCGGACGGCGCCGTGACGGCGGCGGCGTGGCTGGCCTTGGTGCGGCTGGCGGCGGCCGCGGTGCCGTGCGACGCCCCCGCGATCCGGTTCGAGGACGCGACGGCCGCGAGCGGGATCGACCTCGAGCTGACCAGCGGGCGCATGCCCTCGACGGCAATCGTCGAGGTGAAGGGGTGCGGGCTGGCGCTCATCGACTTCGACGGCGACGGGGACCGCGACCTGTTCTTCCCGAACGGCGCCACGCTCGATGCGCCCGGGGCGGGCCCGGGAGCGCGGCTCTACGAGAACCTCGGCGGCCTGCGCTTCCGCGACATGACCGAGAGCATGGGCGTCCGGCATCGCCGGTGGAGCTTCGGTGCCGCGGTGGGCGACTTCGACGGCGACGGCCGCGACGACCTGTACGTCTGCTGCTGGGGGCCCGACGTGCTGCTTCGCAACCTTGGCGGCGGGCGCTTCGAGGACGTCACGGCCGCATCGGGCCTGGGCGACCCGGGGTGGTCGACCAGCGCCGGCTTCGCCGACCTCGACGCCGACGGGGACCTCGACCTCTTCGTCGTCAACTACGTGGAGTTCGACCCGAAGGCCGTGCCGCCGCCGCCCGCGCAGTTCAAGGGGATGGTGGTGCTCGCCGGCCCGCGTGGGTACGCCGCCCGCGCCGACCTGCTCTACGAGAACCGCGGCGACGGCACCTTCCGCGAGGTCGGCGCCGAGGCGGGCATCGGCAAGGCGATCCCCGGGTTCGGGCTCAACCTCGCCGTCGTCGACTTCGACGGCGACCGCCGTCCCGACGTGTTCGTCGCCAACGACAGCGAGCCGAACGCGCTCTTCATGAACCGCTCCGCGCCCGGCGGGCCGATGCGCTTCGAGGAGCGCGGCATGCAGGCGGGCGTCGCCACCAACTTCGACGGCGCCGCGCAGGCCTCGATGGGGATCGCGGTCGGCGACGTCGACGGCAACGGGTTCCCCGACGTCTTCACGACGAACTTCTCGAGCGACACCAACACCCTCCACATGAACCTCGACGGCTCGTTCTTCGACGACCGCACGTCGCAGTACGGCGTGGGCGCCCCGAGCCGCCCGCTGCTCGGCTGGGCGACCGCGTTCGTGGACCTCGACCACGACGGGGCCGAGGACCTCGCGACGTTCAACGGGCACGTCTACCCGCAGGCCACCAAGGCGTCGATGGACTCCGAGTACGAGCAGCCGCCCTTGGTGATGCGGCGCGCGGGCGCGCGCTTCGAGGTGGTCGCGGACGCGGGGCCCGGCCTGCGTGCGCCGCATCGCGACCGTACCGCCGTGTTCGACGATCTCGACGGCGACGGCGACGTGGACATCGTGGTGGGCGAGCTCAACGGCAAGGTGCGCGTCCTGCGCAACGCGCATGACCGCGCCGACGACTGGGTGAAGGTGCGCGCGCAGTCGCCCGGGCCCGCGGGTAGCCACGGCATCGGGTGTCGCGTGCAGCTCTGGGGACGGGGCAAGGTCCTGGCGCGGCGATGGATCTGGGCGGGAGGCCCGTTCCAGAGCACGGCGAGCGTCGAGGTGCACTTCGGCGTGCCCGCCGCGTGGGGCGACGACCTGTCGGTGATGGTGGACTGGCCGATGCTGAGGCGCCCCGGCGACCCGGCGGGCGTCGCGGCGTCGAGCGCCGTCCCGGTCCGCCGCGGGCAGTCCGTGACCGTCGGCCGCGACCCTACAGGAGCGGCGACACCAGGTTCGCCAGGTTCTCGGTGAACCGCGTGAGCGGCCCGCGGCGCTGCCACGCGTGCGGGTCGACCCGGTCGCTGTCGGCCAGGTACGAGTGCTGCAGCCGGCGCATCGAGCGGGTGAACGACTCGTCGTACACGACGACGCTCGTCTCGAAGTTGATCTCGTAGCTGCGGCGGTCGAGGTTGGCGGTCGTCACGATCGCGAACTCGTCGTCCACCGAGACGGTCTTGGAGTGGAGGAACCCGCGCCGGTGCTCCCAGAGCTCGACGCCCGCCTCGAGCATCGCCGCGTAGTTCGCCCGGCTCGCCCACGCGGCGAGCAGGCTGTCGTTGGCGCGGGGCAGGATCAGCGTCACCCGGATGCCGCGCCGCGCCGCGACCGCCATGGCGGCGATGGTCGGGCTGTCGGGAATGAAGTAGGGCGTGCTCAGGACGATCTCGCGGCGCGCAAGCTGGACCGCGGCCTGGATCAGCTCGCGCACGATGCTGTTCTCGAAGTTCGGGCCCGAGGGCAGCACCTGCGCCGGGATGCCGCCCGGCAGCGGCAGCGGTTCGACGACCTCGGAGGCGGCGACGCGGTGGCCCGTGTCGAGCTCCCAGTCCTCGAGGAAGAAGATCTTGAGGTCGCGCACCGCAGGGCCCCGGATCCGCATCCAGCTGTCGACGTATGGCTCCTTCGGCCCCAACCGCCCGCCCGACTTGAAGTCCGGGTCGGCCACGTTGCGGCTTCCCGTCTGCGCAACGGCCCCGTCCACGATGACGAGCTTCCGGTGGTTGCGGATGTCGATGCGCGCGAAGAGGATCCGCACGACGGTCGCCGGCAGCGCCTCGACGACGCGCACGCCCGCGGCCTCGAGCCTGCGGCGCATGGGGCTCTTGAGGAACGCCCGGGACCCGATGCCGTCGACCAGCAGCCGCACGTGGACGCCGCGCGCGGCCGCGCGCTCGAGCGCCGCGGCCATGCGCTCGCCGGTGGCGTCGCACTCCCAGATGTAGAAGAGGAGGTCGACCGAGCGCTGCGCCGTGTCGATGTCCGACTCCATCCAGCGGACCTGCTCCTCGGGGTCGCCGGTCAGCTGCACGAGGTTCCCGCCGAGCGCCTGCGGCGCGCCGGACGCCTCGCCCAGGCGCGCCAGCTGCATGTCCGGGTGGCTCATCGCCGCCGCGAGCACGCGCGGGTCACGCTGCACCGACGCGAGCGCACCCTCGGCCGCGGCCACGATCCGCGCGTGCCGCCGCCTGCGGACCGACCCGACCCGGTTCTCGCCGATGATCACGTAGAGCGCCGCGCCCAGGAGCGGCAGCGCGAACAGCGCGGTGATCCACGCGAGCGCCGCGGTCGGCCGCGAGCCCTTCGCGAACACCACGCGAACCGCGAAGAGGACGTTGACCGCGAAGGCCAGCGCGACGAGCCACACGAACGCGTCGGCCAGGCCGTGCATCCCGAGCCGTTCGCGGAGCACGTGCTGGATCAGCCAGTCCATCGGCGCACCTTGCCGCCGCGGCGGCGGGTCACTCGAGGATCTCGACGATCTCGAAGCGCTTCTCGCCCTTGGGCAGGTCGGCGCGAACCGTCTCGCCGACGCGGGCCTTCATGAGCGCGACCCCGAGCGGGCTCGACGAGGTCACCTCGATGTGGTCGCCGTCGTCGTCGGTCATGTTGCCCACGAGCTTGTAGGTCTGCGACTTCCCGGTCGCCACGTCGCGCAGGCGCACGACCGCCCCGAGGAAGACCATGTCCTTCGGCACCGTCGTGTCGCCGGCGACCTGCGCGGTGCGCAGGCGCAGCTCGAGCTCGCGGATCTTCGCCTCGACCAGGCCCTGCTCCTCGCGGGCCGCGTGGTAGTCGGCGTTCTCCTTGAGGTCGCCGTTCGCGCGGGCCTCGGCGATGCGCGTGGAGATCACCGGACGCTGTGCGTACAGGTCCTTGAGCTGCTGCTCCATGCGTGCGCGATCGGCGGGGGAGATGATCTCCATCGGCGTCTCCGGGCGGTTCGTGGCCGGGGGGTGGGGTCCGGCGGGACCGAGGCAAAAACGGACTGCGGCGGGAACTCCCGCCGCCGATCGGGGAAGGTTAGCGGATGCCCGCGGGGCCCGCAAGCCCGGTTCGCGCGGCCACGCGCGGCCGCGCCGCCGCGGCCCAGCCGGCGCATGCGATCGCCCAAGGCCATGCGGCGATCGCGCCGAACGACGGGTCCGCGGTCGGCGGCCGGCTCGGCGCGCCCTCGAGGATCCCCACGAACGGACCTGCGAGCGCCGGCCATGGGTGCGGGATGCCGCGGGCATCGAGCGCGACGCCCAGGCACGGGACCGCGAGGATCGCGAGCCCCGCGGCCACCGAGGCACGCGGTCGATCGGCCGAGAACGCCACGACGGCCCCGCACGCGGCCGCCCATCCGCACACGAGCGCGTCGAGCGTCGCGGCATCGCCGAGGGTGCGGCCCGACACGAGGTGCAGCGGCCAGAACGCCGCCTGGAACGCGACCATGAGCGTCGTCGCGTCGAGCGCGGCGCGGGCGGTCGACCAGCCGGCAGGGGGCATGGCGATCCTCCACAGCGGCCACGCGATGCACATGCCGAACGACGCAAGCGCGACGAACGCGCGCACGGACGGGGCGTAGGCCCCCGACGTCGGTTCGATGGGGCGCCGCCCGCCGACGGTCACCGCGAAGGCGAGCATCGCGAACGCGATGGCGGCGAAGAGCATCCTCCGCGGAAGCGGCATGGCTTGATGCTAGGGCGTCGGGCGGCGCGCCGCGCGCGGCGGCGCAACTTCAGTCGACCAGCGTGAAGTCGCCGCGAAGGTCGATGGAGGTCGACTGCCCCGCGTCGATGCGCCCGGTGCGGTCGAACGCGTGCTGCAGCACGGCGAGCTTCTGCGTGGCCGGCACCTCGGAGGCGGTCTCCTCGCCGGGCCCGCGCCCCCACACCACGGCGCAACCCGTGTCGGTGGTGAAGCGGATGGTGCCGTCGCGCCCGAACGCGGTCATGTCGACCGTCGCGACCTGCCGTCGCCATGGCCGATCGGCCATCAGCGAGGCCATGCGGAGCGCGGCCGTGACCTCGGGGGCCTGCCACGCATCCCCGAAGGCCGTCGGCCTCGGGGTCGAGGCGCCCGTGATGCGCATGAGCCGAGGGCCCTTGCCGGCGGGGTACTGGCGAGGCAGCAGCCGGCCGCGCGTATCGACGAGGTGCTCTCCTTGCCGGTCGCACACCAGGGCGAACGGAATGGCCCATGCGCCCTCGACGACGACCTCGTCGACGTCGGAGCGCCGCACCTGCGTCACCTCGGGCATCCAGCCGCAGCGGCGCACCGACTCGCGCGCCTCGGCCAGGCCGTCGCGGTCGAACGGCGAGCTCGCCACCGACCGGAGCACGGCGCGCTGCATGGCCATGCGTTCGTCGGGGGGCAGCCAGTCCGGCGCGCCGTCGAGCACCACGCGGATCGGCGCGGGAAGCGCGCGCTCGGCCGCGCGCTCGAGGAGCTTCGGAACCCAGATGGCGAGGCCGACCGCGGTTGCGACGAGCCCCGTGCACCATGCGGCGGGGACCACCCAGCCCGGTGCGGAGCCCGTGACGGAAGCGGTGCGTTCGGCGGAATCGGGCTTCGTGCGTGACCGTGCCATGGATCCCGGTTCATCGGCCCGACGGCCGCGCCGGGTGCAGTCGCGGCGTCAGGCCGCGGCGCGTCGACCGCCGGGACGGCCGACCGCGGCCCGTCCGAGCGCCGCTCGCACCAGCCGGCCAACCAGGAGCTCCATCGGCATCCCGGCATGGCGCGCGGCCTTCGGCACCAGCGAGTGGTCGGTGAAGCCCGGCATCGTGTTGATCTCGAGGAACCACGGCCCGCGGTCATCGAGCATGAAGTCGGCGCGCGCCACGTCCCGGCACCCGATGGCATGCCACGCGGCCCGCGTGAACGCGCGGACGGCGTCGGCCACGCCCGCGGGCAGGTCCGGGTCGAGGACGTACTCCGTGTCGTCGCGGTGGTATTTGGCCTCGTAGTCGTACGTGCCCTCGCGGGGGCGGATCTCGATGATCGGGAGGCACTCGCCGTCGACCATGCCGACGGTGAGCTCGCGCCCGCGGACGAACTCCTCGGCCATCAGCCGGCCGCGCCGCGGCTCGAGCTCGAGCCGGGCGCGATGGACCTCCTGCGGCGTCGAGCAGATGCGAAGGTCGACGCTCGACCCGTCGTCGGACGGCTTCAGGACGAGCGGGCAGGGCACGTCGACGGGCTGGCCCATGCGGACCTCCTGCGCGCGCGGCGTGGGGACGCCGAGCTCGGCGACGAGCGCCTTCGTGGCGACCTTGTCCATCGCCAGGCGCGCCGCGCGCGGGCGGCAGCCGACGTAGGGGCGGCCGTCGAGCTCGAGCAGGTCCTGCAGCGGGCCGCCCTCGCCCCACGACCCATGCAGCACGGGGAAGACGACGTCGGCGCGGGCCGCGCGGAGCTCGTCGAGCCCGATGCGGTCGATGGCGAGGTCGGTGACGCGGAACCCGGCGCGCGCGAGCGCCCCGGCCACCATGCCGCCGGAGCGGAGGCTCACCTCGCGCTCGGCGTCGGGGCCGCCCTTGAGGACGAGCACATGCACCGAAGCGGGATCGAACGAAGCATCCATCGCGGCACCTCCTTGCGGACCGTGGCGCGCCGTCCGGTGGCGCGCCGCGCGGGCGGTCAATCCTGCCCGCGCCTCCAGAAGACTACTTCACGCTCGAGCCGGACGCCCGTGCGTGCGAGCACCTCGTCGCCGACGCGTTCGGCGAGCTCCATGACGTCGGCGGCGCGGGCGCCGGGCTTGACGGTGATGAAGTTCCCGTGCTGCATGCTCACCGTCGCGCCCCCGACCGAGGTGCCCTTGAGCCCCGCCTCGTCGATCAGCTTGCCCGCGCTCGTGCGCTGGCCGGTGGCCGCGACGACCGGGTTCTTCCACATGCACCCGGCGCTCAGCTCGCCGAGCGGCTGGACGCTCGCCTTGTACGCGCTGATCTCGCGCAGTCGCGCGCGGAGCGCGGCGGTGTCGGCGGGCGCGAGCCGGAGCACCGCCCACGTGACCGTTCCGGCGGGCAGGTCGGTGTGGCGGTACGAGAACCCGATCGCGTCCTTCGAGTAGGTCCGCCGCTCGCCGGACGGCGTGACGAGCCCCACCGACTCGACCACGTCGCCGATGGCGCCGCACTTGCCGCCGGCGTTCATGCGCACGGCGCCGCCGACGGTGGCGGGGATGCCGATCAGGGGCTCGAGGCCCGCCAGCGAGGCGCGCACGGTCTCGTGGATCGTCTTGCCGAGGTCGCGGCCGCCGCCCACGAGCGCCAGCCCGGGCGTGCCCTCGGCGTTGAGCCGGAGCTCCTGGAAGCAGGGGGCGTCGAGCTTGACGACCACTCCGTCGACGCCGTCGTCGTCGACCAGGAGGTTCGCGCCGGCGCCCAGCGTGCGCACGCGCACGCCGTTGCGCGCGCAGCGCCGCAGGAGGGTCGCGAGCGCGTCCTCGGACCGCGGGCGCACCAAGGCGTCCGCGCGGCCCCCGATCGCGTACCAGGTGTGGGGCCCGAGCGGCGCATCGAGCTCGACCTCGACGTCGAGGTCGGCGAAGAGCGAGGTGCTCCAGGGATGCGCGCCGGCCATCGTCATCGCGCCGCCGCGTTCCCGCGGCCCAGGAACGAGTGACCGATCTTCCACACCGGGCCGGCGCCCATCACGACCACGAGGTCGCCGTCGGCGGCCATCACCTCGAGCTGCTCGACGATCGCCTCGAACGGGTAGAGGTGCATCGCGGCGACGCCGCGCGCGCGCAGGCGGTCGACGAGGTCGGAGGCGCTCACCTTCTGCTTCTCCTCCTCGCTGTCGCGGACGAAGTAGATGTCTGGCACGATGACGACGTCGGCGTGCGAGAAGCTCTTCGCGAACTGCTCGAGCAGGAACCGGGTGCGGCTGTGCTGGTGCGGCTGGAAGACGCAGATCAGCCGCTTGGGCTCGAAGCGCACGCGGAGCGCCTTGAGCGTGGTCTCGCACTCGGTGGGGTGGTGGCCGTAGTCGTCGAACACCGTCACCTCGCCGCCGTGCCGCATGGTGCGCTGGCCGAGGTGCTGCATGCGGCGGTCGACTCCGGCGAAGCGCCCGAGCGACTCGCCGATCTCGCGCCACTCGGCGCCCATCCAGTGCGCGAGGATGGCGGCGGCGGCGGCGTTGAGCGCCATGTGCTCGCCGGGCACCATGCCGGTCCACGTGCACACGGCCTGCCCGCCGACGAGGACGCTCGCGACGCCCGTGCGCGGGTCGTACTGCACCTGGTAGTCCGCGCTCGGCGCCCAGCCGAACGTGGAGACCGAGCACTCGAGGCCGCTCACGACGTCGCGGCGGTGCGCGCCGTCGGCGGCGATCAGCAGCCGGCCGCCCTTCGACGACGGCGGGATGAGCGCGGCGAAGTCGTGGAACGCCTTCACGATGCGCTCGAGCGTGCCGTAGATCTCGAGGTGGTCCTCCTCGACGTTGTTGACGAGGCCGATCACCGGCCGGTGATGGTGGAAGCTGCGGTTGAACTCGCACGCCTCCGCCACCAGGATGCCCGGCCGGCCGCGCTGCGTGCCGCACGGGATCGCGTCGCTTCCGGTGCGGCTGCCGCCGCCGATCTGCGCGCACGTCGCGCCCACGATGAAGCTCGGGTCGAGCCCGCACTCGATGAGCACGTGCGAGAGCATCGCGGTGGTCGAGCTCTTGCCGTGGGTGCCGGCGATGCTGATGCCCGTGCGCCCCTTCTGGACGAGGCCGATCGCCTCGGCGTAGCTGATGACCTCGATGCCGCGCGACTGCGCCTCGAGGAGCTCGGGGTGGTCGGCCTTCACGGCCGCGCTCGAGATGACGAGGTCGCACGGGGCGGGGACCAGTTCCGCGCCGTGGCCGATCGAGACGCGGATCCCCTGCGACTCGAGCGTGTCGGTCACGTCGCTCGCGGCCATGTCGCTTCCCGAGACCGACGCGCCCCGCGCGCGCAGCATCTGGGCGAGGCCGCTCATCCCGCAGCCGCCGATCCCGACCAGCCAGACCCGCCGACCCGTGAAGTCCGGGACCTCCAGTTCGGTCAGCTTCGGTCCGGCGCTCTCGAAGAGGGTGCTCACGGCGAGTTCGGTGTCGTTCACAGCCACGATATCGGCAGGTGGCCCGGAAGAACCGCACTGATTCGGCGGGCGGGGGGTTCTTTCTGGACCCATGCCGGGGCGCCCGGGGCCGACCCCTACAATCCGGGCTTCCCGCATGGCCGCGACCCCCGACATCCGAGCGCAGGTCCTCCTGGTGGACGATGACCGCGAGCACGCCCAGACCATGGCGGACGCCCTGCGGAAGCCCGGCCACGTGTGCACCATCCGGCACGGCCGGGCCGAGGCCGAGGACGAGCTGCGGCACGGGGCGTTCGACGTCATCGTCACCGACCTCGTCATGGAGTCGCCGACCGCGGGGCTGGAGGTGCTCGAGCTCGCCAAGCGGCTGCAGCCCGACGCCGAGACCATCATGGTCACGGCCCACGGCGACATCCCGACCGCGAAGAAGGCGCTCCAGGGGGGTGCCTACGACTTCATCGAGAAGCCGATCGACCTCGTCATCTTCCGGAACCTGGTCCAGCGGGCGGCCGAGACGGTCATGCTGCGCCACCGCAACGAGCGGCTGGGCGCGCAGCTCGACGCGGCCTACGGCTTCGAGGGGATCATCGGTGACAGCCCCGCGATGCGGAACGTGGTCGCCCTCATCCGCCAGGTCGCGCCGAGCTCGATCCCGGTCCTGGTGCGGGGCGAGAGCGGCACCGGCAAGGAGCTGGTGGCCGCCGCGATCCACAAGGCGAGCCGCCGCGCCGACCGACGGTACGTGACCTTCAACGCGGCGGGCCAGGCCGAGAGCCTGCTCGAGGACCAGCTCTTCGGCCACGTCCGCGGGGCGTTCACGGGCGCCGACCGCGACCGCGAGGGCGTGTTCGAGTACGCCGACAAGGGCACGCTGTTCCTCGACGAGATCGGCGACATGCCCCTCTCGATGCAGCCCAAGCTGCTGCGCGTCCTCGAGACCGGCGACGTCGTGCGGCTTGGGTCGAACGAGCAGCGCAAGGCCGACGTCCGGTTCGTCAGCGCCACGAACCGCGACCTCGGGCAGATGGTCCGCGAGGGCCGCTTCCGCGAGGACCTCTACTACCGGATCCGCGGGGCCGAGATCGTCGTCCCGCCGCTGCGCGAACGGCGCGAGGACATCCCGCTGCTCGTGAACCACGCGGTCGGGAAGTACGCCGTCGAGCTCGGTCGCCCCCGTCCCGAGGTCACGCAGCCCGTGATGATGCGGCTCGTCGGCTATGAGTGGCCCGGAAACGTGCGCGAGCTCTTCAACACGGTGCACCGAATGGTGGTCACCGCGCAGGGGCCGGCGCTCGAGCTCCGGGACGTGCCGCCCGAGGTGCGGGCCGCCGACGACGCGCAGGAGCAGGGCGGCGCGGTCGGGTCGCTCGCGGGCGTCGGGCTCGACCGGCTCGAGCGCGAGGCGATCCGGCAGACCCTGGCCATGACCGCGGGCAACCGCGAGCAGGCGGCGCAGATGCTGGGGATCGGCGAGCGCACGCTCTACCGCAAGCTGAAGGAGTACGGGCTGCGCTGAGCGCCCGCCTCCCGATGGACCCCGTCGCCCCCGGACTCGTCGTCGATGCGCGCGGCGCGGCCGCGCCCCGCGCGGGGGGCGGCATCCCGTGGACCCTGTGGCGGCACGTGGCGTGGGAGCTCTTCCGCACGTTCTTCGTGACCGTGTCGATCATCGTGACGGTGATCGCCTTCGGCGCGGCCGCGAAGCCGCTCGCCGAGGACGCGATCGGCGCCGAGACCGTGCTCAAGTACGTCGGGCTCGCCATGGTCCCGATGATGCAGTACGCGATGCCCTTCGCCGCCGGGCTCGCGGCGACGCTGACGCTCCACCGCTTCGCGACCGACAACGAGGTCACCGCGATGTCGGCGAGCGGCATGTCTCCCGCGAAGGTGTTCGCGCCGGTGCTCCTCGTCGGGACGCCGCTCCTGGGCGTGATGCTGGTGCTCGTCCTCTGGATGATCCCGGCCTTCTACACCCGGATGCAGGAGCTGGCGACGGCCGACGCGACGCAGATGCTGGTTGCCTCGGTGTCGCGCGGCGAGGCCCTTCGCGCCGACCGCCTCATGATCTACGCGGACACCGCGCGCGAGGTGGCGCCGCCCCCCGGCGTGCGCCGGCGGCTCGAGCTCACGGGCGTGGCGGCGATCGAGCTCGCGCCCGGCGGCAAGGACGCGGTCGAGACCGAGTTCACGGCCGAGGGCGCGTACGTCGACGTCCACTCGACGCCGCGCGGCGCGGTGGCCAAGGTGGCGCTCACGAACGCCAGCGTCTACCGCCCGCGCGAGGGAACGCTCATCACCGTGCCGCGCGCCGAGCCCGAGGCGGCCGCGATCTACGGCAGCTTCGACCGCGGCCCGAAGTTCCTCTCGATCAACGAGATCGCCGAGCTCCGCCGCGACCCGGACCGCGCGACCCTGGTGCGCAACGCGAAGCAGGCCCTCGCCGCGAGCCTGGCCGAGCGCGACCTGTGGGCGTGCGTCGACCCGATGCTCGCGGGCGGCCGCGTCACGCTCGCCGTGGCGGGCGCCGCGCGCGAGGTGGTCATCGAGGGCGCCGCGAGGCAGGGCAACCGCCTGCGGCCGTCCGCGAAGGGCGGCTCGGTGCGCCTCACGGAGCGCGTGAACGGCCGCGACGTGCGCAGCGCCACCGCCTCCGAGGCGACGCTCCGGGCGGTGTGCGAGCCCGGGTTCCCGCCGCGGATGGCGCTCGCGGTCCCCGCGACCGTTTCCGCGCGCGACGAGGTGTCCGGGCTCCCGGGGCGGTGGTCGCCCCAGATCGACGACCTGGTGCCCGCCGGCTGCAAGGTGCGCGACTGGGAGTCCGAGCCGAGCGCGGCGCTCCTCCGCGAGGCGGACGCGGACGACCCCGCGGGGAGGCTCGCGAAGCAGGGCGCGACGGTCCGCGCGATGGTCTCGCGCGTCTCGAACGACGCCGATTCCTACGTCTCGAACCGGCTGGCGCAGGCGGTGAGCGTGGTGCTGGTGCTGATGCTCGGATCGGTGCTCGCGGTCGCGATGCGCCACGCGCTGCCCCTCACGGTGTACGTGCTTGCGTTCGTCCCGGCGATCGCGAGCATCATCATGATCGCCAGCGGCCGCCAGATGATGGCGAGCGGCTCGTACTGGGGCGGGTTCTCCATCCTCTGGGGCGGCGACCTCGTGCTCGCGGGCGCGCTCTGGCTCGCATGGAGGCGCGTCGCCCGCAACTAGGGCGCAGTGACCCATGCGCATCCTCGACCGAGCCATCGTCACGCGCTTCCTCGCGAACTTCGCGCTGCTGTTCGCGCTGCTCTTCGTGTTCGCGACCGCGATCGACGTCATCCTGCAGCTCGACGTCTACATGGCGGCCGCCGACGCGGTGGTGAAGCGCGGCCAGTCCTCGGGGCGTTGGGCCGCGCTCGCGTGGGTGCTGTTCCAGTTCCACGGCCCGCGCGCGTTCCAGTTCTTCCAGTTCATGGCGGGACTGCTCACCGTGGGCGCCATGGGCTTCACCTTCGCGCAGATGCACCGCGCGCGCGAACTGGTGGCCATCATGGCCGCGGGCGTCCCGCTCCGCCGGTGCGTGTGGGCCGTGCTCGCGTGCGCGCTCGGGATCAACCTGCTGCAGCTTGCGAACCAGGAGCTCGTGATGCCGCTGTTCGCCGAGCAGCTCCTCATCTCGCAGCGCGAGATCGGCCGCGAGGGGGGCGGCACGTTCGAGGTGCCGCTCACGTGCGACACGTCGGGCAACCTGCTCCACGCCACCCGGTTCGACCCGCTCACGGGGCGCATCACGGGGTTCCTCGCCTTCGAGCGCGACGACGCGGGCCTCCTTGTGCGCCGCGTCACCGCCAAGGGGGCGGCGTGGGACGACGCCGGCCGCCGCTGGACGCTCGAGGGCGGCAGCGCCGTCGCGCGCGAGGCGAACGCCGACCCGTCGTCCGCGGCGCCCGCGCTGCCGGTGGCGGCCGATGCGTGGGCCACCGACCTGTCGCCGAAGTCGCTCATCGCCCGCCACCACCGGCTGTTCGCGCAGATGCTCTCGAGCTCCGAGCTCCGCGCGATCGCCGAGGCCGGGGCCATCGAGCACTCGCAGGCCTCGCGCATGCAGATGGGCCGCGTCGGGCTCGTCCTCGTGAACCTGCTGGTGCTGGCGATCGGGATCCCGTTCTACCTGCGTCGCGGGCCCGCGGGCATGCTCCAGATGAGCGTCCTGTGCGCCGCGACCTGCGTGCCCGCGCTCATCGTCAGCGCGGTCATCATGTCCGCGCCGCTCGCGGGGCTGCCGCCGGCCGTCTCGGTGGCGCTCCCGATCGCCGCGCTCATCCCGGCGGCGGTCGGTCGGATCGCGTGGCTCCCGTCCTGACGCGGTTCCAGGAATCCGCCAGGGAATCGTCGAACACGGTCGGCTTCACGGGGCGAAGCATGTCGAGCGCGAGCTGGTCCATGCGCGCGCGCTCCTGCGCCAGGCGCACCGCGCGCACGGCGCGCTCGCGGCCGGCCTCGAGCGTCGTGCCGTCGCCCGGGTCCTCGCGCTCGAGCCGGATGAGGAGGTAGCCGGTGCCGACCATCACCGGCGGCGACACGTCTCCCGGCTTCGCGAGCGCCCACAGCGCCTCGCGCATCCCCGACGGGACCTTGGGGTCGAGGCGGCTGGTCGCGGGAACGAGCCCGCCTCGCGAGGCGCTCCCGTCGGTGCTCAGCTCGACCGCGAGCGCGTCGAACGGCTCGCCCCCTCCGAGCCGGACCGTGACGGCCTGCGCCGTGCGAAGGTCGGGCACGGCGATCACGCGCGCACGGCGGCGCGGGCCGTGCGCGGCATCGTGCGCGGCGACGACCTGCGATTCCGCGACCTGCACGTCGGGCGCCACCAGCGCGCGCAGCACCGCGTTGCGCCAGAGCAGGGCGCGCCATCGCACCGGGCCGAGCCCTTGTCGGACGCGCACGTCGTCCATCAGCCGGCGCGCGCGGTCGGGGTCCTCGTCGAGGAACTCGAGGAGCGTGCGCTCCTCGTGCTCGAGCGCGGACTCGTCGGGCGCGATGCCGCGCGCCCGCGCGCGCTCGGCCAGCATCTCGTCGAGCAGCACCTCGGCCAGCGCCTCGCTGCCCGCGAGCTCGGCGAGCACGGGCCGGATGCGGTCCCACGTCACGGTCTGCTGCTGCCACACGGCCACGATGCCGGCGGCGCCGTCGGCGCTCCGGGG
Organism: Phycisphaera mikurensis NBRC 102666; assembly: GCA_945877905.1. Lineage (GTDB taxonomy): Bacteria > Planctomycetota > Phycisphaerae > Phycisphaerales > SM1A02 > UBA966. Next base: position 9,567 of record CAMDUT010000007.1, on the reverse strand, counting down.
GGCGCCGGGACGTTGCTCGGGCTGCGGCGGGGCCGCCTGCGCCGAGAGGGCGCATGCGATCGCGAGGGCTGCGTGGGTCATGGGGCGCGAGTCTACGGAGCCGGCAGCGCGTAGACCGTGCCGCCCGACGTGGTTCGCGCGACCGGCCGCAGGCGCGCCGCCACCGCGCGCACGGCCTCCGGCCGCAGCGCGGGGTCAAGCCACCCCGCGCGCTTCCAGCGCGCGAGGGTCGCCTCGCCGATCGCCAGGTGCGTGAGCCCGCCGGCGCGCAGCGCCTCGACCGCGGCGGCGGGGTCGTCGGGGTGCGCGCGCAGCGCCCGCGCCAGCGGTCCGCCGTCCCACGCGGTGCCCCACGCGGGTGCGTCGACCATCCAGAAGACGTCGGCCTCGCCCTCGCAGCCGAGCCGCGCGCTCGCCGGCAGGCACCAGTTCGCGAACCAGGCGAGCGGCACCTCCGCGCCCTCGGCCTCGAGCGCCTTCGCGCTGGCCGCGGTCCCCGGGCCGATCGACATCGCGGCGGCGCCGATGGACGGCAGGTTCGCGACCACGCCGCGCGGGTCGTTCATGCGTGGGTCGAGCGCGAGCACCCATGCCGGCTGCAGGCTCCAGGCGACGAGCAGGGCGACCACCGCGCCTCCGCACGTGGCACGCGTCACGCGCGAGGCGCCCATCGTGGCGAGCGGCGCGAGCGCGGCCGCGGCCGCCGCGCACAGCGGCACGGCGCATGGCAGCAGGAAGCGCGGTTTCAGGTGCGTGGCGAACATCCAGAACGCGAGCTGGGCGACCAGCATCGCGGCGAGTGCGCATGCCGCGCGCGGCGCACGGGCCGCGAGCGCGGCGATCCCAGCCACGCCCACCCAGAACGCGAAGCCCCACTGCGGCAGCCATGGATCGGCGTCGGGCGCCGTGCCGAGCCCCTCGCGGAAGGCGTGGTCCCAGAGCGCCGCGAGGCGTCCGCCGAACCCGAGCCCGGGGGGCGCGGAATGCCCGGCCGAGAAGCGCGCGAACTGCTCGGGCAGCCACCCGCCGCCCGTCCCGCCGAAGGGGAACACCGGCGAACCGGCGTCGATCGCGTTGCGCACGAGCCAGGGCGCGAGCACCATGGCCATGGTCGCGATGGCCCAGGCCGCGCTCCGCGCGCGGGCCCGCGCGCCGCCACCGCCCCTGTCCACGATCGCCCACGCCACGAACGGCACGGCCACCATGCCTGCGGCCGTCAGCTTCGCGCCGATCGCGGCCCCGAGGGCGAGACCGACCGCGATGCCGGTCGTCACGGAGGGGCCGTGCGGCACGCCCGCGTCGTCGACGCCGTCGCGCGCGTGCCACGCCAGCATCGCGGTCGCGGCCATGAGCAGCACCGCCATCTCGTCGTAGGCGAGGCTCGCCGTGACCGTCACCCACGGAACGCCGAGGAGGAGCGCGAATCCCGCGCCGCTCGCCCATGACGCCCGCCCCGCGCCAGGTCCTGCCAGCGTGGCCGCGAGGCCGCCCGTCGCCGCCGCCGCCGCCACGCCCATCATCGCGTGCAGGAGCTGCGGCGCGAGCGAGAGCCCGTGCGGTGCGGCCTGGCCGAGGAGCGTCGTCAGGTGGAGCGAGGATGCCTCGACGAAGTCCGGGAACGCCGAGTACACGCAGTGCGGGAGCGTGGCGATGCGCCCGAGCATGAACCACTCGCGCGGGAGCTCGAGGTGGTAGCTCAGCGCGTCGTAGCCGCCGAACTCGGTGGCCCACGCCACGCCCGGCGGCAACATCGATGCGAAGGCGAGCACCGAAAGCGCGGGCATCGCGCACCATGCGAGCGGTGCCGCGACCACGCCGCGAAGGTGCCTCATCTGCGCGGCGATCGTCGCGCGCGGGTCGCCAAGGAGCATGATGCCCGGCACCAGCGTCGCCCACGCAACGAGCTGGCGCACGCCCCCGCGGCCGAACGCCCCGATCGTGCCGAGCGCCGCATCCACGGAGAGCAGGGCGGCGATGCCGAGCCCGAGCGTGAGGCCGACGTGCGCGGGGTGGTCCCGGCCCATGGCGGGGAAGAGCAGGAAGCGCAGGGCGCGACCGAGCCCGAATGCGGACGCCAGCCACGCGAGCGCGCAGGCCAGGCCGGCGACCCACGCCCCGGACGGGTCGAGCGCGGTGCCCGGGGTCCCGGCGAGGGCCATGCCTCCGAGCACGGCAACCATGCCCATGGCGGCCACCTGTGCCAGCGGCGCCGGCACTTTCGTCAAGCGCTTGACCATGGAGTCCTCGGCCACGGACCGGATTCTCGCAGAAGGCTCATGCTCCGGGCGGCGAGTGGCCGATATCCGTCGTGCGCGGCCACGGGCAGGAGCCCTCGCCGCGGCCCGCACGGCCCACAGAAGGGAACGGAGTTCCGCATGAAGGTCCGCACCACCCGCTTCGGCGAAGTCGAGATCGATCCCGCCCGCCTGCTCGTGTTCCCGCACGGGCTCCTGGGCTTCGCGCGCTTCCGCACGTTCGCGCTCCTGCAGCCGGATGACCGGGGCGTCTTCTACTGGCTGCAGTCGGTCGAGGATCCGGAGCTCGCGTTCGTGGTGACCGATCCCACGGCATGGGTGGCCGACTACCAGGTGCCGATCCGCGCGACCGACCTCGCGCAGCTGGGACTCGAGCGCCCCGAGGATGCCACGCTCTTCGCCATCGTCAACCGCCGCGACGGCGCGATCACCGCGAACCTGCAGGGCCCCATCGTCCTGAACGCGGCCTCGCGCACGGGCATCCAGCTGGTGCTCAGCGACAGGTCGTGGAGCACCCGCCACGAGCTGGTCCGCCTGCCCGGAACCGCCGCCGCGCAGACGGCATGAACCACGGGGCGGCGCGCGCCGCCCGGACCGCCGCGGCCGACGGACCGGCCGCATGCATGAACGCCACGGAAGGCCCCACATGCTCGTTCTCTCACGACACCGCGACGAAGCCATCATGATCGGGGACGACGTCGAGATCGTCGTCGTCGACATCCGCGGGGACAAGGTGCGGCTGGGCGTGAACGCGCCCTCGCGCGTCGCCGTCCACCGCAAGGAGATCTACGAGTCGATCCGCCAGGAGAACGCGCAGGCCGCGGCCCTCCGCGGGACGCTGGGCCGGGTTCCCGGGGCGCCGTCGCTTGCCGAGCAGCGGGCGTCGGCCATCGCGAGCATCGCGGCCGCGCGCATCAGCGCGTGACCGCCGGGGCGGGGCGGAGGAAAAGCGAACGTGCGCCGGAGCGATCCGGCGCACGTGTCGTTTTCGGTGCCTCGGGCGCGACGGTGGCCGACGCGCGCGCGGCTCAGGCCTTGACGGCGTGGGCCACGGAGCAGTGCTTGCGCGACGTGGCGACCAGCGCGTCGAACGTCGCCGGGTCGTGGATCGCGATCTCGCTGAGCATCTTGCGGTTGAGCAGGACGCCCGCGCGCGAGAGGCCGTTGATCAGGAGGCTGTACTTCCAGCCGCGCATGCGGCACGCCGCGGTGATGCGGGTGATCCACAGCTGGCGGTAGTTGCGGCGGCGCAGGCGGCGGTGGCGCCACTTGTTGCGCAGGGCGCGCATGATCGCGACCTTCGCCTGCTGCTTGAGGCGGCTCTTCGTTCCGTAGTAGCCGCGGGCCTCGCGGAGAAGCTTGCGTCGGGCCTGGGTTCGGGCTGCGCCCTTGCGTGCACGTGGCATGGGGTGTCCTCAGTGTCGTGTCCGGCGGAGGCGGCGGTCGCCGCGCTTGGGTCCCGACGGACGATGCGTGAGCGCGCCGCACCGTGCGGCGCGCGGAACGTGGCTTACTTCGCCGCCTTGGCCGCGGCGGCCTCGCGGGCCTTGTCGTCCGCGACGTGCTGCTCCTCGGAGCGCAGGCCGCGGTTGAGCAGCTTCTTCAGGTAGCGCAGGTCGCCCGTGCGCGCGTAGCGCGACTTCCGGTACGACTGGACCTGGGTGCCGGTCTTGTTGCTCTTGATGTGGCGGCTGTTCGGCGCCTTGAAGCGGACCTTCCCGCTCTTGGTGAGCTTGATGCGCTTGAGGAGGCCGCGGTGTGACTTCTGCTTGGGCATGGCGTGGTCCGTTCGGTTCGGCCGCCCGGCGAAGGGCGGAGAATCGCGAAGGATAGCGCAATCCCGGCGGGGCTTCAATCCCCGCAGCGTCCGGCCTCGTTATTGGCTTCGGCGGCGCCATCCGCCGTGGCCCGCGTCATTGCGCCACGAAGTTGTCGTCGGGGCCCGCGGCCCACGAGCGCAGCCGGAGCCGCTCGCGCCCGTGGTCGTCACGGGGCAGCCAGACGTTGTCGACCAGGTCCTGGCCGGTCACGATCATGGGCGACAGCCGCCATTCGACCGCGCCGTCGGAGAACAGCATGTTCTGGCCGGCCTCGGCATGGTTGCGCGAGTTGAGCGCGCGGCGTTCGGTGGGGAGCCCGAGCCGGTGGTCCTCGATCATCGGGTTCGCGTCCGCGACCGTGACCGTCCGGTACGGGGTGTCAAGCATGAAGCGCTGCCCGCGCGCGGGCACGCGGTACGCGAAGCACGGCCGGCCCTGACTGCACGCGGGGCATCGGAGGTCCTCGTGGTCGGCATACTCGCCCGCGACGAGCGCGTCGAGGTGCGCGCTGTGGTGGGACTCCGACCACGAGCGCACGCCCTGCACGACGAACACGGTCCGGCTCGGGACGTCGAACCACATCTGCATGACCACTTGCGGCCGCACGGCGCCGGACGGCGGCTGAGCCTGCGGGCCGGGGACGGACTGCAGGCCGCGGCGCGCGACCTCGCCCGACGCACCGCGGCGGCCGAACATGGTGGCGAAGTCGCCGATCGACGCGGAAAGGGGCAGCGAGCCGTCGTTCGCGCCGGCGTACGCGCCGAGCGCGCCGTGCACCGTGCGCAGGTTGTTCCCGCAGAGGGTCACCAGGCTCTGGCGGCGCAGCTCGGCGACGATCGGCAGGGCCGTGCCGACGCCGAGCATCAGGAGCGCGGCGACGCCGACGATGCTCGACAGCCGGAACGAGGGCTCGTGGCGCGGCGTGATCCGGCGGGCCTCGGCGAGCGCCTCCTCGTAGCGGTCGATGCGCGCGAGCGTGGCATCCACGAGCGCGTCGCCGGCGTCGTCGGCGGGGTACGCGTCGAGCACGCCCATCTGGCGGATGAGGGCCATCGCGCGCGGCCGGTCCGCCTCGGGAAGCTCGTTCACCCGGGATGCGTCAAAGCCGTGCTCGGCGATGAAGTCGAGCACGCGCATGTCTGCGTCGCTGAGGGTGGGCTCGCCGCGTGGCGGCGGCAGGGGAGGCTCGATCATGCCTTGGACTCCTTGTCGGCACGGGGCTGGCCGGCGCGCGGCGTTCGCGACGTGGCGACCTTCCATTGGTCGGCGAAGGTCGCGGTCGCCGCGTGAATGCGGCTCTTGACGGTCCCGAGCGGGATGCCGAGCACCTCGGAGATCTGCTGGTAGCTCATCCGCTGGAAGTAGTTCAGCTGGAGCACCTCTCGGTACATGGCGGGCATGGCGTCGACCACGTCCTTCACCTGCGCGCGCACCTCGGCGCCCTCGAGCGAGGCATCGGGTGCGGGGGCGCCGCCGTCCATCAGGTCCACCATGCGGGCGCCGTCGGCGTCCGAACCCGTCGGGGCGTCGAGGCTGAGCGCGCGCCGGCGCTTCTGCCGGCGGTGCCAGTCGCGCGCCTTGTTCGCCGCGATGGTGAAGAGCCACGGCTTGAACGCGCGGGCGCGGTCGAAGGTGTCCGCGGCGAGGTGAACCTGGAGGAACGTCTCCTGGAACACGTCGTCCGCGGCGGCGTTCGAGCCGAGGAACCGGGCGAGGAAGCCGTGCAGCTCGCGCCGGTACCGCTCCACCAGCGTCGCGAACGCGGCGCGGTCCCCGGACAGGTAGTCCGAGAGCAGCGTCTCGTCGGGGCGCTCGGTGGCGGTCACCATGGGGAGGGGCTCGGGCCGCGCGGCGACGGGCCGCGGACCTGAGATCGTACCCCTCGCACGGTCCGTCACCATGGAGAGGGTCGACACCTCGACCAAGCGCCGCAGCTTCGCCGCGATGCGCCGGTCGAGCCCCGCGAACGCCTCGGCCACCGAGTCGGCCGGCCGCCAGGCATCCAGCCCGGACAGGGAGGCAGGTTCGATGGTCGCGGCAAGGGTCGTCATGCCCGTGCTACGATCGTGCCCCGTTTCCGGGTTCGCCCGGAAACGCGTCGGCCGAGAAGATTTTCGGCGACCCCCAACCACCGCCCCAGCACAGGCTTCCACCCCCCCATGGCCGTACCGATCTCCCAGATGTGGACCGTCGCCTCGTACGTTCTCGGACAGCGTCTCCGGGGCCGCAAGCACTATCCGCTGGTGCTGATGCTCGAGCCGCTGTTCCGGTGCAACCTCGCATGCGCAGGCTGCGGCAAGATCCAGTACCCGCCGCACATCCTGAAGAAGAACCTCTCGGCCGAGGAGTGCTTCAAGGCCGCCGAGGAATGCGGCGCGCCGATGGTGAGCATCCCGGGCGGCGAGCCGCTCCTGCACCCGGAGATCAAGCGGATCGTCGAGGGGCTCGTGGCCCGGAAGAAGTACGTCTACCTCTGCACGAACGCGCTCCTTCTGAAGGAGAAGCTCGAGGAGGGCCTCTTCAAGCCGAGCAAGTACCTCAGCTTCAGCGTGCACATGGACGGGCAGCAGGAGCACCACGACTTCGCCGTGTGCCGCGAGGGCACGTTCGAGAAGGCGGTCGAGGGCATCCGGCTCGCGGTGAGGATGGGCTTCCGCGTCACCACGAACACCACGCTCTTCCAGGGCGCCGACCCCACCAGCGTCCGCGCGTTCTTCGACGAGATGATGGACCTCGGCGTCGAGGGAATGATGGTCTCGCCGGGATATGCCTACGACAAGGCCCCGGACCAGCAGAGCTTCCTCGGGCGCCGCAAGACGAACGAGCTGTTCGGGATGATCCTCTCGAACCGCAAGAAGCGCTGGAAGTTCAACATGAGCCCGCTGTTCCTCGAGTTCCTCATGGGCAAGCGGGACTTCGAGTGCACGCCGTGGGGAAGCCCCGCCTACAACGTCTTCGGCTGGCAGAAGCCGTGCTACCTGCTGCAGGAGGGGTACTTCGACACCTTCAAGGAGCTGGTCGAGGCGACCGACTGGTCGAAGTACGGCGTCAAGAGCGGCAACCCGAAGTGCCAGAACTGCATGGTGCACTGCGGCTACGAGCCGAGCGCGGTGGACTACACGTTCTCGGGGATCGGCGGCATCTGGGCGAACGTGAAGGCGCTGCTGGGCCCGCTGTACCCCGACGAGGTCGCCGCGAAGCGCTTGGCCGAGGAGGCGAAGAAGCCGCACCGGCCCATCGAACGCCTGGTGCAGCTTGGCATCGCGAAGGACGCGGAGAAGACCGCGGCCTGAGATTGATCCGGGACGGGCCGGGTCACTTCCCGTCGACGAACGTGCGCACGGCGCGGCCGCGCAGCGCGCGCCCGGTGAACGGGGTGTTGCGGCTCTTGGAGCGCAGGTCCGACACGTCGACCGTCCATCGCGCGTCGGGGTCGATCACCGTGACGTCCGCCGGCGCACCGATGCGCAGCGTGCCGAGGCCCATGGTCTCGAGGCCGAGCAGGCGCGCGGGCTGGAGGGTCAGGAGCTCGACCAGCCGCGGCCAGCCGATGGCGCCGCTGTCCACCAGGGCCTCGCGGTAGAGGGGCAGGGCGTGCTCGAGGCCGATGATGCCGAACGGGGCGCTCGCGAAGTCGCGCGCCTTCTCCGCGGGCGAGTGGGGCGCGTGGTCGGTTGCCAGCACGTCGATCACGCCATCGGCCACCGCCTGGCGCAGCGCCTGCACGTCGGACGCGGTGCGCAGCGGCGGGTTCATCTTGGCGTCCGTGCGGTCGCCCGCGCACTCGGCGTCGGTGAGCAGCAGGTGGTGCGGGCTGGCCTCGCCGCTCACGGGCTGGCCCGCGGCGCGCGCGCGGCGCAGGATGTCCGCGCTCCCGGCTGCCGACAGGTGCTGCGCGTGGTAGCGGGCCCCGACGGCGCGATTGAGCATCACGTCGCGCTCGAGCATCAGCTCCTCGGCGATGGCCGGCCAGCCCCCGTGGCCGAGCTTCGCCTGGAGCGGGCCCGCGTTCATCGACGCGCCCTGGGTGAGCGTCGGCTCCTGGCAGTGCTGCATGAACGGGCGCCCGACGGCCTTCGCCATCTGCAGGACGCGCAGCATCACCTGCGCGCTGGCGATCCCCTCGCCGTCGTCGGTGAACGCGACCGCGCCGGCGTTCGCCATCGAGGCCATGGGGGCAAGCTGCTCTCCCGCGCGGCCGACCGTCGCGGCGCCCGCGACGAACACGCGCGCCAGGCCCGCCTCGCGCGCGCGCATGCGCACGAACTCGACCAGCGGCGCCGAGTCGAGGCACGGCGTCGTGTTGGGCATGCAGCAGACGCTCGTGAACCCGCCCGCGATCGCGGCCGCGACGCCCGTGGCGATGGTCTCCTTGTGCTCGCCCCCCGGCTCGCGCAGGTGCACGTGCGGGTCGATCAGGCCGGGGACGACGAGGAGCCCCTCGCACTCGACCACCTCGGCGCCCGTGGCGGGGAGCTCGCCGCGGGTGCGTGACACCGCCGCGATGCGACCGTCGGCCAGCAGCACGTCGGCGGTCGCGTCGAGTCCGGAGGCGGCGCAGATCACGCGCCCGCCGCGCAGCAAGGTGGTGGCCATCGGGCACGGAGGGTACCCGCCGCGCCCGATGGCCAACGGCGTGTGCACCGGCGCCGCGCGCGCCCGGCGCCCAGAAGCACGTGCGCCCGCCACGGGGGCGGGCGCACGGGAGTTTCGAACGTCATCCGGGAGCGGGCTCCCGGGAAGGGCTCAGCCCTGCTTGGTGCAGGACGACTGGCTCTTGCAGCAGCCGCCTTCCTTCTTCTCGCTCACGGCGCCCATCGAGGCATCCTTGGTGGTGCCGGTCATCGGGCAGGTGGCCGGGCAGGCCTTCGCGTCGGTCTTGGTGGAGCACTCGGACTTCGTGGCCGGGCAGGTCGTCGCGCAGTCGGTCTTGGCCGAGGTCTTGGTGGACGAGCAGCAGCCGCCCTCCTTCTTCTCGCTGACGGCGCCGGGGGCCGCCGTCTTCGCGTCGGCCTTCTGGCAGCAATCGGTCTTCGCGCAGCTCTTCGCGTCGCCGGTGCACTTGGCGTCGCACTTCTTGTCGGTCGAGCAGCACGAGGACTTCTCGCCCATCGCGCCGGCGGCGGTGTTCTGCTTCTCGGTGCAGTCACAGGCGGCGAGGAAGAGCGAGGCGGCGAGGCCGGCGGTCAGGAAGGCAAACTTCTTCATGGTGAGTTCTCCGTAAGGGGTGTTCGGGTGCCGGCTCCGATCCCGGGCCGGGAGACGGATTATACGAGTCAAACGCCCCCCGGCTCCGTAGGATTTCCCGCAATGTCCGCAGAATCGCGGTCCGAACGCCTCCAGCGGCTGTCCGAGAAGGCCCGGGCCCTCCCGAAGGTGCCCGGGGTGTACCTCATGAAGGACGCCGAGGGCCGGGTGCTGTACGTGGGGAAGGCGGTGTGCCTGCCGGACCGGGTGGGCAGCTACTTCGTCCCGAGCGCCGACCTGGGGGC
>CAMDUT010000006.1 GCA_945877905.1 Phycisphaera mikurensis NBRC 102666 | reverse complement strand
GTCGCGGCGGCGCAGTCCGTGCGGCGCGAGATCGAGCGGATGTCGGCGACGCCGCCCGGGCCCGCGCGCGACGCGGCGCTCGCGCTGCGGCGCGTGGCATTCGACCTGCTCTCCCGCGGCAACGACGCGCCGGACGACGCGCAGGCCATGGCGGTCGCGGGGCTGCGCCTCGCGCGCGCGTGCGCCGCGCTCGATGCCGCGCTCGCCTCCGCGGAGGCCGAGCGCCGCGTGAGCCCCGCCGTGACCGCGGCGCTGGCGCGGTTCGTGCGCTCGGCCGAGCACGGGCTCGACGTGCCGCCGCCCGCGGCCGAGCCCGAGCGCGCGCTCCGCGAGGTGCTCGCGCCGATGCGCGAGGCCGTCGCGCTGCTCGAGGCCAAGGGGTCCGGATCGACGGGGGCCCCGGGCGCGCCGCCCGCGGTGGTTCCCGCGACGGCGTGGCCCGCGGAGGCGGAACTCGGGCCGGGCGGCGGAGGAATGCCGGCCGACCCGGGCGCCGCGCCCGACGGTGCGCCGGACCCGGGCGCCGCGGACCCGGCGCGGCTCGCAGCGATGAAGGGCTGGCCGGACGCGATCGCCGCGATGAACGCACCCTCGCGGGAACGCTTCGTCGCCCTCACGAAGCGGTGGGTGGCGAACCTGAAGCTCCCCGCCGAGCAGGCCGCCGCCCGCGCGACGGTCGACCGGTTCGCCCGCGAGCTCGAGACCTTCCGGTCGCTGCCGCTGGAGGCGGGCCTGCGCGCATCGAGCCCCGCGGCGTCCGAGGCGGCGCTCGGGCGCGGCAAGGACCTCCTGGGCGCGATCGACCGCGCGCGCACGCGGTGGGTGAAGGCGTGGTCCGACGGACGCGGCACGGCGGAGGCCACGGGAGCGATGCTGCGCCTCGCGCGCGTCATGGCGGCGCTCGAGGCGTCGAACGCACTGTCGCCGCGGCTGGCCGGGGCACGCGACCTCGAGCGGTGGGGCGGTTGGTCGAGCCCCGTCGCCGACCTTGCCATCCATCCCAAGGCGATCGCCGGACGCGGCGCGCTGGCGCTCGAGTGCCTGCTCGCGGGCGACGCGGCGGGCGCCGACGCGCAGCTGGCGAGGCTCGACGACGAGCTCCCGCTCGCCTGGTTCGTGGCGCTGCTCTCCGAGCGCGTCGCGCCGTGGGCCGCGCCCCGGCCCGCGCTCGGGGCGGCGCTCGCGGCGGCCGCGGACGCGCCGGCGGCGGATTCGTGGATGGGATCGCACCGCGCCGAGTGGGCGCTCGTCGGGAGGCTGGCGGCCGAGGAGGCGCATGCCCGCGCCGCCGGGAACGCGCCGCTCGCCGCGGCGCTGCGGGCGGAGCTCGCGTCGCGCGCCGCGAAGCTGGCGCCGCTGGTCCACCGGGACGGCCCGGCGGCGACGCGCATGGCCGAGATCGCGCGCGCCCTGAGCCGCTAGGCTCCTTCGCATGAACGTCCTCGTCGCAGGCCCGCACCCGGATGACCAGGAGCTCGGCATGGGAGGCACCATCGCGCGCCTCGCGTCGGCCGGGCACCGCGTGCTGCTCCTCGACCTCACCGACGGCGAACCCACGCCCCATGGCACGCGCGAGCGGCGCGCGGCGGAGGCCGCCGAGGCCGCACGCATCCTCGGCGCCGAGCGCGTGACGCTGGGGCTCCCGAACCGCGAGCTGGTGCACTCCGTGGCGGCACGGCACCTCGTGGCCGCGGAGATCCGCCGCTTCCGCCCGGACGTCATCTTCGTCCCGCACCCCGAGGACGCGCACCCCGACCACGTGGCCGGCACGCGCATCGTCGAGGACGCGCGCTTCGACGCGAAGCTGACGAAGACCGACCTGCCCGGCGAACCATGGCACGCGAAGTGGCTCTTTCACTACTGGGCGACGCACCTGCGCACGGTGCCGCAGCCCTCGTTCGTCGTCGACACCACGGGCTTCGCCGCGCGCAAGCGCGAGGCGGTGCTCGCGTACCGCAGTCAGTTCGTGGAGAACGAGCGCAACCGGCACGTGGTCGAGTGGCTCGACGCGGCCGGCACGTACTTCGGGAGCCGCATCGGCACCGCGACCGGCGAGCCGTTCCACGCGCGCGAGCCGATCGGCCTCACGGGCCTCGAAGCGCTCGCGCGGTGACGCCGGGCGCGCTCAGGCGAGCCGCTTCACCGCGTCCACCAGGCTCTCGGCCGTCCACAGGCGCTGCTCGTCGGTGAGCTCACCGTAGATCGGGATCGCGATCACCTCCTTCGCCGCGCGCTCGGCGTGCGGGAAGATGCCCGGCGTGTAGCCGAGCGACTTGAAGCACTCCTGCATGTGCAGGCAGAGCGGGTAGTAGATCTCGGTGCCGATCTTCCGCTTCGCGAGCTCGTCGCGCACGGCGTCGCGGATCCCCGCGGGCACGCGCACCACGTACTGGTTGTAGATGTGCCGGCCCTTGGCGGGGGCCTTCGGGAACCGGATCGGCAGCCCGCCGGAGTCGACCGGCTGCGAGCTGTCGGCCGCGCCGTGGCCGCGGAGGAACTCGTCGTACCAACGGGCGTTCGCCTGGCGCGCGGCGCTCCACGCGTCGAGGTGCCGCAGCTTGATGCTGAGCACCGCGGCCTGCAGCGCGTCGAGGCGCGAGTTCATGCCGATCTCGTGGTGGTAGTACTTCGGCTCCATGCCGTGGTTGCGCAGGCGCTTCATGCGCGCGGCCAAGGCGTCGGAGTTGGTGGCCATGATGCCGCCGTCGCCGAAGCCGCCGAGGTTCTTCGACGGGAAGAAGCTGTACGTCCCGATGTCGCCGACGCTGCCCACCCGGCGGCCGTGGACGTCCTCGGTGCCGATCGCCTGCGCGCAGTCCTCGACCACGGTGAGCCCGCGCGCCTTCGCGATCGCCATCACGGCGTCGAGGTCCGCGGCCTGGCCGAAGAGGTGCACCGGCATCAGGCACTTGACCTTCGCGTGGCACCCGAAGGCCTGCTCGATGGACGCAGGGCACACGTTGTAGGTGACCGGGTCGATATCGACGAAGACGGGCCGGGCGCCGAGCCGGTGGACGCTGCCGGCGGTGGCGAAGAACGTGAAGGTCGGCAGGATCACCTCGTCGCCGGGGCCCACGTCGAGGGCCTGCAGCGCGAGCAGGATGGCGTCGGACCCGTTGGCGCAGCCGATCGCGTGCTTCGCCGAGCAGTACGCCGCCACCTCCTTCTCGAGCTGGTCGATCTTCGGGCCGCCGATGAAGTACTGGCTCTCGCACACCTCGAGCACGACCGGCTCGACCTCCTTGCGGATGGTGGCGTACTGGGCCTTGAGGTCCAGGAGGGGGACGTTCACCTCGCGGGCGGTCATCGTTGCCATTCCGAGGATGATAGGGGTTCCGAGCGGGCCGCCCCCGGCTCACCGCCCCGTGCTGCCGAACCCGCCCTGCCCGCGCTCCGTCCCGTCGAGTTCGTCGACCTCGCGCACCAGGGCGCGGGCGACCGGCGCGACCACCATCTGCGCCACGCGCATCCCGTGCTCGACGGTGAAGGCGGCGCGACCGAGGTTGATGAGCGGCACCATCATCTCGCCGCGATAGTCCGAATCGACCGTGCCCGGCGCGTTCGGCATGGAGATGCCGAACTTCGTCGACAGCCCGCTGCGCGGGCGCACCTGCGCCTCGAACCCGTGCGGGATCGCCATGGCGAACCCGCACGGCACCATCGCGATGTCGCCCGGCGCCAGCGTCATCGGCGCTTCGAGGCACGCGTGGAGGTCGAGGCCCGCCGCGTGGAGGCTTTGGTACGCGGGGACCTGGGCGCCCGCGCGGAGGCGCTTGAACCGGACTTCGACGGCGTGGCCTTGCATGGCGGGGAGCCTAGCGCCGCGATCGCCGCGAGCACCTCGTCGGCGTGGCCCTCGGGGGTCACCTTGTCGAAGCGGGCGGCCACCTTCCCGTCGGGCCCGATGACGTACGTGGTGCGGGCGACGCCCATGTACTTCTTGCCGTACATCGACTTCTCGACCCACGTTCCGTACGCCGAGCAGATGGCGGGCGGCTTCGCCCCCGCGGGTTCGTCGGCGAGCAGCGCGAACGGCAGCCGGAACTTCCCGATGAACTTCCCGTGGCTCGCGGCGCCGTCCGGGCTGACGCCGAGCACGTCGGCGCCGGCCTTGCGGAACCGCGCCCAGGCATCCCGGAACGAGCACGCCTCGACCGTGCAGCCCGGGGTGTCGTCCTTCGGATAGAAGTAGAGGACCAGCGGCCGGCCCGCGAATTCCCTCAGCGTGCGGCGGGTGCCCGACTGGTCGGGAGCGGAGAACGCGGGGGCCTTGCGGCCGACTTCGATGGGCGCCATGGGGCCAACGATAGGCGCGCCGCGCCTCGCCGCGTGCCCCGCGCTCAGCGGTCGGTGCGCCGGTAGTCGAGGCTCGGGCGCCGGTGGGTGCGCGACTCGAGCTCGGGGGTGCGCCAGCAGCCGACCCAACGGTTCGGCCGCACCTCGACGAGCACGTGCTCGTCGCGGCCGGGGGCCAGCGCGGGCTTCGTCCCCTCGGGCATGTCCGGCCACCACGGGACGTGACCGTCGAGCCGGCGGAACTCCGCGGCATCGTTGGTCACGTCGCGCACGGTGACAAGCCGGTGCTTCACGTCGCGCAGCATGGGGATCGAGCGGAACAGTCCGCGGGTGTACGGGTGCAGCGGCTCGTCGAACAGCTCGAACACGTTCGCGTACTCGACCACGCGCCCCGCGTACATGACGCACACGACGTCGGCGTTCTCGGCGACCACGCCCAGGTTGTGCGTGATCAGCATGATGCCCATGTCGCGCGTCGACTGCAGCTCGCGCAGGAGCTCGAGGATCTGCGCCTGGATGGTGACGTCGAGCGCGGTGGTCGGCTCGTCCGCAAGCAGCACCTTCGGCCGGCACGCGAGCGCCATCGCGATCATCACGCGCTGGCGCATGCCGCCCGAGAACTGGTGCGGGTACATCCCGAGGCGCTCCTCGGGCTTCTTGATCCCGACGTCCTTCATCGCCTGGATCGCGATGGCGCGCGCCTGGTCGGGGCCGGCCTGCTGGTGCAGGAAGATCGCCTCCATCAGCTGGTCGCCGATGGTGTAGACGGGGTTCAGGCTCGTCATCGGCTCCTGGAAGATCATCGCGATCTTCCCGCCGCGGATCGAGAGCATGTCCTCCTCGCGCAGCGAGCAGATGTCGCGCCCCTCGAAGAGGATGCTGCCGCGGTCGAACCGGCCGGGCGGGCGCGGGATGAGCTGCATGGTGCTCATCGCGGTCACGCTCTTGCCGCAGCCGGACTCGCCGACCACCGCGAGCGTCTGCTGCGGGAAGAGCGTCATGTGGACGCCGTTGACCGCCTGGATGCGCGGTCCGCCCGAGGAATTGTCGAAGCTGACGGCGAGGTCGGCGACCTCGAGGACGGGCGTGGAGAGCGCGCTCATCAGTGGGCCGCCTTCCTGAGCTTGGGGTCGATCGCGTCGCGCATGGCCTCTCCGAGCAGGTTGTAGCTGAGCACCGAGAGGAAGATGGCGGCGCCCGGGAACACCGCGAGCCACCACACGAAGGTGCCCGTGGCCGCGGTGGCGCTCGAGAGGAGCTTGCCCCACGAGGCCTGCCCGTCGGGACCGAGCCCGAGGTAGCTGAGCGTCGCCTCGACCGTGATGGCCGCGGCGATCGCGAAGCTCGCGTCGACCAGCACGGGCGTCACGCCGTTGGGCAGCATGTGGCGGAAGAGGATCTTGGAGACGGGCAGCCCGTTCGCTCGTGCGGCCTGCACGAAGTCCTGGTTGCGGAGCTTCAGGAACTCGGCGCGCGTGAAGCGCGCGGCGCCGGTCCAGCTGAAGCACCCGATGATGGCCATCATGACGTAGGTGTCGCGCGGCAGGACGCCCGCCGCGACGATCAGCAGGAAGAGCACCGGCACCGCCATGAAGATCTCGACCACCCGGAAGAGGAACAGGTCGACCTTGCCGCCGAAGTAGCCCATGACGGCGCCGATCGTGACGCCGATCGCCACCGAGAGCCCGGTCGACACGATGCCGATCGAGATCGACAGCCGGCACGCCCACATCATCTGCGAGAGCACGTCGCCGCCGAGCGCGTCGGTGCCGAGCAGCACGCGGCGCCCGCCGAACGCGGTGCCCTTGAACTCGCCCATCCGGCCCCAGTCGGCGACCTTCGTGCCGGGAGGCACGGCCACCATGTCGCTGCGCGTGTACTGCGGCGACCACGGGACGGGCGCCCACGCGACGTCGCGCACGGCGCCCGAGCGCTCGTCGTCGAGGTAGCGCTCGAAGTTGACGAGCGACGACCCGCCGGCGCCCGCCGTGACCACGAGGGCCAGGAGCCCGACCGCGACTCCGGTGGCAAGGCGGCGCGCGCGCGAGTCGACCGACGGCACCGCGACCGCGAGCGCCGTCGCGAACGCCGACACCCCGCCGACGACGAGCCACGGCCCGGCCGCGCCGCGCGCGAGGTCCTTGAGCCATTCCGCGCGGTCCGCGCCCTGCGCCCATGCGAGGAGCGCGCCTCCGAGCACCACCACCGCGCCGCACTGGAGCGCCGCGACGACGAGCATCCCGAGGCGCTGCGCGCGCGTGAGCTTCCGCGTCCCGAGGAAGACCCACGGCAGCCCCACGAGCGCGCCGGCGACCAGCAGGATGTCGGTCGGCGTCAGGTTGGCGAAGAGCGGCCACTCGCGCACCGCCGCGCCGTCGGCGGCGACGCGCACCAGCGTGTAGGGATGCGCGTTCGCGACGAAGGGCGCGAACACCGCGAAGAACGCGACCACCGAGATCCACGCGATCCCGAAGACCGCGCCGCGGCGGGACAGCACGCGGCCCCAGGCATCGGCCCAGAAGCCCTTCGCGCGCACGGCGCCCACCCCGCGCATCACGTCGATGCCGGAGATGGCCGCGGGCGCGGCGGGGGATGCGGGCGTCCTGTCACTCATAGCTCACCCGCGGGTCGGCCGCCGCGTAGAGGATGTCGGCCAGGAGCAGCGCCAGCAGGTTGACGCACGCGATCATGAACGTGTTGGCCAGGATGATCTCGCGGTCGCGCAGGTCGATCGCCTCGAGGATGAGGCTGCCCATCCCGGGCACCGTGAAGATGCGCTCGATGACCACGCTGCCCGCGAGCATCGCCGGGAAGATGCCGACGAACATCGTGATCAGGGGCAGCAGGCTGTTGCGGAACACGTGGCGGAGCACCACGTCCTTGCGCGGCACGCCCTTGGCCTTCGCGGTGCGCACGTAGTCGGCGTTGAAGTTGTCGAGCATCGACGCGCGCGTCTGCTTCGAGAGCACGGCGAACGACCCGTACACCAGGCACAGCACCGGGAGCGCGACGTGCCACAGGGTGTCCACGAGGTACCCGCGGTGCCACGTGCCGGCCGCGTCCGCGTGCGGCAGGAACGTGAACGCCTCGGCGCCGCTCTCGTGCAGCCCGCTCACCGGGAACCATCCCAGGTACTGCCGGTTCGCGAGGAACCCGATCGCGAAGACGCCCGCGAGCACCGTGGGCACCGAGTAGAGCGAGAGGTACAGGAAGCCGCTCAGGACGTCGAACCAGCCCCCGCGCCGCACGCTCGCGAGCACGCCCGTGGGCACGGCGATCAGGTACGAGATCGGGAACGCGATCAGGTTGATGAGGAGCGTCACCGGCAGCGCCGCGGCGATCAGGTCCCACACCGGGCGGTTCTTGCTGAAGGCGACCCCGAGGTCCGGCGTGTCGAGCGACACCAGTCCCGGCACCAGCGGGATCCCGCTCTTGGGGTACGGCCCCGCGCGGAACGCCGCGAGCGCGAGCGCCTGCGCGCGACGCGCGGCGACCCACTTCGCGTGCATCGCGTCCGCGGCGGCCCGCAGCTTCGCGTACCCGGGCGACGCCGGGTCGATCGCGACGCCCTCGAACCGGCCGGGGTCGGCCGAGCCCTTGGCGTCGAGGCGGCCCGCCATGGCCGGCCCCTGCGCGCGCGCCCAGTCGGCGAGCGCGTCGCGGAAGAGCCGGACGCTCCCGACGTACTCGCGGCGGGTGCCCTCGGCGTCGCGCTGCAGCTTCTTGAACTGCGCGACCAGGTCGTCGCCGGCCGCGGGCTCGAACGCGTCGACGGGCACCGCGGGCGTCGGGAACGCCGCGGCGAGCGGCGGGTCGTCGATCGCGCGCGGGGGCGCCACGCGCTCGCCCGACGGCGTGCGCAGGTCGCGCTCGCCGAACTTCACGGGCGAGATGCGCGACAGCCACCGCCCGTACTGCACGATCACCCAGTCGTTGAGGCCGTAGCGGTCCTCGAGGTAGGCCTGCATCTGGGCGACCTTGCTGGTGTCGCTCATCTGCCCGCCCGAGACCGCGAGCCCCGCACCGATGCCGCCCGGCGCGTAGGCCAGCAGGCAGAACACCATCAACGTGATCCCCAGGACCGTCGGGACCATGAAGGCGAGGCGTCTGGCGAGGTAGGAGACCATCGGTCCGCGCGGGTCGGTTCAGTTCGCCGGGGTGGTCGCGGCGGCCGTGCCCATCCGGAAGAACTCCTCCGGCTGCAGCCCCGTCTTGTACGTGTTCACGTTGCCGAAGTCGCGCTTCACGAAGCGCAGCCAGGGCGCGACGCGGATGAACGTGTACGGCTGGTCCTCGGCGACGCACGCCTCGAACTCGCGCCACACGGCCATGCGCGCGGCCTCGTCCATGGTGCGCCGGCCCTTCTCGATGAGCTCGTCGGCGCGCGCGCTCCTCCACTGCGTGAAGTTGTCGCCGCCCTCCTTCGTGCTCTCGGAGTGCCAGATCTGGCGCGGGTCGCTCTCGGGGGCGTTCGAGCCCCACGCGAGCGTGATCGCGTCGAAGTCGCGCAGCTTCAGGAGCTCCTGGTAGCGGCTCCAGTCCACCGGGCGCGTCTTCATCACGATGCCGGCCTTCGCGTAGCTGTCCTTCACGAAGCGCGCGATGCGCTCGGAGATCTCGCCGCCGGTCGCGTAGGTGTATTCGAACGTGAACGCGTCGCCCTGCTCGTTCTCGAGGATGCCGTCGCCGTTGCGGTCCTTCCAGCCCGCCTCGGCGAGCAGCGCCTTCGCGGCCTCGGGGTCGAACGGCAGCGGCTTGACGCCCGGGTTGCTGCCGGGGCTCTCGGGGTTCACGGGACCCTTCGAGACGGAACCGATTCCGTCCCAGATGTCGCGGATCATGCGCTCGCGGTCGAGGAGCATGGTCATGGCCCGCCGGACGCGCGTGTCCGCGAAGGGCGTGGGCTTGCCGTTGCGCGGGCCGCACTGCCACGCGATGAAGCTGTAGCCGCAGCGCATGTTCGTCCACTTGAGCGCGTACGTCGTCTTCTCGAAGTCGGGCTCGTCGCGCAGCACGGCGTTGAACTGCGGCGAGGTGGGCAGCATCATCGAGCCCTCGCCGTTGCGATAGGCGACGAGGCGCCCGAGGTCGTCCTTGATGGTCTTGAACCGCATCCGGTCGAGCGAGGGCTTCTCGGCCCAGTACTGCTCGTTGCGCACGAGCACGATGTCCTGGCCGGGCGTCCACTGCGCGTCGAGCTGGTCCGGGCCGTTCGGGAGCCGCTCCATGCGGAACTGGCCGCTCCCCATCAGGAGGCCCGTCGCCTGGTTGACCTGGCCCGGCTCGAACCTCGCGTAGTAGTGCTTCGGCAGCACGGGGTTGCCGAACGCGATGAGCGTGTTCGTGAAGAGCGGCTCCTTGAACACGAACTCGACGGTCCGCTCGTCGATCACCTTCACGTCCTTGAGGTTGTCCTGCGTGCTGCGCGCGCGCTCGGCCTCGATGAGCGGGTTGGCGATGAAGTCGAGGTTCGTCCAGCGCACGTCCTCGGCCGTCACGGGCTGCCCGTCGCTGAACCGCGCGCGGGGGTTGATGTGCGCGCGGATCCACAGGCCCTCGGGATCGACCTGCCAGCCGTCGGCGAGCGCGCCCTCCATCTTGAGCGTCTTCGGGTTGAACGACCCGAGGCCCTCGCACACCCGGTCGAGGACGCGCGTCGAGTAGACGTCCGCCGAGATGTACGGGGTCAGCTTCGCCGGCTGGGCCTCGAAGAGCTCGGTGAACTCGCCGCCCACGGCGAAGCCGGGGATCGACCCGGGGTCGGTGGCCGGGTGCGGCGCGGGCCACGATTCGACCTTGACGCCCGGGCGTGCCCACGCGGCCGGGCCGGACGGGGCGGCCGAGGCCGTGGAGCCGCCGGCGGATCCCGCCGGCGGCGGCAGCACCCCGACCCCGCGCTCGAGCGTGCGCCCGAGCTGCGCGACCTGCTGCTCGATCTCGGCGAGCTTCGACTTCATCTCGCCCTGCGCGAGCTCCATGCGCGTCTTCTGGACCATCGACAGCCAGACGCTGCCGAGCGTGGCCAGGAGCACGACCAGGAACAGGAAGTCCTTGACGCCGAATCGGTTCTGCATGGGAATCCTCGCGGGACGCGAAGCGTAGCGGAACGATGCCCGCAGGACGCGACGCGACGAGCCCCGGGGCCGCACGCCGCGGCGCGTTATCGACGGGTCACCACCGCGACCGCGCCGCGGCGGGGTCGAACCGCGCTCGCAGCGAGTCGCCGACGAAGTTGAGCGCGACGAGGGTCGCGGCGATCATCGCGCACGGCGCCGCGAGGAGCCACCAACGGCTGTCGACGAGGTTGACCTCGGCGAGCCCCGCGCTCGCGAGGTTCCCCCAGCTCGGCACGGGCTCGCGCACCCCGATCCCCAGGAAGCTCAGGAAGCTCTCGCTCAGGATCGCCGCCGGCACCGCGAGCGTCGCGTAGACGACGATCGGTCCGACGAGGTTCGGCAGGAGGTGCATCGTGAACTGCCGCCACGCCGGCACTCCGACGGCGCGGCACGACTCCATGAACGGCTGCGCGCGCAGGCTCAGCACCTGCCCGCGGATCACGCGCGACATCGTGAGCCACCCCGTGCCGCCGATGGCCACGAAGAGCACGGCGAGCCCGACGGCCTGCGAGGCCGCGGGCGAGAGCGAGCCGAACCATCGTGCGACGAGGCCGTCGACCGCGACCGCGAGCAGCACCACCAGCAGGATCGAGGGAAGCCCGTACAGCACGTCGACGAACCGCATCATGACGGAGTCAGTCCGGCCCCCGAGGTACCCGGCAAGCGCGCCCCACGCCGTGCCGAGCGTCACGGCGATGACGGCCGCCGCGAGCCCGACGGCAAGGCTGAACACGCCGCCCGCGAGCAGGCGTGCCAGCATGTCGCGTCCCAGCGCGTCGGTGCCGAGCGCGCGGCCAGGCACGTAGTCACCTGCCGCCGCCGCCGCGTCGACTCGGGCGCGCTGCGCCTCGTCGAGGGCTCGCCACGCGGGGGGCAGGTGATTCAGCGTCAGGTTGGACGCGGCGTAGCGCGCCACCTCCGCTTCGCCCATGCGCACCGATCCGAAGCTCCACGGCGCGGCGAGCGCGCACGCGGCGACGATGGCCATGAGCACCGACCACCCTGCGATGGCCCAGCGACGCTGGAGCGAATCCACGCGGCGGAGTCTACGGAGCGCCCGCGGCGCCCGAGGGCTTGCCGTCGGCCGGCGCGCGCTCGTCGGGGCGCGGGCGGGCGGGCCGACGGGACTCGCCCTGATCGCCGCCGCCCGGGCCCGCGCGGTCGCGGTCGCGCCCGGGCATCGGCTGCCCGCTCTTCACGGCCTCGATCCGCTCCGCGACGCGCTCGGCCATCCGGCGCTGCTCGTCGACCAGCTCCTCGCGCAGCGACTTCAGCTGCGCGTCGAGCGCGACCAGTTCCTGGGCGCGCGCCTTGAGGTCGACGTCCACCTGCGCGCGCACCTTGGCGTCGATCTGCTGCGACAGCTGCTGGGCACGCGAAGCGTCCTTCGCCTCGTTCGCCGCGCGCCACTGCTCGCCGAGCGCCCGGAGCTCCAGCTGCAGCCGGAGCTCCTCGACGCGGATCGCGTAGAGATCCGGGTTCCGGTCCTTGAGCACCGCAAGGCCCATCAGCCGACGGGCGTTCTGGCGCATCGACTGCGCCATGCGCTCGGGGCTCTCGGTGCGCGCCTTCTCGATCTCGGCGGCGAGCTCCGGCGAGACGTCCCGAGCCACGGCCACGATGCGATCGGCCATCTCCGCGGCCATGGGGGCGTCCGCGCGCCAGCGCGGGCCGTCGCCGCGTCGCGCAGGGTCCGCGGGCGCGGGAGGCGCCGGCTGCGACGCGGGCGCCTGCGCCCATGCGGGCAACGCGAGGCACCAGGCGAGGAATGCCACGGCCACGGAGGCCGACGCGCGCGCGTGCGCCGCGCTCATCGCCGGCCCCCGGTCGCGAGCAGCTCGTCGAGCTCCACCGCCACGAGGTCGGCCGACCCTCGGTGCGCAAGCGCGATCGCGCTCGCGGCATCCAGTCCGTCGTCGTCGTCGAGCGCCGCCTCCTGGTCGATGAGCGCCACGAGCAGCGACTCGGAGCCGCTGGCAGGGGCGAGCACGGCCGAGCGCGCCGCGGCGATGTCCCCTGCGGGCACCTTCGCCGCGGGGAGCGCGCGCATGTACACCGCGACCGACGCCGCGAGCAGCACGGTGGCCGCGACCGCGAACGACCAGCGGCGGACCGCGGCCGACGCGAACCCCACGCGGCCGACCACGTCGATGCGCGGGAGCTCCGTGCGGCTCGCGGCGAACACTCGGTCCGCGAGGCCGGGGCGCTCGGCGGCATGCGCGCGACCACGCGCGTCGAGCCGATCCGCAAGCGCGCGGAGCGCGGGATCGAGTTCCGGATGATGGTCGGACGAACCGTTCATGGGTTGAACCTCCTGATCTGAACGAACGACGCGGTGCGGCATTGCACGCCCGGCGCCCCATAGGGTTGATAACTCGAGACCCGCCCCGTCATGGCGTGCGCTCCTTGGAGGTCGGCGTCGGCGGACCCCCGCCCCCGGCCTCCCCGACGAGGATCGCGCGGAGTTTCGCCAATGCCCGATGGTGCCGCGCGAGCAGCGTCCCGAGGGGCTCGCCGAGATGCTCGGCCATCTGCTTGAAGCTCATGCCGCCAACGTGCCGCAGGTCAATGATCTCGCGGTCGGCCTCGCCGAGTTGCGAAAGCGCCCCGCGGAGGGCCACCACCTCATCCGCGTCCGGCGCCTCGCGCGGCGCGGGCGCCTCCCCCGCCAGCCCCTCGAGCACCTCGGGCTCGCCCACCGGCTTCGCATGACGGCGCCGCCGCCGCGCCTCGTCCCGCAGGCGGTTCATCGCGATCCGGAAGAGCCAGCTCTCGAATCGCCCGCCCTCGACGTACTCCGCGAGCTTCGCCGCGAGCGTGCAGAACACCGACTGCGTGATCTCCTCGGCGAGGTCGGGGTTGGCGCCCTGCGAGCGCAGCAGCCCGTACACCCGCCCCGCGTACTCGTCGACGACCGCGCGCCACGCCGCGGCGTCGCCGCGGGCGGCTCGTGCGAGGATGGGTGCGAAGTCGGCGCTGCCGTCCATCCGCCCGGCAGAACGCGCGTGCGGTCTGCGCATTCCCTCCCCTTGCCCGGTCACGCCGGAATGTCCCCGTCGTACCCGCCGCGCGCCGCGTACTCGACGCCGGCGGCGCGGCCCTGCGGGGCCAGGTTGCGGAACGCCGTCGAGCGGCTGTCCCAGAACAGCTCGACCGTCCCCGTGGGGCCGTTGCGCTGCTTGAGGACGAGCACCTCGGCGACGTTCGCCTTCTGCGGGTTCGCCTCGATCCAGTTCGGGTCCTGCAGGTGGTAGTACTCCTCGCGGTGGAGCATCATGACCACGTCGGCGTCCTGCTCGATCGAGCCGGACTCGCGGAGGTCGCTCATGCGGGGGCGGTGGCCCTGCCGGTCCTCGGACTGCCGGTTGAGCTGGCTGAGGCACACCACGGGGACCTCGAGCTCGCGCGCCATCGCCTTCACGCCGCGCGAGATGTCGCTGACCTCCACCTGGCGGCTCTCGGTGCGGGTACCCGCGCTCATGAGCTGCAGGTAGTCGATCACGATCGCGCCGATCCCGTGCTTCTCCTTGAGCCGCCGCGCCTTCGAGCGCATCTGCAGCAGGGTGAGGCCCGGCGTGTCGTCGATGAAGATCGGCCGCTCGTGGAGCTCGCCGCACACGCCCACGATGGCGCGCCACTCCTCGCGGCTGAGCATGCCCTTGCGCAGCTTCTGGCCGTCCACGCCGGCCTTCGCGCACAGGATGCGCTGCACCAGCTGCTGCTTCCCCATCTCGAGGCTGAAGAACGCGACCGGCGCGCCCGAGGCGGCCATGTTCTCGGTGATGTTGAGGGCGAACGCGGTCTTGCCCATCGAGGGCCGCGCGGCGAGGATGACCATCTCGCCCTTCTGCAGCCCGCTCAGCATCTCGTCGAGCTGGTCGAACCCGGTGGGGACGCCCGTGACGTGCTTGCCCTCGTTGGCCTGCAGCGTGCGGATCGCCTCGTCGATGAGGTCGCGCAGCGTGGCCGCCGCGCGCGCCTCTCGGCGCTGCGCGATCGCGAAGATGCGCGCCTCGGCCTCGCCGAGCACCAGCGAGGGATCGGTGCGCGACTGGTGGGCGTCGACCAGGATCTCGCCCGCGGCGCGGATCAGCTCGCGCAGGGTCGCCTTCTCGCGCACGAGCCGCGCGTACTCGGCGGCGTTCGCCGCGCTCGGCACGCCCTCGGCGAGCTCCATGAGGTAGTTCGAGCCGCCCACGTCGTCGAGCACGCCGTGGTCCGCGAGCCGCTGCACGAGCGACACGATCTCCATGGTCGCGGTCGCGTCGTAGAGCGCCACCATGTGCTGGAAGATCGTCCCATGCCCGGCCTTCGCGAAGTCATCCGCCTGCGAGACGATCCCGATCACGTCGGGGATCACCTTCGGGTCGACGATCATCGAGCCCAGGAGGCTCATCTCCGCCTCGGGCGCGGCGGGAGGCAGCGCCGAGAAGAGCCGCGCCACCTCGGCGGGGTCCGCCACCGTGCGCCGCACGGCATCGCGCCGCCGGCCCGGGCGCTCGTCGCGCGCGGCGTCGGGGCGGCCCGCGTGGAGATGCGGCTCGGGGGGGGTCATGGATCGGGTTGGGAACCGGCGGGAACGGAGCGATCGACCGTGATCAGGCCTCGGCCGCGGCGGTCAGCTCGGCCGACGCGGGCACCGGCGTGCCGGTGTCGACGCACTCCTTCATCAGCCGGCCCACGCGAAAGCGCGCGGTGCGCTTGGCCGGCACCGTGACGCGCTCGAGCGTCTTCGGGTTCTGCGCGATGCGCTCGGCGCGCTCGCGGACGTCGAAGATGCCGAAGTCGCGGAACTCCAGGCGGTTGCCGCGCGAGAGCTCGTTGATCACCTCATCCAGGAAGCCCTGAACCACCCGGCGCACGTCCTGCCGCTTGAGCCCGGTCTGGTCCGCCAGCCGCTCGACGAGTTCCTTCTTCGTGACCGTTGCCATCGGGGCCTCCTGGATCCTCGTCGCCGGGCATCCACGGATGCCCTCGGCGCGACGTGCAGTATGGGAAGTGATGCGGGCGGAGTCAAGGACCGTTCGCCGCAACCCCATCGAATGCAATGATTTGCGGCATTCCGCCGCAGACAGGCTGTCCCCGGCCCATCCACACGTTCACGCGCGCGTCACCTGACCGGCCGACGCCATCGCGCGGGCCAGCGCGCCCCGCACCGCGCCCTCGCCGGTGACGAACTCGATCCCGACTCGGGGGATCAGCCACTCGCAGCGCGCGGCCGCGCCGCGCGAACGCGCCACGGCCGGCCCGACCTTCGCCCAGTCCTTTCCCGTCACCACCACCGGCAGGCCGCGGGCATCGGCCGCGATCGCGTCGACCTCGGCGTCCGTGTAGGCGTGATGGTCGGGGGCGAACCGCTCCGCCGCCACCAGGGCCCCGTGCGCGCGCACGTCGCGCGCGAACGCCTGCGGGTTGCCGATGGCGCACGCGACGACCACGCGCGTGCCCGCGAGGTCGGTCGCGACGTCGGGCCGCGGCTCCGCGCCCGCGTGGCGCTCGACGACGTGCCACGCGTGGCGCGTCCACGCGTCGGGCGCACGGCCGCGTACGCGCCGCACGAGGTCCTCGACGCGCCCGTCCTCGTGCGCGGCGCGCGTGACCACCACCAGGCCGGCGCGTCGCAGTCCGTCCGCCGGCTCGCGAAGCCAGCCCGCGGGCAGCAGCGCGCCGTCGATCGCCGGCCGCGAGGCGTCCACGAGGACGACGTCCAGCGCGCGAGCAAGCCCCCGGTGCTGGAACCCGTCGTCGAGCACGACGGCGTCGATCTCCGGGAACCGAGCGCGCACGCGCGCGATCGCGGCGGCCCGGTCGCCTCCGACCGCCAGCGGCGTGCCCGGCAGCATGGCGCGGTACTCCTCGGCCTCGTCCGAAATGCCCCCGCGGGCGCGGTAGCCGCGCATCGCGATGGCCGGCACGTGCCCCGTTTCCTCGAGCGCGCCGACGATCCACCGAACGAACGGCGTCTTGCCCGTGCCGCCCGCCGACACGTTGCCGACGCTCACCACCGGCACGCCCGCGTCGTGCGGCGTGCGCATCGAGGCGATCGCGCGGTGAAGGCGCACGCCCGCGCCGTACGCCCACGACACGGGCACGGCGAGCGGTCGCAGCGCCGCCGGCAGCGGTCCGCGCGCGTCGCCCGTCACGCGCGCCACCCCATCGAGCGCAGCGCCTCGACCACCAGGCGCGAGGGCAGCCCCATCACGGTCTCGGGATCGCCGTCGCACGAGAGCGGCCAGCCGGCGTGCGCGCGGTCGGCGTAGTTGTAGCCCCCGGACTTCCCCGCCCACTCGCCCGAGCGGACGTAGCGCTCGAGCTCCTCGTCGGCCACGTCGCCGAGCGCCACGGTCGCCGAGTCGCCGAAGATCCGCCGCGCGCCGTCCGTGCGGTCGAGGATGCAGATCCCCGTATGGACGCGGTGCGGCCGCCCGCGCAGGGACCTGAGCATGGCGCGCGCGTCTTCCGCGCCGAGCGGCTTGCCCACCGGCGCTCCCTCGCGCTCGCACAGCGTGTCAGCGGCGACGACGAACCGGGGCCCCGATGCCCCCCAGCGCGCGCGCACGGCCGCGGCCGACTGGCGTGCCTTGAACCACGCGAGGGCCATGGTGACGCGCGCGGGATCGCGCCCGGCGGTCGAGAGGTCGGCGTCGTCGATCGCCGGCGCGACCACCTCGAACGCCACCCCGGCGGCGGACAGGATCGCGGTCCGCCTCGGCGAGGAACTGGCCAGCGCGATGTCGGCCGTGACGTTCACGAGAGGCTTGACAGTATAGTTTCACGTCTCTTCCTCTCCGTGACGCAGCACCCATCGCAGGACCACGCACCCGCCGGCGAACAGACCCCCCCGGGGCTCGAGCGCGCCCGCCTCGGCACGACGCTGTCGGGCCAGGTGCGCCACACCGTCGAGACGCTCATCGGGCGCGCGGCGGTCGAGCGCGGCATGGCCACGAAGGAGCAGGTGGTGGCCGCGTTCGAGGAGCTGAAGCGCCTGCCGCCCGAGATGCGCGCCGCGCGCTTCACCGAGGTGTTCGTCCGCCGCGGCATCCTCACTGCCGAGCAGATCGACACGCTCCGCGAGTGGGTCAAGGACGACGCGATCGGCGGCGGCGGCCCGGGCCCCGAGGGCTCGAGCATGGTCGCGCAGGCCGGCGTCCCCACGGGCACGGCGCCGGCGCCGGCGCCCGGCAAGAACGACTTCATTCCCGGCTACCGGTTCAAGCGCAAGCTCGGCCAGGGCGCCATGGGCATGGTGATCCTCGCAGAGCAGCAGAGCCTCGACCGCCTGGTGGCCATCAAGCTCGTCGCGCCGAAGTACGCGTCCGAGCAGGCGTACATCGACCGGTTCCTCAAGGAGAAGACCCTCTCCGCGATGCTGAACGACCCCAACATCGTGGCGGCGTACGAGTTCGGCAAGGCGCCGAACGGCATGCTGTTCATGGTGATGGAGTACATGGACTCCGGCAGCGTCCACGACATCATCGAGGCGAAGCGCCGCATCCCCGAGCAGGAGGCGATCCGCATCGCGCGCCAGGCCGCGTGCGCGCTGAGGCATGCCCACGCGAAGGGGCTCGTGCACCGCGACGTGAAGCCGAAGAACCTGATGCTCAACGCCTCGGGCGCCGTGAAGCTCGCGGACCTCGGGCTCGCGCGCGAGGGAAACGACGCCGCCGCCGCGGACGCCGAGAAGGGCAAGGTCTTCGGGACGCCCTACTACATCTCGCCCGAGCAGGTCCGGGCGGGCGCGCTGACGCCGGCGACGGACATCTACGGGCTCGGGGCCACGCTCTACCACATGGTGACGGGGCGGCTGCCGTTCGAGGGCGCGAACCCGAAGGAGGTGATGCAGAAGCACCTCAAGGCGCCGCTCGTGCCACCCGACCAGATCGTGCGCGAGCTCTCGGGCGGCATCTCGATGGTGATCGAGATGATGATGGCCAAGGACCCGCGCGAGCGCTACCGCTCGGCGGGCGACCTGATCGAGGACCTCGACCTCGTCGCGCGCGGGGAACCCCCCGTGCACGCGCGCCCGAAGTTCGACGCGCCCGGCGCCGGGCTGGAGCAGCTCGAGGGTCCGGGAGACGAGCAGCTCGTGATGGCGGCCGCGCCCACCGCGCCAAGCCCGTTCACGACGCCGCTCGGCATCGCGATGCTGGCGCTCCTGGGGCTCAGCGTCGCCGCGAACGCGGTGATGGTGCTCCTGCTCCTGAAGAAGTGACGCCGGCCGCCGGGAGGCTCAGCGCACCTCGACGATGAGGTCGATCTCGACGCTCGCGCCGAGGGGCAGCGCGTTGGTGCCGACCGCGGCGCGCGCGTGCCGACCGGCCTCCCCGAACACCTGCTGCAGCAGCTCGCTGGCGCCGTTCGCCACCTTGGGCTGCTCGGTGAACCCGTCGTCGGACTGCACGAAGGCGCCCACGCGCACGATCCGCACGACGCGGGACAGGTCGCCGCCGAGCTGGTCGCCGACCACGGCGAGGGCGTTCAGGATGCACTGGCGAGCGCACTCGCGCGCCACATCCACCGAGCACGCCGAGGGCACGGGGCCGGTGGCGATCAGGGCACCGTCGCGCATCGGCAGCTGCCCCGAGACGAAGATCAGGTTGCCCGTGCGCACGGCCGGGATGTACGCGGCGACCGGCTTGGGAGCGGGGGGGAGCGTGATCCCGAGCGACGCGAGGTGTGCGGCGAAGTCCATGGGCGGAATCGTAAGGAAGGTTCGACCGACCCACGGCCGGATTTATCGGAATCGGACGAATGGCTTCGCGACAAGAAATTCGTGGCCTCGCACTCCGTCGGGCATCAATTGACGTTCAGGTTGCGTACATTCCCCATGGCGCGTCGCTACGACCCGCCGACATCCCGACGCGCTTGGTCGCCTCCGACCCCGGACCGATCCCCGTGCGGCATCTTGCAGACCTGCCCCGCAGGTCGATTCGAGCGAACGCTCGAGCCCATGCCCTGATGCCATTCATCCGCCGCACGGCATCCACCTGACGCACTCATCCTGCGTCCACCGCGGCTCCCCGCCCCACGCGCCCTGCACCGTCACCTCGTTCCACGGCATTCCGGGCCGCGGACGAAGCGATGCGCACCCCTGCGGTCGTTCGTCGGCCGGCTCCGCGCGTGCGGGCCAGCCATGTTCGCATCACCCAAGGCACCCCCCGAATCGTGACGGGGCGCTGCCGCCTGCCCGTCCCGGTCACGTCACCATCGAGCCGGAGAATCCATTCATGAAGAAGCGCGCATTCACCCTCATCGAACTGCTGGTCGTCGTGGCGATCATCGCCCTGCTGGTGGGACTGCTCCTGCCGGCCCTGGCCAAGGCCCAGGCCCAGGCGAAGACCGTCAAGGACTCCAACCAGCTCAAGCAGATCCACACCGCCATGGTCGGCAAGGCGGCGGACAGCAAGTCCGGCCGGCTGCCGATCCCGGGCATGATCAACCGCGCGGCGTTCGACCCGGACGGCCCCGGCGCGGGCGTCGGCCCCCGCCAGATCCCCGGCGAAGGCAACGAGAACTACATCAAGAACACGACGCAGGCCCTGTACTCGGCCTGCATCGCGATGCAGCTGTACTCGCCCGAGCTCGTGGTCGGCCCGACCGAGATCAATCCCATCGTCCGGCCGTACACGAACTACAACTTCGACGTCTACCGCCCGGCGGCCGACATCTACTGGGACGGCGACACGCCGAACGACACGGGCTACACCGGCGCCACCGGCATGGTCGCGTTCATCGACGGCAGCCAGACGGCCACCTGCCACACGTCCTACGCGCACCAGGCGCTGTGCGGACTGCGCAAGACGCAGCACTGGAAGAACAACCTCGACTCGACCCGCGTGCACCTGGTGACCCGCGGCTGCCAGGACGGCAACATCGGCACCGGCACCGGCGGCGCGCCGACCTACGAGAACAGCCCCACGCTGCGCCTCCACGGGCCGCCGAAGAGCTGGG
Organism: Phycisphaera mikurensis NBRC 102666; assembly: GCA_945877905.1. Classification (GTDB taxonomy): domain Bacteria; phylum Planctomycetota; class Phycisphaerae; order Phycisphaerales; family SM1A02; genus UBA966. The sequence continues at coordinate 15,729 of CAMDUT010000006.1, read as the reverse complement.
AAGGCAACGCCTGCTTCGCCGACACGCACATGGAGTTCGTCGAGACCTTCCGTCCCGACACCGCGTTCTACGAGTGCGGCAGCTTCAACGGCGGCAACCTCACCAAGGACAACATGTTCGCCTGCGCCGGCACCACCGCCAACGCCGAGTTCACCGGCGTCGGCTGCACCGAGCAGACCACGCAGCCCTTCTCGGGCGGCGACGGCTACCTCGCGATCCACTACCGCGTGGAGTCGGCGTCGAACGCCCGCTACCGCGTGACCCCCGCCCACGACATGCTCGACGGCAACTGAGCCCCGGGCCCCGAACCACCAACCACACCGAAGGATCCATACCCATGCGCAACCGCACTCGGGAACACGCATCGCGAGGCTTCACCCTCGTCGAACTGCTGGTCGTGATGGCCATCATCGCCCTGCTGCTGGGCCTCCTGCTGCCGGCGCTCGCACGCGCCCGCGCCAGCGCCCGCCAGGTGAAGGACTCGACGCAGATCAAGCAGTCGCACGCCGGCCTCGTCACCGCCTCCAACGACAGCCAGGGCGTCCTGCCGCTGCCCGGCGAGATCAACCGCGTCGGCACCATCGCCGGCCGCGGCGACATCGACGAGCGCCGCAACCAGCACGCGAACCTCTGGGCCTCCATGATCGGCCGCGGCTACGTGAACGCGCAGATCCTGGTCTCGCCGGCCGAGGTCAACTCGCGCGTGATCCCGTGCGCCCGCTACAACATGAACCGCATCAACCCCGCCCAGGACGTCTACTGGGACAGCGGGTACGACCCGGGCTCGCCCGCGGGCAACTCGCCCACCGGCTTCCTGGCCGACCTCACCACGCAGTCGAACACCTCGTACGGCACCATGCCGCTCGACCCGGCGCTGCGCCGCAAGGTGGAGTGGCGCAACTCGGGCAACGCGCGCTTCGCCATCCTCGGCAACCGCGGTCCCAAGGGCGGAACGGGCACGGGCAACGACTTCACGCAGTCGAAGACCCTGCTCATCCACGGCAGCACGAAGGAGTGGGACGGCAACACCTGCTACAACGACAACCACGTCGACTTCGGCCGGACGTTCTACCCCGAGAGCGTGACGAAGCTCGCGCAGGACGCGTGCGCCGGCGGAACCAGCCTCACGGGCGCCGAGGCGCGCTTCGACAACATGTTCAAGAACGACACCTTCTGCGTCACCGCGGCCGGCCGTCGCAACTCGGACAGCTGGCTCGTGCTGCAGAAGCGCTCGCCGAACGAGAGCAACCAGGCCGGCACCGCCGTGCTCACGGCGTACGACGGGCCGAGCCCCGACTTCACGACCTGGGACTGACCGGGCCCCGCGCGACATGAACCTCCCCGCGGCCGGCCTCGCGCCGGCCGCGGCGCTTTTTGCCACGGATATCCTTGTCCCATGCGGATCGCGGGACCGTTCCGACGGCTGGTCGCGTGGCTCGCGCTCGGGGGCGCGGCGTGGGCGTCGGCGCATGCCGGCGCGCAGGTGGCCTCGGCGCCGGCATGGCGCCAGGCAAGCCGCATCGCGGTGGTCACCGTGCACGGGGAGATCGATGCCGTCCGATGCGCGAGCGCCCAGCGACGCGTCGAGGCCGCCGCGCGCGACGGCGCGAACGCCGTGGTGCTCGAGCTCGACACCCCCGGCGGAGACCTCTACGCGACGCTCGGGCTCTGCATCTGGCTGAAGGAACGGGCGCCGGTGCCCGTGTGGGCGTGGGTCCGGCCGCGCGCGTTCAGCGCCGGCGCCATCATCGCGCTCGCGTGCCGCGGCATCGTCACCAGCCCCGCGGCCGCGATGGGCGACGCCGCGCCGATCGCGGCCCTGCCCGGCCTGGGGCTCCAGCCGCTTCCCGTGGCCGAGCGCGCCAAGCTCGAGGCGCCCGTCCTGAGCGAGGTGGTCGACAGCGCGCGCCGCAACGGCTACGACGAGACCGTGGTGCGCGCGTTCGTGAGCGCGCCCGACGAGGTCTGGGCGCTCGAGTCGGCCGAGGACGGGCGGCGCATCTTCGTCGGCCGCGAGGAGTTCCGCGATGCGTTCGGCGAGGACCCGCCCACCTCGCGCGCCGCGGGCGCCGCGCCGCGTGGGGCGCTTGCGGGCGAGCGGCCGCTTGCGGTGCTCGTGGACCGCGCCATGCGCCGGGCGACGCGCGAGGACGGCCCCGCGAACGACGCGGAGCGCGACGCGCTGGTGGCGGAGCAGCAGGTGCGACCGCCGGTGCGCGCGCGCCTGACCCCGGCCGACGCCCCTTCGTGGCGCGTGGCGGGACAGGTGGACGGCGCGCAGGAGTTGCTGGTGGTGCAGGGCCCGGAGGCCGCGGCGTTCGGGATGTCGCTCGCCACGGTCGAGGACGACCGCGCGCTGGCGGCCTTCTTCGGCGCGACGGCGCTCGACCGCCGCGACGAGAACCTCGGCGACGCGGTGGTTCGGTTCCTGACCTCGTGGCCGGTGCGCCTGCTCCTGATCGCGGTGCTGCTCGGCGGGTTCGTCCTCGAGATGATGGCACCCGGGCTCAGCTGGCCTGGGGCGGCGGCGACCGTCGCGCTGGTGCTGCTCCTGGGCGCGCCGGCCCTCGCGGGCGTGACGTCGTGGTGGCCGCTGCTGGTCGTGGTCGCGGGCGCCGCGCTGGTGCTCGCCGAGGTGTTCCTCGTCCCGGGCGTCGGCGTGGTCGGGATCATGGGCGTCGCCTGCATCCTGGTGGGGATCGTGGGCAGCTTCATCGGCGCGCCGCTCGACACGCCCGAGGGCCGCAGCGACCTCGCTGGAGGCCTCGGCGTCGTCGCGGGCGGGCTCATCCTCGCCGGCGGCGCCGCGTGGGTCCTGCTGCGCGTGGTTCCGCGCGCGGGCATCGTGCGCGCGGCCGTGCTCGAGGCGCAGGCGGGCATCGAGGGCGCCACGTCGCCCGCGCCGCGCGCCGTGCGGCCGGCGGTCGGCGACGCGGGACGCGCGCTCACGCCGCTGCGGCCCGTCGGCCGCGCGGAGTTCGGGACCGCCACCTTGGAGGTGCAGGCCCGCGGCGCCTTCGTCGACGCCGGGACGCCCGTCCGCGTGGTGCGCTCCGACGCGTATGGTGTGGAGGTGGAGCCGTGCGAATGACCGTGCCGACGAACATCCGCCGAACGATCGCGATGGCCGCGCTTGCGGCGACGCTGGCGTGCGCGGCGGCGCTCGCGCAGGACGCCTCCACCGCGGCGTCGGCCGCCGCGCCCGCCGAGGCCGCGGCGGCGAGCTCGTCCGCCCTCATCGCCACGGGCTTCGTGCTGCTCGGCGTGGGCGCGGTGCTCGCGTTCCTCGAGCTCTTCGTCCCCACCGCCGGCGTGCTCGCCGTGGCCACGGCCGTCTGCCTCGTGGCGTCGGTGGTCGCGTTCTTCATGCACAGCGTCACGTGGGGCTTCGCCGCGCTGGTGGCGTACGCGGCGGGCGCGCCGTTCGCGGTGGTGTTCGGCTTCAAGCTCTGGTCGCGCACGCCGATCGCGCGCAGGATGGTGCTCGGCGACGCGCACGAGCCCGGCCCGGACGCGCCGGCCGGGCCGACGGCGCGCGCCACCGCCTGCGCCGTGAAGGCCGGCGACTCGGGCGTCGCGCTCACCGCGCTGCGGCCCGTGGGCTTCGCGCGGTTCGGCGGCGAGCGCATCGAGGTGGTCGCGGACCTCGGCATGATCGAGCCGGGCACCGAGGTGGTGGTCACCGAGGCCGCGGCGGGCCGCGTGGCCGTCCGGGCGCGCGGATAGCATCCGCGGCATGCAGCACCTTGACTTCCTCGGGAACGGCGCGACGACGCTCGCGCAGGCCGTCGGTACCGGCTCGGTCGTCTTCTGGGTCATCCTCGCGGTCGTGGGCCTCATCGGCCTGGTCGCGCTGATCGTCATCAGCCAGTACATCCAGCTGGCCGTCCAGGCGTGGCTCTCGGGCGCGCCGGTGAGCCTCCTGAAGCTCGTGATGATGCGCCTGCGCAAGGTGGCGCCCGCCGAGATCGTCTTCAACCGGATCTCCGCGAAGAAGGCCGGCCTCGAGATCGACTCCGACCAGCTCGAGAGCCACTACCTTGCCGGCGGCAACATCGAGCGCGTGGTTCGCGCGATGATCGCCGCCGACAAGGCCAAGATCGACCTGCCGTGGGACCGCGCCACCGCCATCGACCTCGCGGGACGCGACATCCTCGACGCCGTCAAGACCAGCGTCGACCCGAAGGTCATCGACTGCCCCAGCGTGCAGAGCGGCCGCCAGACCATCGACGCGGTGGCGAAGGACGGCATCCAGCTGAAGGCGCGCGCGCGCGTCACGGTGCGAACGAACATCTCGCGGCTCGTCGGCGGCGCCACCGAGGAGACGATCATCGCGCGCGTCGGCGAGGGCATCATCTCGACGATCGGCAGCGCCGAGGACCACAAGAGCGTGCTCGAGAACCCGGACAAGATCTCCAAGACGGTGCTCGCAAAGGGACTCGACTCGGGGACGGCGTTCGAGATCCTCTCGATCGACATCGCGGACATCGACGTCGGCGAGAACATCGGCGCGAACCTGCAGACCGCGCAGGCCGAGGCCGACACGAAGCGCTTCCAGGCGCAGGCCGAGCAGCGGCGCGCGCTGGCCGTGGCGCAGGAGGCCGAGTTCCAGGCCGAGGGCCAGAAGAACCGCGCGCTGGTGGTGCTCGCCGAGGCCGAGATCCCCAAGGCCATCAGCGAGGCGCTCCGCAAGGGAAGCCTCGGTCTGATGGACTACTACCGCATGCAGAACATGATGGCGGACACCGCCATGCGCTCGCAGCTCGGCAAGCCCGAGGGGCAGGCCTGACGCGGAGCGTCGGGCGCGCGCCATGCCGGTGCTCCACGTGGTCATGCCGGTCTTCGACGAGGGGCCGACCCTCGCGAGGATCGCGGGACGCGTCGCGGGCGCGCGGCTCCCAGCCGGGTGGTCGCTGCGGCTGGTGATGGTGGACGACGGCAGCCCGCCCGAGGCCGCCGCCGCGGCGCGCGAGGCGTCCGCGGCGCACCCGGGCGTCGCCGAGCTCATCGTGCACCCGCGCAACCGCGGCAAGGGCGCGGCGCTGATGACCGGCTTCGACCGGGTGCTCGCCTCGGCAGACGACCGCGACGCGGTGATCGTCCAGGACGCGGACCTCGAGTACGACCCCGGTGACTACGCGGCGCTCCTGGCGCCGCTCGAGTCCGGCGCGGGGGCGGTCTTCGGCAACCGGTGGGGAACGGGCGCCCCGCTCACGGGCTGGCGTCGGCTGCACGCCGCGGTGAACGGGTTCCTCACCTGGGCCAGCGAGCTCGCGACGGGCCTCGGCGTGCACGACATGGAGTGCTGCTACAAGCTGCTCCGCGTGCCCGCGCTGCGTGCCGTGCGGCCCTGGCTCAGCGAGGAGCGGTTCGGCATCGAGCCGCAGATCGCCGCGGCGCTCGCGCGTGCGCGCGTGCGCGTGGCCGAGGTGCCGGTGCGCTACGCGCCGCGCGGATTCGCCGAGGGCAAGAAGATCGGCTGGACCGACGGCGTGCGCGCCCTCTGGGTGATCGCGCGCGAACGCCTGCGCACGACGCCGCCCCGCGCGGCGGGAGGCGCGCCGTGAGCGACGGGGCGTTCAGGGACGTATTGCGCCGCACGCTGGCGCCGCGCAGCCTCGCGCTGCAGGCGGTGGGCTTCGCCGTCGGCGTCGCGATCGTGGCATGGGTGGTCAAGGGCGCGCTCGACGCGGCGAACGCGCCCGGGCGCGCGGGCATCGTCGAGAGCGTGCGCGCCGCGTGGGAGGCGCGCCCGTGGCTCGTCGCGGGGATCGCGCTGACGACCGTCGCCAGCCTCGTGATCGACGGCGCGCTGTTCTGGCTGGTGCTGCTGCCGGTCAGGCGCCTGGCGTTCATGGAGATCCAGTGGATCACCTTTCTCGCGGCGACCAGCAACTTCTTTCCGGTGCGCCTGGGGCTCCCCGCGCGCTACGGCTACGCGATGCTCGCCAACCGCATGCCGTTCGCCGAGGCGACCGCGTGGTTCGCGGCGGTGACGGTGGTGATCCTCGTCTCGCTGGTCGCGGTGGTCGCGGCCACGGCGGTGACGCCGCACGCCGGGGCGCCCTGGTGCGTGCTGGTGGTGGCCGGGCTCGCCGCGGGCGGCCTGCTGCTGCACCGGTTCGCGCGGCTCGGGCCCGTGCAGCGGATCATGGGGCGGTGGACGCCCATGATCACCACGCGGTCGACCTACTGGCTCGGCACCACGCTGCGCGCGGCCGAGGTGCTGCTCTGGATCGTGCGCATGTGGTGCGCGGGCGAGATCCTGGGGCTCGGGCTCGACTTCGCCACGGTCACGGTGCTCGGCGTCGCGTCGATCGCGGTGATGCTGAACCCGCTCGGCCGCGTGGGATTCCGCGAGGCGACGACCGTGATCGTCGCCAACTGGATGGCCGGCGGAGGGCTCGACGTCGCGCACGCCGACGCGGGGTTCACGCAGCTGGCGCTCCTGGAGAGCCTGGGCGAGATGTTCGCGACGATCCCGCTCGGCATCGTCGCGATCCCGATGACGGTGCGCTGGTACCGCAGGCGGCGGGCCGAGGCCTCCGCCGCGCCGGCGGCGGCCCTCACGCCCTGAGGATGCACCGCAGCCCGTCGTCGATGCGGAGGTAGGACAGCCGCATGCGCTCGGCGCGGCTGCCGATCCACGGCGCGCGGCCCGAGGCACGGTCGACGCGCGAGAGCGCGGCGCGGACGTCGTCGATCGAGGGCGCGCGGCGGCCCGCGCCCGCCGCGTGCAGCCGCGCGAGCCACCGCACGCACGCCGCGTTCAGCGCCAGCGCCTGCAGGCCGGCGGTGACGCTCCACCCGTAGAAGCCGCTGCCCCACGCGCGCCCGCCGAGCACGGTGGCGCGCAGCCACCGCGTGAGCAGTTCGTCGATCGCCGCGGCATCGGGCGAGCCGTCGACCGGGCCCACGGCGTCCACCGCGGCGAAGGCGACTGCGCCGCCCCAGCCCGCGCCCATCGCGGGCACGGCGCCGCGCCCGCGGCTGAACCGGCGGCTGCGCAGGTACTGCCCGAGCACCGCGCGGACCCTTCCCTGCCGGCGCAGGTCCCCGATCTTCGGGTCCTCGAGCCGGAAGAACGCGGCCTGCCGCAGGGTGGCGCGCTGCGCGCGCGAGGCAGGCTCAATCGGGTGCAGCGGGAGCTCGTCCGGCAACGCGTCCACCAGCGTGTCCATCAGTTCGCGCAGCCGCGGCCCCCGCACCTTGGCGAACCGCGCGCCGGAGAGCTGCTGCGCGAGCCACGCGAGCCCGTCGAGCCGCTCCGCGAGCGGGCGCGACGCGTCGCGCAGCCAGCGGTCGAGCGCCTCGGCCACCAGGTCCGGCTCCTCGGACGAGGCCTCGGTCGCGTCGTCGAGCATCGTGCGCGCGGGCGCGAGCTCGTCGACCATCGCGGCCATGCGCCGCACGTCGGCCGCGTGCGAGGCGAGCGCGGGGCCCTTGTTGGCCAGCACGCTCGCGCACGCGAAGCTGACGCCCGCGCGCGCGCGCCGCGCGTCGGGCGCGAGCACGAACGGGAACATCTGGCACGCGAGCGGCTTCTCCTCGAGCCCGAACTCCGCATGGATGCGGCACCGACCGCCCTCGCCGAGGAACACGCACGCACCGTCCACGCGCTGGGCCAGGAACCTCCGGCCGCGGAACTCGGTCGTCACGGGGACGCCGAGCCGCTCCTCCCATCGCTGCGCGCGCAGCTTCGCGAGGTCGGCCTCGCGCAGCTGCACCGTGAAGTCGCGGCAGCAGTCCCCGCACCCGTGGCAGCCGTAGCGCTGCGCGGGGAGCGCGAGGATCTCGAGCGGGATGGAGCGCGCGGCGACCACCGTCACCACCGGATCCGCTTGTGGACGACGAGGTACGCGAGCCGCCGCACCGCGCGGCCGCGGTGGCTGACGGCGTTCTTCTCCTCGGACGGAAGCTCGGCGCTCGACACGCCGCGGCCGGGCAGGCGCAGCCACGGGTCGTAGCCGAACCCGTGCGCGCCGCGGGGCCCGTCGCCGATCACGCCCTCCATCTCGCCGCGCGTCTCGACCAGCACGTCGCCCGCCGGCGTCGCGATGCACATGGTGCACACGAAGCGCGCGGTGCGCAGGTGCGCAGGCACGCCCCGCATCGCCTCGGCGAGCTTCGCGTTGTTGCGCGCGTCGCGCTCGGCGCGCGAGCCCGCGGCGCCCGCCCAGTGCGCGCTGTGCACGCCGGGCGCGCCGCCGAGCGCGTCGACCTCGAGCCCGCTGTCGTCCGCCAGCACGGCCTCGCCGATGGCCCGCGCGTAATGCAGCGCCTTGAGCCGCGCGTTCGCCTCGAAGGTCGGGTGCGGCTCCTCGGGCTCGGCGGGCACGGGGCGGCCGGTCTCTGCGAGCGAGAGCACGGTGAACCCGAGCGGCGCGAGCACCGCGCGGATCTCCTCGACCTTGTGCGGGTTTCCGGTGGCCACGACGATGCGCACGCGATTCCTCCTCGGGCGGGTGACGGCTCAGGTCTGGAGCACGCCGGTGCGGAACGCGCCCGCGACGGGGGCCTGCCAGGCCACGCGCATGGCGGCCACGAGCTCCGAGCGCGTCTGGGCGGGCTCGATGATCCGGTCCACCCATCCGCGGCTCGCGGCCCAGCGGATGTCCTGCTGCTCGGAGTAGCTCTTCGTGATCGCGGCCAGGAGCTGTGCGCGCATCGCCTCGTCCACCTTCTCGCCCTTGCGCTCGCGCGCGGCGAGGTCGATCTGCAGCAGGGTGCTCGCCGCCTGCGCGGCGCCCATCACGCTGCAGCGGGCGCCCGGCCAGGCGAGGGTCAGCAGCGGGTCGAACGCGCGGCCGCACATGGCGTAGTTGCCGGCGCCGTAGCTGCCGCCGAGGACGAGCACCAGCTTCGGCACCACGCAGTTCGACATCGCGTTCACCATCTTCGCGCCCGCGCGGATGATGCCGCCCTGCTCGCTGTCGCGGCCCACCATGAACCCGGTGGTGTCGTGCACGAAGAGCAGCGGGATTCGGCGCTGGTTGCAGTCCATGATGAAGCGCGCGGCCTTGTCGGCGCTGTCGTCGTAGATGACGGCGGGCATGTTCGTGGCCATCGAGGGCCCCGCCTTGCCGCCGGCCATCTTCTTCTGCGTGAGCTTCTTCTGGTTCGCGACGATCCCCAGCGGGAACCCGCCGATCCGCGCGTACGCGCAGACGAGCGACCGGCCGTACTCGGCGCGGTACTCGTCGAGGCTCCCCGAGTCGACGACGCAGGAGAGCAGCTCGACCATGTCGTACTGCTGGCCGGGCTGGTCGCGGAAGACGGATGCCGCGTCGGCCGGCGCGCGCGCCGGCTCGGCGGCGGGCTCCGGCGGCTGCGGCACGGGCTGCGCCGCGCGGCTCGCGCGCATGAGGCTGCGCAGGCGGGCGAGGCACGCCGGGTCGTCCTTCTCGCGGAAGTCGATGGTTCCCGAGATCTGCGCGTGCATCTGCGCGCCGCCGAGGTCCTCGCTCGAGACCTCCTGCCCGATCGCCGCCTTCACGAGCGCGGGCCCGGCGAGGTAGAGGCCGCTTCCCTCGGTCATCAGCAGCGTGTCGCAGAGCACCGGCAGGTACCCGCCGCCCGCGACGCAGTTGCCCATGATGGCCGCGTACTGCGGGATGCCCTGCGCGCTGATCACGGCGTTGTTGCGGAAGATGCGGCCGAAGTCGTCGGTGTCGGGGAAGACGTCCTCCTGCAGGGGCAGGAACACGCCCGCGCTGTCGACGAGGTACACGAGCGGGAGCCGCGCGCGCTCCGCGATCACCTGCGCGCGGATGATCTTCTTGCACGTCATCGGGAAGAACGCGCCGGCCTTCACGGTGGCGTCGTTGGCGATGACCATGGCGAGCCGGCCCTCGACGGTGCCGATCCCGGTGACCACGCCGGCCGCGGGCGCGCCGCCGTACTCGCGGTACATGTTCCACGCCGCGAACAGCCCGCACTCGGTGAACGGCGTCCCGGGGTCGAGGAGCGCGGCGATGCGCTCGCGCGCGGTGAGGCGCCCGTGCCGGTGCTGTCGCTCGATGCCGGAGGGCCCGCCGCCCTGCTCGATCCGCTCGCGCTCGGCGACGAACTGCGCGACGGCGGACATGAGGCCTTCCGGGGCGGTCGCTTCGGCTGCGGGCATGGTCCCCCGAAGGATACGCACGTGGACCCGCTGCCGATAACGACCGCCTCCGCGCATCGCCCGCGCGTGTTGAGCGCCGCGCGGCTTCCACTACACTGCGCGACTCGAACCAAGGAAACGAAGGAAGCACCGAAGCAATGTCGATCTCCGCAACGAAGAAGGCCGCGGTCATCAGCGGCAACCGGACCCACTCCACCGACACGGGCTCGCCCGAGGTCCAGGTGGCCATCCTCAGCGAGCGCATCGGCGCGCTGCAGGACCACTTCAAGGCGAACCCCAAGGACCACCACGGCCGCCGCGGCCTGCTGTTCATGGTCGGTCGCCGCAACCGCCTGCTGACCTACCTCGCGCGCACCGACCGCGAGCGCTACCAGAAGCTCATCCAGAAGCTCGGCCTCCGCAAGTAAGGCGCGCAGCCCCGCCGCCCCCCGGCGGCAGTCGGCATTGCGCAGCCTTCCGCGAACCGGACCCGGACTGCGCCGTGGCACTGCCCCGACGGCGGAGGGACGCCGTGCACCCGCATGGCGCGCGCCCGGACCGGGCACCACCGAACACCAACGAAACGCAAGAGAAAGAAAGAGGCACACCACCATGTCCGACACCACCAAGAAGGCCGTCACCGTCGAGCGCGAGATCGGCGGACGCACCCTCCGCTTCGAGACCGGCAAGGTCGCGAAGCTCGCCGGCGGCGCCGTCGTCGCCACCTACGGAGACACCGTCGTCCTGTGCACCGCCGTGCGCGCCAACCCGCGCGCGGGCATCGACTTCTTCCCGCTGACCTGCGACTACCGCGAGCGCACCGCCGCCGCCGGCAAGTACCCGGGCGGCTTCAAGAAGCGCGAGGGCGCGCCGAGCGAGAAGGAGATCCTCACCATGCGGATGATGGATCGCCCGATCCGCCCGCTGTTCCCCGAGGGCTTCATCGACGAGATCCAGCTGCAGTGCGTGGTCCTGAGCCATGACACGCAGAACGACAGCGACGTGCTCGCCTGCACCGGCGCAAGCGCCGCGCTGAGCCTGACGGACGCGCCGTTCCAGGGACCGATCGCCACGGTGCGCGTCGGCCGCATCATCACCGAGCAGGGCGCGGTCTTCGTGATCAACCCGACGGTCGCGCAGCTCGACTACAGCGACATCGACCTGGTGCTCTCCGGCCACAAGGACGGCATCAACATGATCGAGGTCGGCGCCGCCGAGGTCGACGAGAAGACCATGCTCGAGGCGATCCGCTTCGGCAGCGAGCACGGCATCAAGCCGATCCTCGAGATGATCGACGAGCTCCGCACGAAGTGCGGCGCGCCCGCTCCGAGCATGGGCGCCCCCGTGCTGCCCTCCGACGAGGTGATGAAGCTCGTCAAGGAGAAGGCGTGGGACTCCATGAAGGACGCCCGCCGGATCCCCGGCAAGCGCGACCGCAACGCCAAGGTCGACGAGGTCAAGAAGTACGTCCTCGACACCTTCTTCGCGATGCCCGCGGGCGACGTGTCCTTCGGTGCCTGGCAGGCCGCCGACAAGCGCGCCAAGGAGGCCAAGGAGGCCCTGCGGATCCTCGAGAAGAAGATCACGCATGACCTCGTGTCCAACCATGGCGTCCGCCCGGACGGCCGCACCAAGGACCAGATCCGCAGGCTTGACATGGAGGTGGGCATCCTGCCCCGCACCCACGGCAGCGCCTTCTTCCAGCGCGGCGAGACGCAGTCGATCGTCACGTGCACGCTCGGCACCATCAAGGACGAGCAGATCGTCGACGGACTGCTGCCGGAGTACGCGAAGAAGTTCTACCTGCACTACAACTTCCCGCCCTTCTGCACGGGCGAGGCCGGCCGCATCACCGGCCCCGGCCGCCGCGAGATCGGCCACGGCTCGCTCGCAGAGCGCAGCCTGCGCGCGATCCTTCCGAACCCCGAGGAGTTCCCCTACACCGTCCGCCTGATCAGCGACATCACCGAGTCGAACGGCTCGAGCTCGATGGCCAGCGTGTGCGGCGGCTGCCTGGCGCTCATGGACGCGGGCGTGCCCATCAAGGCCACGTGCGCGGGCATCTCGGTCGGCCGGTTCACGAGCTCCGAGGGCAAGGTCGGCCACGTGATCGACATCATCGGCGAGGAGGACTTCTTCGGCGAGATGGACTTCAAGGTGAGCGGCACCCGCGAGGGCATCACCGGCATCCAGCTCGACCTGAAGGCCCGCGGCCTGTCGATCGAGGAGATCGAGACCATCTTCGAGATCGCCCGCAAGGGACGCCACGACATCATCGGCCAGATGGAGGCCGTGATCCCGGCGCCGCGCGCGGACATCTCGAAGTACGCGCCGCGCATCATCACGGTCAAGATCGACCCCGAGAAGATCGGCAAGCTCATCGGCCCGGGCGGCAAGACCATCCGCGGCATCCAGGAGCGCACCGGCGCGCAGATCGACGTCGAGGAGGACGGAACCGTCTTCATCGCGTGCTCCGACAGCGAGAAGGCCGCCATCGCGCGCGCCGAGGTCGAGGCGCTCGGCGCCGAGATCAAGGTGGGCTCGATCTACGAGGGCAAGGTCATCTCGATCAAGGAGTTCGGCGCGTTCATCGAGCTCGCCCCGGGATCGGACGGCATGTGCCACGTGTCCGAGCTGGCGCACGGCTTCGTGAAGAACGTCACCGACGTCGTGAAGATCGGCGACGTCGTGAAGGTCAAGGTCATCAACGTCGACGACAGCGGCCGCGTGAAGCTCAGCCGCAAGGCGCTCATGGAGGCGCCGGCCGGCGGCGAGGACGGCGGCGACCGTGGCGGCGACCGCGGCGGCGAACGGCGTGACCGCGGGGACCGCGGCGGCGACCGTGGCCGCCGCGACGGCGGCCGTGACGGCGGCGGACGCCGCGATCGCGAGCGCGAAGGCGCGCCCCAGTGACCCCGGGCCACGCCGGCCGGGCGTGAACCATCCACCCACATCCACGCACCCCGCGGCGAACCGCCGCGGGGTGCGTGCGTATCACGGTGGCGCCCCGCGCGACGACCTAACCCGCTGCCCGGGCGGCACCTGCGGCGGTATCGCCGCACGGGCCCCGGAAAGGACCCACGAAACCCCTGAACAGAACCGAAATTCACTTGCACAAGTCCGGAAACCGCCGCACAATACGGTCCGGCTCGGGTGGTTCGCAGCCGAAGGTGCTCACGCACCCGCTTCCGCGTGCGTCGTAGGGGTGCGCGGAGCAACCAAGACGGAGCCCGAATCAACATGGCGAACAGCACGCTCGAGAACATCGAAGGCCAGGTGAAGTGGTTCGATCCCCGCAAGGGCTTCGGCTTCATCGTCGGTCCCGAGGGCCAGGACATCTTCGTTCACTTCTCCGTCATCGAGCAGGAGTCGGGCTTCCGCACGCTCAACGACGGCGAGATGGTCACCTACTCGGCCACGCAGGGCGCGAAGGGCTGGGCCGCCACCAAGGCGCGCTCGCTCACCCGCGTGCCCGCCGCCGGCACCGGCGCGTGACCCCCACGACAACTCCCCAGCCCGTCCCGTGGATCGCGATCCTCGCGGTCGATGCCGTCCTGCTGTCGCTCGCGGCGTGGTGGATGTCGCGTTCGCTCCGCGCGCGCATCCGTGATGCCGGTCGCACGGCGGCCGAGGACGCGCGCAACGCCGAGATCGCCTCGATGACGCGCGGGCTCGCGCACGAGATCAAGAACCCGCTCTCGACCGTGGCGCTGAACGCGCAGCTCCTGCGCGAGGAGATCCTCGACAGCGGCATCGAGGACGCCGCGCGCGACCGCGTCACGCGCCGCGTCGACACGCTCGCGCGCGAGGCCGCGAGGCTCCGCGACATCCTCAACGACTTCCTCCGCTACGCGGGGCGCATGCAGCTCGACCGGCGCCCCGTCGACGTGCGCACCGTGGCGGAGGACCTCGCCGACTTCTTCCTGGCCCAGGCCGAGCAGGCGGGCGTGCGGCTTCGCACCGAGCTGCCCGACGCGCCCGCGACGGCCGACGCCGACCCGGCGCTCCTGAAGCAGGCGATCCTGAACCTGCTGCTGAACGGCGTGCAGGCGATGGAGTCGCTGCCGCCCGAGGCGGCCCGGACGCTCACGCTGCGCGTGGCGACGCCGCCGCCCGAGGGCCGCGGCGCGGCCGCACGCCCCGCGCGCGTCGCGATCGAGGTCGAGGACACCGGGCCCGGGCTCGGCCCCGAGGCGCGCGCGCAGGCGTTCGAGCCCTACTTCACCACGAAGGCCGGCGGCAACGGGCTCGGCCTCGCGACCGCGCGGCGCATCGTCGAGGCGCACGGCGGCAGCATCTCGGTCGCCGACGGCGCCCCGGGCGCGAGGTTCCGCATCGAGCTCCCGGCGGTCAGTCCAGCCAGTCCTTCCGCCTGAGACGCTCGGGCACGTACGTCTCGCTGACGTACGAGATGTCCTTGGTGATGAGCGACTCGACCTCCATCTTGAACCCGTTGGAGAGGAGCGCGTCGATCTCCCTCTGCCACCCCTTGTGCCCCGCGAACCACGGGTAGGCGGCGATCTCCTTCGCGCGCTTCACGTCGTTCTCGGTGAGCTCGATCTTCACCGCGTCGTCGAGGCCGCATTCGCGGAAGTCCTTCGCGCGGATCCCGAGGAACTTCGCCTCGGGGATCGCCAGGCGCGAGCTCTCGAAGGCAAGCGAGATCGAACCCTGCTTGATGACGCTGTAGATGTAGTGGCCCCAGGGGTCGTTGTCGAGCACGCAGATGATCGGCAGCTTCAGCTCCTGGTTCAGCCGCTGCAGCAGCCGGCGGCAGCCGCGCGGGGGCTGGCCCGCGCCGTGGGTCAGGATGCAGTTGTGCTTCTCCCAGAACCGGTCCTCGTTGAAGCGGTTCCAGACCGTGCCCTTCTCGACGTGCAGGACGAACTTCGCCTCGCACTTCTTGAACTGGATGACGTCGGGCTCGACGATCGACGGCAGCGCGTACCCGCCCGAGCCCATGCGCCGGCAGTCGATCTCGTCGCCCTTGTCGACGATGGTGACGTTCCCGACCATCGAGCCGCGGTTCTCGGCGAAGACGTGCAGCTCCTCGCGGAGCGCGCCGAGCGCCACCTCGAGGTCCTCGAGGATCGGGTCGCTCTCGTCCTGCGTGTCGAAGGTGTTCTCGCGGGTCCCGGCGACGGTGTGCTTCGCCTTGTAGAAGACGCCGCGGAGGCTGCTGGTCTTCTCGGCCGCGATCAGGTCCTTGATCGTCGACGCGTGGAGCATCGTCTGCATGAACTGCTTCGCGGTCTTGAGGTCGAAGAGCGGGCGCTCGGCGACGCCGTCGCCCATCTCGAGGATGCCGCGCTTCTTGTTCCAGATCGTGTTGCCCTTCGTGCGCGTCGGGATGTCGATCTTCGGCTCCTTGCCGCCGAGCGACTTGCGCGCCACGTCCGAGACGAGGTCGACGATCTTCTTCGTGGTGGCGGCATCGCGCTCCTTGAGGCTGCGCGTGCCGGTCTTGCCCTTGGCCATGGTGGTGGTCGCCTTCCGTGACGGGTTCGTGTTCGGGTGCGTCTCTGGTCAGAAGAGGCCGGGGCCGGCGGCGCCGCCCTTGCCTCGCGAAGCGGCCTTGGCCACGCGGGCGCGCAGCTCGTCGCGCGCCGCGCTCGACTTCGCGGGCC
>CAMDUT010000005.1 GCA_945877905.1 Phycisphaera mikurensis NBRC 102666 | reverse complement strand
GCATCGCCGACTGCGGCAACGCGCAGAACTGCGTGAAGGTGTGCCCGAAGGAGATCCCGCTCACGGAGTCGATCGCCGAGATCGGGCGCCAGTCGACCATCCGCGGCGTGAAGCGATACCTCGGCGGCTGAGCCCCGGTTGCGCGGGACGGCGCCGCGCACGTTGGGCGCGGTGCGGACTCGCCGCGCCTCACACCAGGTCCGCGAGCGTCGCGTTCGCCGTCATCATGCCCTGCTCCGTGAAGCGCAGCCGCCCGCCGGCGCGCTCCATCAGGCCCGCGTCCGTCGCGCGGGAGATCGCGCGCCCGCGCCCGGCGCCGCGCTCGCCCATCGCGAGGATCGCCGAGACCTCGGCCTCGGGCAGCCCGTCGACGAGGCGCAATCCCATCATCAGCCGCTCGCCGGCCTGCATGTCGGGGGTCGCGCGCTCGACGTCGACCACCGGGCTCGTGCCTTCCGACGCGAGCCAGTCGCCCAGGCGCGGCACGTTCTTCCACCGCACGTTGCCGGCATGGCCCGACGCGCTCGGCCCGGCCGCGAGCCAGTCGCGGTCGAGCCAGTAGAGCATGTTGTGCGCGCACTCCTCGGCGTGCGGGTCGGCGTCGCGCGCCCGTGCCCAGTTGCTCACCTCGTAGCGGCGGAACCCGGACGCGCGCAGACGCTCGCACGCGACCTCCAGCATGCGCGCCTCGGAGGAATCCTCGCACGGCTCGAAGTCGCCGCGCCGCAGGCGCGCGGTCATGGCCGTGTTCGGCTCGTAGGTGAGCCCGTAGCAGCTGAGGTGGTCGGGTGCGAGCGCGAGCGCCGCGTCGAGGTCCCGCTCCCAGTCCGCCACCGACTGGCCGGGGATGCCGAAGATGAGGTCGAGGCTCACGCGGCCGATCCCCGCCGCGCGCAGGAACGTGACCGCGCGGCCGACGCTCGCCGGGTCGTGCCAGCGCTCGAGCGTCTTCAGGTGGCGCGGGTCGAAGCTCTGCGCGCCGAGCGAGACGCGCGTGACGCCGGCCGCCGCGAGCGTCGCGGCCACCTCCGAGTTCACCGTCTCGGGGTTGGCCTCGACCGTCCACTCCGCGCCCGGCGAGGCGCCGAGGCGCTCGCGCACCGCGCCCAGCGCGCGCGCCAGGAGCGGCGGCCGGAGCAAGGTCGGCGTGCCGCCGCCCACGAACACGGTGGCGAGCGGCGCGCGCACCCAGGGCGCGAGCGCCGAGAGCTCCCGCTCGAGCCGCTCGACGTACGCCTCCTGGCGATCCTCGGAGTCGACGAAGCTGTAGAAGTCACAGTAGTGGCACTTGTGGAAGCAGAACGGCACGTGGACGTACGCGCCCTCGAAGCGCGGCTCGGTGCCCGCGAGCGCGTCCGCCGCGGTTCGTGCAGCCGGGGCCTGCTGGAGCGTGACGTCCTTCACTGAACGCAATCCTAGGGTGGGTACGATCCGGTGCTCCCCAAGGACCCGCGCCCGATGACCAGAAGCCCGAACGAACGCCCGCCGCACACCGCCATCGTCGGCCTCCAGTGGGGCGACGAGGGCAAGGGCAAGATCGTCGACCTGCTGACCTCCGAGCACGACGTGATCGTGCGCTACAACGGCGGCGCCAACGCGGGCCACACCGTCGTCGTCGGCAACGAGCGCTACGCGCTGCACCTGATCCCCTCGGGCATCCTCTACCCGGACAAGGAATGCATCGTCGGGAACGGCGTCGTCGTCGACCCCGAGAAGCTGCTCCAGGAGATCGACGCGCTTCGCGCGCGCGGCGTGCGGGTGGGCGCGAACCTCCGGATCAGCGACCGCGCCCACGTGGTGATGCCCTACCACAAGGAGCAGGATGCGGCGCTCGAGGAGTACCTCGGAGCGAAGACCGCGTCGGCCCGCGGCAACCTCTCGATCGGCACCACGCGGCGCGGCATCGGCCCCGCGTACGCGGACAAGATCCGGCGCTCGACCGCGATCCGGGTCGGCGACCTGCTCGACCCCGACTACCTGCGCAGCCGGCTGCACGTGATCTGCACGCTGCGCACGGCCGAGCTCGAGGCGCTGGGCGTGCGCACCGCGCCGCTCGACCCCGACGCGCTGGCCACGCAGTACGCCGCGTTCGGCGAGCGCCTGCGCCCGCACGTCGTCGATTCCGTGTACGCGCTGCACGACGCGCTCCGCGCCGGTCGCAGCCTGCTCTTCGAGGGCGCCAACGCGAGCCTCCTCGACATCGACCACGGCACGTTCCCCTACGTCACGAGCAGCAACTGCTCGACGCTCGGGATCCCCGCGGGAACGGGCGTCCCGGGCCACGCGATCGGGCGCGTCCTCGGCATCATGAAGGCCTACTCCACGCGCGTCGGCGCGGGGCCCTTCCCCACCGAGCTCGACAACGAGCTCGGCCAGCGCATCCGCGAGCGCGGCCGCGAGTACGGAACCACCACCGGCCGCCCGCGCCGCTGCGGCTGGCTCGACCTCGTCGCGGTGCGCTACAGCGCGATGGTGTGCGGCGCCACCGGCATCGCGTGCACGCTCTTCGACGTGCTCGCCGGGCTCGACGAGGTGCGCATCTGCACCGCCTACCGCCTGCCCGACGGCACGGTCACCGACCGCTTCATCCCCGATGCCCACCGCCTCGAGGGCGTCGAGCCCGTGTACGAGACGCTGCCCGGCTGGCACGAGGACATCCGCGAGGCGCGGGACCGTGACTCGCTGCCCGCGGCCGCGAGGGCGTACCTCGCGCGCATCGAGGACGTCGTCGGCATCCCGGTCGAGGTCGTGAGCCTCGGGCCCGAGCGCACGCAGACCCTGGTGGGAGGCCGCCGCGCCGCGGCGCTCGCCCATGCCTGAACCCGCGCCGGCGCGCGTTCCACGGCACGTCGCGATCATCATGGACGGCAACGGCCGCTGGGCCGAGTCGCGCGGGTTGCCGCGCATCGCGGGGCATCGCGAGGGCGCGCGTCGCGTGCGAGGGGTGGTCGAGGAATGCGCACGCCTCGGCGTGCAGGCGCTGACGCTCTACTCGTTCTCGAGCGAGAACTGGAAGCGGCCGGAGGACGAGGTGACGGCGCTCATGGAGCTCGCCCGGCACCACCTGCAGCTCGAGCGCCAGATGATGCTCGCCAACGACGTGCGATTCCGCCGCATCGGCCGTCGCGAGGGACTCCCCGCGCCGGTGCTCGCCGAGCTCGACCGCACCGAGGACGAGACGAGCCGCTGCCGCGGGATGACGCTGTGCCTGGCGATGAACTACGGGGCGCGCCAGGAGATGGTCGACGCCGTGCGCGCGCTTGCGCAACGGGTCCGCCGGGGCGAACTGGGGCCCACGGACATCGACGAGGACGCGATTTCGGGTGCGCTCGACACGCGCGGCCTGCCCGACCCGGACCTGCTCATCCGGACGGCGGGCGAGCGGCGCCTTTCCAACTTCCTGCTGTGGCAACTGAGCTACGCCGAACTGCACGTGACGGACGTGCTCTGGCCCGAGTTCCGGGAGGCCGAATTGCGCGCAGCGCTCGATGACTTCGGCGCGCGCCAACGCACCTACGGGGGGCTGCCACGGGGCGTCCCGGCACCGTGACGCCAAGGTCCGGGAATCTTTGAAAATCCGGTGGTTCCCCTGCCCTTCCCATGCTCGGACGATCGTATATCTATTCGGACGCAGCACCCCATGGTTCGTGAAGTCCGCTCGTCGTTCCTGCTCGCACTCGCCCTCGTCGCAAGCCTCCTCGGCGTGCTGCGGGACGCGCGTGCGCAATGCACGGACCCGGCGGGCGCATGCAACCTCGCGCGCGAGTCGCTGTTCCTTGGGGACCTCAACAACGACCAGCGCGTCAACGCGGACGACGTGGACTTCTGGGCCGCGTGCATCCGCGACAACCTCGCGGCCTCCGGCGTCTACTGCCAGTGGGGTGACTTCAACTACGACGGGCTGATCGACCAGAACGACCTCAACTACCTCGAGCGCCTGGTGCAGATGGCGGCGAACCCCGCGATCGGCAAGCTGCCCAGGGCCATCATCTCCGAGGTGCGCGTCGGCAAGCCGGCGTCGCAGACGAACCCCGCGATCCCGCAGTCGCGGTACGTCGAGATCCGCACCCCGCTCAACGCGCCCGCAGGCGCATTCCCCTCGATCGACATCCCGAACCCCGCGGACCCGTCGAACTCGACGCGGCTCTACGGCGAGGGCTGGTTCTACCTGAAGGTCGCACGCAGCTCGAGCGCCACGGCGCTCTACGGGACCATCGGCGTCGTCGTCGACCTCGAGGGCATGCCGTGGGTCAACGACCCGGTCAACGCCGACTTCTCGTCGGGCCTGTCCCTGGTCACGGACGGCTCGTTCGTGGCCGCGACGCCGGTGCCGGACGCGGTCCCGCTGAACTCGCGCCAGTGGGAGTTCCCGCTGCCGCCGGGAGGTTCGCTCGCCCTGCCCGGCACGGTCGGCGGGATCACGTTCCCGAACGAGATCAGCACCAACGTCACCCACCTCATCGTGTACCGCGACCCGGACCCCGCGAACACGCGCGCCTTCCCCGCCGTCGGCCAGCGCGTGAGCGGCGCGTTCAACGACCCGGACACGCAGTGCGCGCTGCCCTGGCTCGTGCCCGGGTCGGGCACCCTTCCCCCGTGGGACGCGATCGTCGACGCGATGACCCTGATCCGCGGCGAGCAGGTCTCCACCTACGGATGCGTCTTCGCCAATCGCGGCGACAAGAACGAGCTCGGCCCGATCGGCTCCGCGGGCACGCAGGTCGCGCCGATCCACCCGTACCGATGCCGCTCTGCGTCGAACCCGGTGATCGCGAACCGGATGACCAACGGCCTGTTCACGATCACCGCCGTGAGCGACACGCCGTTCGTGCGCAACCCGTCGTGCAGCGCGGTCATCACCGGCTGCGGCGAGTTCAACCCCGACGGCTCGACGCGCAGCTGCTTCGAGGCCCAGCCGGCGGGTCGCGGGTGCACGGACCCGGACTGCTGCACCACCGTGTGCGACTTCGACCCGACGTGCTGCTCGCAGATCTGGGACGAGAACTGCGCGGCGTTGGCGAAGAAGACGTGCAACCAGTGCGGCATCACCGACGCGAGCTGCCTGGAGCCGCACGACACCGCCGGGTGCAACGACGAGGCGTGCTGCGAGCTCGTGTGCACGTTCGACCCGTCGTGCTGCTCGACGCGCTGGGACGCCAACTGCGCGGACCTCGCCGTCGAGCGGTGCCTGGAGTGCGGCGCGGTGGTCGCGGGCGACTGCGAGGAGGTGCACGACGCACCGTACTGCTCGAACGAGGCGTGCTGCGAGGCGGTCTGCGAGGTCAGCCCCGACTGCTGCAACGTCACGTGGGACCAGGTCTGCGTCAACCTGGCGTCCCAGCGCTGCACGGGCTGCGGGTCGTCTTCCGCCGGGAGCTGCTGCATCATCCACCCGACGCCGTACTGCAACGACGGCGACTGCTGCGCGGCCGTGTGCGCGAAGGACCCCTTCTGCTGCGAGAACGCGTGGGACGTCTCGTGCACGCTGCTGGCGTTCACCGAGCCGCAGTGCGCGGACCAGAACTGCGTGTGCGGCCGCGAGACGCCCGAGGGCGACGCGATCAGCTGCTTCGAGGAGAACCGCGACGGCGGCTGCTCGGACCCCTTCTGCTGCCAGATCATCTGCCAGCGCGACCCGTACTGCTGCTTCGCCTCGTGGGACAGCGTCTGCGTGCGGGGCGCGGACCAGCTCTGCACCATCAACCCGGGCTGCGTGCTGCAGCCCGACGGCGTGTTCCCGGTGACCGGAAGCTGCTTCGTGGCGCACGCGACCCCGGGGTGCGACCGCCCCGGCTGCTGCGACGCGGTCTGCAAGATCGACCCCACCTGCTGCGAGATCGAGTGGTCGGCCGACTGCGCGAAGCTCGCGGCCCAGACGTGCGACTCCTGCGGCGACCTCTTCGCGGGGAGCTGCTTCGAGCCGCACGGCACCCCCAACTGCTCGGACGAGGCATGCTGCCAGCGGGTGTGCGCCCTCGACCCGATCTGCTGCGGCAAGGCCTGGGACGACATCTGCGTCGGGCTGGCGAACGTCCAGTGCGACGCCCCCGGCGACACCTGCGGCGAGTCGCCGCGCAGCTGCTGGGTTGGCAGCTACTGGACCACCGGCTGCAGCCAGCAGGCCTGCTGCGAGAAGATCTGCGAGTTCATCGACCCCTATTGCTGCGAGACGCGCTGGGACTCGGTGTGCGCGTTCCAGGCGGACCAGCTCTGCACCGCCACGTTCCCGACGCAGATCGGGCGCGAGGGCTGCCTGGAGGCCCACGAGAGCCCGGGATGCGCGTCCGCGCAATGCATGCGCACCGTCTGCAGCATCTCGCCGCGCTGCTGCACGGACGCATGGGACCAGGAGTGCGTGACGCAGGCCGCCGGCATCTGCGTGTCGCCGGGCTCGTGCCCCTCGTCGGGGGACTGCTTCGCGATCCACCAGGGCCCGGGGTGCGACGACCCGTCCTGCTGCAACGCGACCTGCATCATCGATCCCATCTGCTGCAACGGCGACTGGGACTCCAACTGCGTCCAGATCGCGCGCCAGCGGTGCCAGCAGCAGTCCGGCGAGCCGTGGCCGTGCCCGTGCGCCGGCGACTGCTTCAGCGTGCACGACAACCCGGGGTGCGACCGCGGCAGCTGCTGCACCGTCGTGTGCAACATCAGCCCGACGTGCTGCGAGAACGACTGGGACCAGGAGTGCGTGAGCCTGGCGCGGCTGCACTGCTGCGGTCCCGTCGGGTGCGGCTCCGGCTGCAACAAGCCCTGCCTGGAGCTCCACGCGGAGCCCTTCTGCGACGACCCCAACTGCTGCGACACGGTCTGCCGCGAGGACATCACCTGCTGCGAGTTCGCGTGGGACGCCCTGTGCGTCGAGATCGCCCAGCGCCGCTGCGCGCGGTCCTGCGGCATGCAGGACGCCGGCACCCCGTTCGACTTCCACGAGACCCCCGGCTGCAACCAGCCCCAGTGCTGCGGGGCGATCTGCAAGCTGCGGCCCGAGTGCTGCATCGTCGAGTGGGACAACGAGTGCGTGGCGCTCGCCAAGGACCCCGACAACGCCGACGTGTGCGTGCTGCCGGAGTGCGGCGACGAGTCCGCGGGCCCGCCGTGCCGCGTCCACGCCGACCCCGCGTCGACCAACGCCACGTGCTGCGACGCCGTGTGCAAGCTCGACCCCTTCTGCTGCGAGTCGACCTGGGACATCAACTGCGTCGACGAGGCACGCGCCATCCCCGACTGCGGATGCGGATTCACCTGCGGCGACCCGTGCGCAGGCAGCTGCTGCAGCGCGCACGACAACGGCGGGTGCGACGACGCCGACTGCTGCGACACGGTCTGCAAGGTCGACCCGTTCTGCTGCGACAACACCTGGGACGGAGGCTGCGCCTCCACGGCGCGCGAACTCTGCGACGCCCAGGACGAGGCATGCCCGGCACCCACCTGCGGCAGCGACGAGCTGCCGAACTGCTGCGTCGCGAGCCCGGTGCCGCACTGCTCGAACGAGGCGTGCTGCACCGCGGTGTGCGCGCTCGACTCCTTCTGCTGCGAGACCCGCTGGGACGCCAACTGCGTCGAGCTGGCCCGCAAGACCCCGTCGTGCGAGTGCGAGGTGGGCGTGTGCGGGGACCCGGCGAGCGGCAGCTGCTTCACCGCGCACCTGAACCCCGGCTGCAGCGACGGCGGCTGCTGCCAGTTCGTGTGCGCGGCGGACCCGGACTGCTGCGACGACTCGTGGGATGCGTCGTGCGTGAAGCTCGCGACCATCTTCTGCGGCGCGCCGTTCGAGGGCGTGCTCGAGGGACTCGACCCCAAGGGCGACGTCAAGCCCGGCCGGTTCCGCAACCCGCCGTCGGTGCCGCCCGCGGCGATGCCCCGCACGCCCATGCGTGACCCCGTGGCGCCGCCCCCGGGCGTGACGGTCCCGCAGCGCCCGAAGCAGCTTCCGCCGCCGCGACGGCGTCCGCCGCCGACGGCGCCGACGGTCGCACCCGCAGCCCAGCCCGCGGGCGTGGGTGCGCCTGCACCCGCCAAGGCCGCGGCGGAGCCGGCGAAGTCATCGAAAATCCCGTGACCGCCGCCCCACCGCGTCGCCCTCGGCGGCGCGGGCGAGGTCCGGCCCCAGGTCCACGAGCCGCCGCACGATGAGGTGCGTGACGCCCGAGCGGTGCTCCACGCGCCCCTCGGCGACCAGCGCGGACGCATGGCGCGCCACCGCACGGAACCGCGCATAGGTGCGCGGCCGCACGATGAGGTTGGCGACGCCCGTCTCGTCCTCGAGCGTCACGAACAGGATGCCTGATGCCGTCGAGGGCCGCTGGCGGCACGTCACGAGCCCGCCCACCGTCGCGCGGCGGAAGGCGGCCATGCGCGCGCACTCGACCGCCCCGCGGCGCGCGAGCCCGTCGCGGACGAACGAAACGGGATGCGCGCGCAGCGAGAGCCCGGTGCCCGCGTAGTCGGCCACCACCGCGCGGAGCGGGGTCACCGCTGGCAGCGGCTGCGGCGCGAGGTCGAAGAGCGTGGCGCCCTGCCCGGCCGCGTGGTCGAGCACGGGCTCGGCGAGCCCGCGCAGGGTGCGCACCTGCCAGAGCGCCTGCTGCCGGGGGACGCCCATCCCCGCGAACGCATCGGCCCGCGCCAGGCACCGCAGCGCGCGCACGCCGCAGCCGGACGCGCGCCAGATCGACTCGATGGTGGGCGGGGACGGGCCGGCACCCGTGGCCAGCGCACCCTCGATGGCGCGCGCCTCGTGCCCGGCGAGGCCCGACACCATGCGCATGCCCATGCGCACCGCGGGCATCGCGCCGGGCACGTCCTCGAGCGTGCAGTCCCACCGGCTGCGCAGGACGTCGACGGGTCGCACCTCGACGCCGTGCTCGCGCGCGTCGCGCACCAGCTGCGCGGGCGCGTAGAAGCCCATCGGCTGGCTGTTGAGGAGCGCCGCCAGGAACGCCGCCGGGTGGCGCCGCTTGATCCACGCCGACACGTAGACCAGGAGCGCGAAGCTCGCCGCGTGGCTCTCGGGGAACCCGTACCCGGAGAACCCCTGGATCTGGCGGAACACCTGGCACGCGAACTCGCGTGTGTAGCCGCGCTCGAGCATGCCGCGCTCGAGGTGCGCGCCGAACTCCGCGATCCGGTTCCCCGAGCGCTTCCACGCCGCGATCGCGCGCCGCAGCCGGTCGGCCTCGCCCGGGGTGAAGCCGGCGGCGACCACCGCGAGCGCCATCGCCTGCTCCTGGAAGAGCGGCACGCCGAGCGTGCGCCCGAGCACCGCGCGCACGGCCGCGCTCGGGTACTCGACCTGGTCGGTGCCGTCGCGGCGGCGCAGGTACGGGTGCACCATGTCGCCCTGGATGGGCCCCGGGCGCACGATCGCCACCTCGATCACGAGGTCGTAGAAGCAGCGCGGGCGCAGGCGCGGCAGCATGCTCATCTGCGCGCGGCTCTCGACCTGGAACACCCCCACCGTGTCGGCGCGCGAGACCATCTCGTAGACGGCCGGGTCCTCGGGCGGCACGTCGCGGTACGCGAGCGGCCGCGGCACGCCCGGCACCGGGTGCGCGTTGCAGAGGTCGATCGCCTTGCGGATCGCCGTCAGCATCCCGAGCGCCAGGACGTCGACCTTCAGCATGCCCATCGCGTCGGCGTCGTCCTTGTCCCACTCGATGACGGTGCGGTCCTCCATGGCCGCGTTGCGCACGGGCACCAGCTCGCAGAGCGGCGCGTCGGTGACGATGAAGCCCCCCACGTGCTGCGACAGGTGCCGCGGGAACCCGAGGAGCTGTCCGGCCAGCGCGAAGAGCCTCGCGATG
The DNA here is from genome assembly GCA_945877905.1 of Phycisphaera mikurensis NBRC 102666. Classification (GTDB taxonomy): domain Bacteria; phylum Planctomycetota; class Phycisphaerae; order Phycisphaerales; family SM1A02; genus UBA966. The sequence continues at coordinate 27,648 of CAMDUT010000005.1, read as the reverse complement.
GCCGGGTCCGCGGGGTCGAGCCCGAGCTCGCGCAGCCGCGCGGGGCGGTCGGGCGGGTCGCGCCACCGCCCGTCGCGCTGGCCGCGCAGGCCCTCGATGCCGTCGAGCTCGCCCCACCAGTCGGCCGCGCGCGCGAGGCGGTCGACCAGGGCCCCGTCCATCCCGAGCGCGGCGCCGACGCCGCGGATCGCGCTGCGCCCGCGCCAGCACGCGACCTCGGCGCAGAGCGCGGCGCGCGCGCGGCCGTACGTCGCGTACACGTTCTGGATGACCTCCTCGCGCCGCTCGTGCTCGAAATCGACGTCGATGTCCGGGGGTTCGTCGCGCTCGCGGCTGATGAAGCGCTCGAAGAGCATCTCGGCGCGCGACGGGTCGACCGCCGTGATGCCGAGGCAGTAGCACGTCGCGCTGTTGGCCGCGGCGCCGCGCCCCTGGCACAGGATGCCGCGGCCGCGCGCGAAGGCGACGATCCCGTGCACCGTGAGGAAGTAGCGCGCGTAGCCGAGGTCGGCGATCACCGAGAGCTCGTGCTCGAGCTGGGCACGCACGCGCGCCGGCACACCGCCCTGCGCCGGCGGCCAGCGCTCGGCGGCGCCCTGCTCGGCCAGTGCGCGCAGGTGGCCGTCGGGAGTGCATCCGGCGGGCACCGTCTCGGACGGCCACCGGTACCGCAGCATGTCCATCGAGAACCCCGCGCACCGCGCAGCGACGACCGCCGAGCGCTCGACGGCCGCCGCCACCGTGCCCGCGGGCACGCCGTCGAGGATGCGCACGATGCCGTCATGGCCAGCCATGGCGCGCGCGCCCCCGGGCGCGAGCCGCGGTCCGTCCCATGCGCACCCGTGCGCGAGGTCCACCGCGCGCGAGCGCTCGAGGCGACGCAGCTCGTCCACGGTGCGGCGCGCTCGGATCGCCGTCAGCACGTCCTGCAGATCCCGGCGCGCGGGATCGTGGCAGCGCGGGTCGTTCGTGGCCACGAGCGGCACGCCCGCCTCCTGCGACAGCCACTCCAGCTGCAGCAGGCGCAGCGCGTCGTCCGGTCCCGCGTGCCTGACGAAACCGAGCGACAGCCGGTCGCCGTCGAACGCCGTGCGCAGCCATCGCAGGGCCTCCAGGAATCGCGGCTGCATGGCGCCGTAGCCCTCGGGCGGCATCACGATGGCCTCGACGCCGGGGAGCGCCGTCGGCGCCGTCGCGCGCGGCGCGTCGGGCATGCGCCCGCCGGGCGCGTCGCCCCCGGGCTCGCCCGAGCCGAGCGCCTGCACCGAGGCGTCGACGAGGTCGTGCAGCCACAGGCGGCACGCGGTGGCGTCGCGCGCGTCCTGGCGCCCGCGCACCCCGCCCTCGGCGGCGAGCGCGCTTGCCTCGAGGTCGAGCGTCCACCCGGCGCGGCGCTTGCCCAGGGTCAGCAGCCGGCACAGCCGGGCATAGCCCTCGGCCGAGGCGGCAAGCAGCACGAGCTCGACGTGCGACGGCTCGTCGTCGGCGCCCAGGATGAACTCGCAGCGCGTGCCCACCACCAGCCGCACCGGCCCCTCGCGCGCGGCCACGTGGGCCCGCACGACGCCGGCCATCGTGTGGCGGTCGGCGACGGCGACCGCGGGCATGCCGAGCTCGGCGGCGCGGGCCACCACCTCCTCGGGGCGGCTGGCGCCCTCGAGGAACGAGAAATTGCTGGCGGCGGCGAGCTCGCAGAACGTGGGCGGTGCGGGCATGGTGCAGATGTACGGTCTTTGTTAGGATACGTTCCGGAACCGCGCGCGGCTCCGGGTACGAATGCGCTTCTGCCATGCCGCGCCCGCTCACGACCACCCTGCTGACCTTCCTCCTCGCCGTCGACCCCGCCCTCGCACAGACCGAACCGGTGGCGGTCTCGCTGCCGTCCGAGGGCGCCACGCCGGCGGTGCAGCAGATGGTGCGGCCCGAGCGGCTGCTGCCGGTCGACCCGGTGATGCTCAAGCAGGGCAAGGCCGTCGCAGGCGACCGTGCGCTGGCCGTCGCGTTCGAGGGGAACACCTACGTCTTCGCCACCAAGGACACGCGCGACACGTTCATGCGTGACCCGCGCACCTACGCGGCCACCGACGCCGGCGCGTGCGGCCGCATGGGTCCGCTCGGCGGGCTCGGCGACGCGCGGCGGTACGCGATCGAGGAGGGGCTCCTCTACTTCTTCGCGTCGCCCGAGTGCATGACGACGTTCAAGGCGAATCCGCACGGCCACATGGAGCCGTACGACCAGCTGCCTTCGGGACTTCCCGACGCGCAGATCGACGGCATGGCCGCGTTCGACCGCTGGGTGGCCTACGCGGGCGGAAAGGACGCGATCCGCAGGGCCGAGACCTATCGCCAGTCGTCGATCGAGCGCGTGCAGGCGAGCGGCGCCGAGTGGGACCGCGTCGAGGAGATCGAGATCACCGCCCCGCAGCGCGCGCGCCAGCGCATCACCTGGCGCAAGGTGGGTGACCCGAAGGCGGATCCCACGGTGATCGAGACGATCCTGACGCCCGAGCGCGCGATCATCGGGCCCGAGGGCCCGGGCGCGCAGGAGCTCTACGGCACGCGACGCACCGCGTTCGAGCGCCAGCTGAACCGGCTGCCGTGGTCCATCCTGCGTGCGCGCGTGCGGCCGGAGGCGGGGCTCCTGGTCATCCGCACCGGCGGCGGCAAGCTCGGTCCCTACGACTGCGATTACGTGGTGACGTGGTTCGAGGGCAATGCCACGCACCTGGCCATCGACAAGGCCACGGGGCGCATGGTGCAGATGGGCTGCATGGGCCGTGACACCCAGTCGCGCGTGATGTCGCTCACGATGGACGCGCTCGGCGACGCGGGCCCGCAGGCGCTGCGCCTCCCGACGCAGTGGGTGACGTACCCCACGGGCGAGAAGGAAGGCACGAAGGGGCCGGAGCTGGCCATCGTCACGGGCCCGGCGGCGAGCCCGGCGGTGGCGGGCGCGGCGGCAGGCGCTCCGGCGGCGCAGACCCCGGCGAAGCCTGCCGCACCGGCTCCGCGCTGACGGTTCCCGTGCCGGCGGCGCCCGTGTGGGCGGCACCGTTGCTTCGGTAGAAGTGCGCGACGTGCTTCCACGCGTCGTGCGTGCGCACGACCGGGACGTACGTGGCGAACGTGCCGCGCTCGGAGATGCCGCGCTGCATGATGGGGTCGGCGTCGACCTGCGTCTCGCGGCCGTCCCATTTCACGCTCCAGGTCGCGAGGTCCGCGCCGACCGCGCACGCGGCCTCGAGCACGTGGCGCTCGCGCAGCGCCGTGTCGCTTGTGCGGAACTCGCTGGCGCCGATGAGTCGGGCCCGGTCGTCGGCGGGCGTCGCCTCGACGATGCGCGCGGCATCGACGGGCGCGAAGCGCTCTCCCTCGTAGTGCTCGAGATACGGGTTGCAGCCGGCGAGCGCGGCCACGATGGCCGATACGGCGAGTCCCGCGGCGGCATGAAGGGCGTGGGCGCGCATGCATCGAGTGTAGGGACGCGCTCACGTCGCGGGTCGGCGCACGGCCCCGTCGCCGAGGCGCGCGACGAGCTGGTCCACGAGCTCGCCGAGCGCGCGCCGTGCGCCGTCGGCCGGGCCGTGGGCGCCGGGCGCGGCCCGTATGCCGCGCGCGCCGGTTCCGGCCGGGCCGGCCCCGGGAACGAGCACGCCCGTCCCATCCGGCACGCGCCCGGTGCGCGTCGCGACCAATGCGATGCGCTCGATGCCCTGGCCCAGCTCATGGTGCCCAAGGTGCACGCGCTCGACGCGCGGCCGCAGCACCGCCCACAGGTGCGCGGCATCGCGCGTGGGCACGCCCAGGTGCACGGTGCCGCGCACCGCGGGAAGACCCGCGCGCTCCATGCGCACCGCGATGGCGCGCACGCCGCGGTTGCGCGCCGCGAGCGCCGCGCACAGGTCGTCGATCGCGCGGCGCACGGCGAGCGCCGTTGCCTCCGGGCACGCGCACGGCGAGGCGAACTCGAACGCGGCGCGCGGCGGGTCGGGGTGCGGGACGGGGACGAAGTCCCACGCACGCGCGCCCGACGCCTGGTCGAGCCGCATGCCGACCGCGGGCCCGAACCGGTCGGCGAGCGCGGCGCGGCCGATCGCGCGCAGCTCGCCCACGGTCCGCACGTTCACCTCGCGCAACGCTGCGCACGCGTCCGCGCCGATGCGGAGCGACTCGATCGCGAGCCGGTCCAGGGGAACGCGCAGCGCCGTGACGGGCGCGGGGCGCGGGGCGGGCGCACCGGGCGCGCCACTCGCGACCATGTCCATCGCGTGAGCCGTCGCACGCGCCACGGCCGCGCCCGCGCACGCGTCCATGCAGCACGCGTGCTCGATGCCGCGCCGCGCGAACGCGCGTGCGATGCGTTCGTGTAGGCGCGGAGCGCCCCCGTGCACCGGCAGGCACCCGCGCAGGTCGAGCAGGATGAGCGGCCAATCGCCCGCGCCCCCGTCTCCGTGCTCGGCATGGACGCGCGGCGTCCACTTCAGGCACCGCTCGGCCATCCGCCGCAGCGCCGCGGGCCCCGGCACCGGGCGCACCGGCACGATGGCCGCGAACCATGGCTCTGCACGCGCATGCATGGCACGGCCTCAGGATGCGCGGGCACGGCGCAGCGACTCGGCGCGCGCCGCGCGACGGACGTGCGCGTGATGCACGCGCGCGGGCGCGTCCGGCACGCCCTCGGTGCGCCACCACTCGGTCGCGACCGCCTCGGGGCACGCGTCCGGATCGATGCCGAGGCCCTTGGCGCGCTCGAGGCGCACGCTCCACGCGGGCTCGGGCGCGATGCGACCGGCCAACGCGTGCATCGCGCGCAGCCACGGAACTTCGCGGACGCCGGCGGCGGGCGTCACCCACCAGCGCGTGGCGCACGCGCTCGGCACGGTGCGCCGCTCGCCCGCGCGACGCTCGGGACCGCGCATGGACAGGAGCAGCGTGCCGGCGGCCGCAAGCTGCAGCCGGCGCGTGGCGGGCATCGACAGTCCCCGACCGTCGGCCACCACCGCGCACACGCCCGGGCACCGGGCCGCCTGTTCGATGGCCCACAGGCGCGCACCGTCGTCGTGCGCGGGCACGTCGACCAGGATCGAGCGGTCGTGCAGCCGCGCGTCGGGCCAGGACGGAACGCGCGCCGCGCCGAACATCGCGGTGACGGGCCCACGCAGGCCCCGCACCAGGTGGTCGGGCATCGGCCACGCGGCCCGGCCGACCCACGCCACGTGGCGGCCGCGCCCGGGATGCCCGTCGTCGTCCTGCAGCACGGCGCGCCATGCAAGCTGCACGAGCACGGCACGCACGTCCTCGCACGTGCCCCACCACTCATGCAGCCCACCGCACGCGATGCCCCCGCCGAGATGCGCATCGATCGCGGGCCATCCGGTGGCGACGCACGGGCCGTGCGCGCCGCACGCACCGCGGGCGCTGCGCCCACCGCACGTGCGCTCGAGCCGGGCGATGCATTCCGCCAAGAGATGGGGGCGTTCAAGGCGCATGCGTGTACGGTTTTTGTTAGGATACCTGCCGCGCCCCCTCGCGCAAGCCTCCGGCGCCCCTGAAGCGCAGGAAACCTACGCTGCGCCTCGATGGAAACGCACGCTCGGCTCCGCCACGTCGCCGTCATCGTCGCTGCCGCCCTTGCGCTCGCCCCGTCGACGCCGTCGCGCGCGCAGGACGACGCCCCGACGCCGGTCGACCTTCCCGCGCGCCGGCCCGCGCCCGCGACGCAGCCTGCGGTCACCCCCACCCCGCCCGCGGCGCCCGCGCGCCTCGCCGACCCTCCGGCCGCGGCCCCGGCGGCTGCGCCCACGACCGATGCGACGTCCGCACCGGGACCTACCGCTCCCGCCCGCACCGTGCCCGCCGTGCCGCCCGCACTCGTCCCGCCGCCGGACGCCCCGCCTGCACCCGCGCATGACGACGGCGAGACGCTCTGGCCGCAGCAGTCGACCGTCGACGGCGTGACGTACGTCCTCTACGCACCGCAATTCGAGACGCTCGACCCTGCGCGCGCCACCGCCCGATGCGCCTTCTCGATGGCCGACGCGGGGAAGTCGCCAACCTTCGGCACATTCTCGTTCGGTGCCCGCGTGGACCACGACGGCCCGTCCGGCGCGATCGTGCTCTCGGGCATCGAGGTCCAGCGCGCGACGCTCGCCGACGGGCGCAACGCCGACGCCGCGGCCACCGAGCTGCAGTCGATGCTCGCGGGGGCGCGCTTCACCGCGAACCGCGCCGGCGTGATGCGGAACATGCAGGTCTCGAAGCGGCACGCCTCGACGCAGGCACGCCTTTCGCGGGAAGCGCCGGCGATCCGCGTCGTGCAGCGCCGAGCGACGCTGCTGCTGCTCGACGGCGCGCCCGTCCTGCGCCCGGTGGGAGACGGGTCGGTGGGGCTCGCGCAGAACACCGCGTCGCTCCTGGCCTTCGACCGCGATTCGCGCACGTGGTTCACGCGGCTCGCGGACGGCACGTGGATGCACTCCGCGGCATTTCGAGGGCCCTACGTGGCCGGCCGCACCCCGACGCCCGACCAGCGCGCGGCGATCGAGGCGGCGCTCCCGAAGCGCAACGAGCGCGCCGGCACGGCCATGCCCCGCGACGGAAGTCCCGGCACGGCGACCGCCGCCGCATCCGACGGCGCAGGCACCCGAGCCGCTCCCGACGTCGTCGTGAGCACGGCGCCCCTGTGCCTGGTGAGCATCGACGGCACGCCGCGCCCCGTCGCCGTCGCCGACGGCCTGCGCGCGGTCGCCAACGCCGGCTGCGACCTCTTCACGAACGACGCGGGCGACCGGTGGTGGCTGCTCGCCTCGGGACGCTGGTTCACGACCGCGGACCTCGCGGCGGGACCCTGGGCGTACGTGCCGGCCGCCGAGCTCCCGGGATCCTTCGCGTCGATCGATCCGCACGGGCCCTGGGGCAACGTGCTCGCGAGCGTGCCCAGCACGCCGCAGGCGGTGAACGCGCTCTACCAGCAGGACATCGTGCACGTGGCGACGCTCGAGCGCGCGAAGGCGCAGGGGAAGGTCTCGTTCCTCGGGGGCGCGCCGAGGCTGCGCCCGATCGAGGGCACCTCGATGCGCTACGCGACGAACGCGAGCGATCCGCTCGTCGCGTGCGACGGGCGCTGGTACCTGTGCCAGGACGGTGCGTGGTTCGTGGCCGACGCCGCGGCCGGGCCATGGTCGCTTTGCGACGCGCTTCCGGAGGCCATCGGCTCGATCCCGCCCGCCTGCCCCGTGTATCCCGCGACGTTCGTCGAGGTCTATGGTTCGACGCCGGAGACCGTGACGTTCGCGTTCACCGCGGGCGCGATGAACAGCTACGTGCAGGACGGCACCGTGGTCTGGGGCACGGGGTACGCGACCCCGGGCGCGACCGACCAGGGCGACGTGCCGACGACCGACGACGTCGCCGATCCCACGTGGGGGCCGTACGCGGGCTGGCCGATCACCTACGGCTGCTGGCCGAGCTACGGGTGCGAGTTCGGGGCGTGGAACTTCTCGCCGTTCCCGGGCTGGGCCGACGCGGGCCTGTGGTGCGGCGCGCCGTGGTGCGGCAGCGGATGGTGGGGACCCGGATGGGATTGCTGCACGGGCTACGCGCTCGGGCTCGGGTTCGCCGGCGCGTGGGAATGGGGCTACCACCCGTGGGGATGGCGCGACGGGAGCGGTTGGTGGAACAACCACTGGCAGGGCACCGCCCGCCGCGCGTGGGACCGCGCGATGAGCGACGCGAACGCGGCGGCGCGCGCAGGGGCGCACGGCACGCTCGGCGCGGGAGCGCCAGCGGCCGCGAAGGGCGCCGCGGGTGGCGCAGCGTCGGGCAACGGCGCGCGCTGGACCCATGCCGCGGGCGTGGCGAACGACGTGTACGCAGGGCACGACGGGCAGGTGACGCAGCGTCGCGCCGACGGCACGTATCGCCGCACCGAAGCTGGATGGCAGCGCGAGCCCGCGGCCGGCGGACGCGACGGCGCGGCCGCGGAGCCGGATGCGGCGCGCGACGCGGATGCCACGCTCGTCGAGCGCGATCCCGGCACCGGCGCGCATGCCGCGACGCGCGACGGCGGCGCGGATGCCGGGTTCCGCCCGGACCCGAACCACAACTACGACGGCAGCCCCCGCGGCGCCTTCGCGCGCGGCGAGACGAACTACGTGGACCGTGGCGACGCAGGCATGAACCCCGCGCAGTCGCCCGTCCCGGCGACCCCCGGCGAACGCACGGGAAGCTGGAACGGCGGTGGATGGGAGCGTGGCGGATGGGGCGTGAGCGACCAGTACGGCACCTACGCGCAGCGGTGGGGCAACGACTACGACCGCGGCATCCCCGGCTTCAACCAGGACACGGGCTGGTACGACCGCACGGTGTCGCGGCCGGTGAATCCCTACGGCTACAACTACGCCGGGTGGTCGAACGGGTACCGCGGATACGGCGCGCTCAGCGGATGGACGGGCGCGCGCGGCGGGTGGGGCGCGACGGGCGGCATGGGCGGACGGCGCTGAGGCGCGCGCCCGGCCTCAGGGCCGCAGCAAGGCGCCGGTGACGTCCGACGGGCGCGCGCAGCCGCACAACGCGAGCGCGACGTCGAGCTCGGCCCGCAGAAGCGCAAGCACGCGCGCGACGCCCTCCTCGCCGCCGACCGCGAGTCCCCAAAGCACGGGACGGCCGACGAACGCCGCGTCCGCACCGAGGGCGAGCGCCCGGATCACGTCGATGCCGCGGCGGATGCCGCCGTCCACCATGACCGACGCGCGCCCGGCCACCGCCTCGGCGACGTACGGCAGCGACTCGCAGGTGGGCGGAGCGCCGTCGAGCTGCCGGCCGCCGTGGTTCGAGACGATGATGCCGCGCGCGCCAAGCGACACGCCCTGCGCGGCGTCGTCCGGGCGGCACACGCCCTTGAGGACCACCGGAAGCGGCGTCGAGTCGCGCAGCCACTCGAAGTCGGCCCAGGTGAGGCTCGCGTCGATGGTCCAGGCGAGGGCCTCGTGGATGCCGCTGCCGGCGTGACCGGTGGGCCCGCCGGGGCGCTCGAGGTGCACGATGCGCAGTCCCTCGGGCACGCGGAAGCCGTTGCGGACGTCGCGCTCCCGGATGCCCCAGACCGGGGTGTCGACCGTAAGCACCAGCGCCTCGCAGCCCGCCGCGTGTGCACGCTGGGCCAGTGCGCGCACGGCGCCGCGGTCGCGGCCGACGTACATCTGCATCCAGGTGCGCGCCCCGGGGCGGGCGGCGAGCGCCGCGGCGCGGATGTCCTCGATGGCGGTGGTCGAGAGGCTCGAGACGATCATCGGGACGCCGGCTGACGCCGCCGCCCGTGCCGTCGCGAGCTCGCCGTCCGGGTGCGCCATCCGGTGGAGCGCGGTGGGCGCGATGCCGACGGGCATGGCGCTCGGGCCATCGAGGAGCGCGCACTCGGTGGTGCGCTCGGAGACGTCCCGCATCACGCGGTGCCAGAGCCGCAGCCGGCCCCAGGCGGCGACGTTCTCCGCCAAGGTGGTCTCGTCCCACGCCCCGCTTCGGAAGTAATCGCGCGCGGTGACCGGCAGCACGTCAAGCGCCGCCCGCTCGACCTCGTCGAGCGACGAAAATGATCCGGGATGTCTTTTCCCATTTTCCATGGCGGGTCCGGAAATCCTACCCTTCGCCCATGCTCGAACGACGGACGATGCGTCAGGCCCTCGCGACCGCGAGCGGAGCCCTTGCGTTGCTGGCCCTTGCGGCATGCGCGCCGCCACCGCCCGCACCCGCAGCACCCGCACCACCTGCCGAGGCGACTCCCGCCGCGCCACCCGCTCCCGCCGACGCACCGCCCCCCGGCGCGTACGGCGAGTGCGAGCCGACGGCCGACGGTATCGGCCGCACGTACTTCGGCCGCGAGATCGCCCACTTCATGTCGCATGCCGGCATCCCGTGGCTCGAACGCGACTCGCGCGAGTCCGAGGAGCGCACCAGCGCCCTGCTCGACGCGCTCGACCTGCGCCCCGGAATGTCCGTCGCCGACATCGGCGCCGGCAGCGGCCGCCTCACCGTGCCCATGGCACGGCGCGTCGCGCCCGGCATCGCCTACGGCACCGACATCCAGCCCGAGATGCTCGCCTTCCTCGAGGCCCGCGCGCGCACCGAGGGACTCGTGAACCTCAAGGGGATCCTCGGCGACACGCTCGACGTCAACCTTCCCGAGGGCTCGGTCGACCTCGTGCTGCTCGTCGACGCGTACCACGAGTTCGACCATCCCTGGGAAATGGCGCGCTCGATGCTGCACGCACTGCGCCCGGGCGGCCGCGTCGCGCTCGTCGAGTTCCGCGCGGAGGACCCTGAGGTCCCCATCAAGGGACTCCACAAGATGGCCGAGGCCCAGTGCCGGCGCGAGTTCGAGGCCGCGGGGTTCCGCTGGCTGCGCACCGACCCGCGCCTTCCGTGGCAGCACCTCGTCTGGTTCGAGCGGCCGATCACGCCATGAGGCCGCGCACCACGTTCCCCTTCACGTCGGTGAGCCGGTAGTCGCGCCCCTGGAACCGGTACGTGAGCCGCGTGTGGTCGAAGCCCAGCAGGTGCAGCAGCGTCGCGTGCAGGTCGTGCACCTCGACCGGGTCCTCGGCGACGTTGTACGAGTAGTCGTCGGTCTTGCCGTAGCTCGTGCCGGCGTTCACTCCGCCGCCGGCCATCCACGCGGTGAAGCACCGCGGGTGATGGTCGCGCCCGTAATTGTCCTTCGTGAGCTGGCCCTGGCTGTACACGGTGCGGCCGAACTCGCCGCTCCACAGGACGATCGTGTCGTCGAGCAGCCCGCGCTGCTTGAGGTCCTTGACGAGTGCGGCCTGGGGCTGGTCCACCGCGCGGCACTGCGCGCGGATCTCGCCCGGGAGGTTGTTGTGCTGGTCCCATCCGCGCATGTAGAGCTGCACGAAGCGCACGTCGCGCTCGACCAGCCGGCGCGCGAGCAGGCAGTTGGCGGCGAAGCTCCCGGGCACGTGCACGTCGGGGCCGTACATCTCGAGCGTCGCCTTGCTCTCGGTCGAGAAGTCCGTGAGCTCGGGCACGGACATCTGCATGCGATACGCCATCTCGTGCTGCGCGATCCGCGTGCGGGTCTCCTGGTCGAGGCTCGAGGCGAACTCCTCCTCGTTGAGGCGCACCAGGAGGTCGAGCATGCGGCGGCGGTCCTCGCGCGTCACGCCCTCCGGGTCGCGCAGGTGCAGGACCGCGTCGCGCCCGGCCCGGAGCCGACACCCCTGGTGCTCGCTCGGAAGGAACCCGCTGCCCCAGAACCGCGCGCTCAGCGCCTGCATGTTGCCGGGACCCTGCGTGATCATCACGACGAACGACGGGAGATTCGAGTTCAGGCTGCCGAGCCCGTAGCTCATCCAGCTCCCGAACGACGCGCGCCCGGGCTGCTCGGTGCCGGTCTGGAAGAAGGTGATCCCCGGCTCGTGGTTGATCGCCTGCGTGTGCAGCGAGTGCACGAAGCACAGGTCCTTCGCCACCCCGCCGGTGTGCGGGACCACCTCCGACAGCATGATGCCGTCCTGGTTGTTGGCGTACCGGTCGAAGCGGAAGACCGACGGCGCCACCGGGAAGCGGCTCTGCCCGCTCGTCATCGTGGTGATGCGCTGCCCGTTGCGGATCGAGTCGGGCAGGTCCTCGTTGAAGCGCGCCACAAGCTGCGGCTTGTGGTCATAGAGGTCGAGCTGGCTCGGCGCGCCCTCCATGTGCAGGTAGATGACGCGCTTGGCCTTCGGCGCGAAGTGCGGCCCGGCCAGCGGCGTGGGCGGCAGCTGCATGGGGCCGGGCGCACCGGCCGGCCCCGCGCCCGGCACCGCCCCGAGCGCATGTCGCCCGCCGAGCCCTGCGAGCGCCAGTCCCCCGAGCCCCGCACCGATGGTCGACGCCATGCGCCCGAAGAACCGGCGGCGCGTGAGGTTGAGGAGGTACTCCTCCATCGGGTCGGCGGGTGCGCTGCGCTCGCTGCGTGGCATGGGCATGGTCCTCAATCCTTCACGATGGCGGCGTCGCTCGCGAGGATCGCGTTCGACAGCATGGTCCAGGACGCGAGCTCGGGCGCGGGCATGTCCTGCGGCACCGGCGCCGAGCCGGTGGCCACCAGCCTCGCGGCGGACTCCGCGTCGGCGGACCACCGCGCGCGCTCGGCGGCCAGCGCGTCGGCAAGCACCTCGACCTGCGCGTCGCCCGCGGGCTCGCCCGTCATCCGCGTCCACAGGCGCCCGAGCCGCGCGCGGTCGTCGCCCGGCTCGCGCAGCGTGCGCTCGGCGGCGACGCGCGCGGCCTCGACGAACTGGGGGTCGTTCCACAGCACGAGCGCCTGCAGGGGAGTGTTCGTCGTGAACCGGCGCGTCGTGCAGAACTCGCGCGTGGGCGCGTCGAGCGCGAGCATCGACGGCGGCGGCGAGGCGCGCTTCCAGTACGTGTAGAGGCTGCGCCGCCACAGGTCGTCGCCCGTGCCCTGCGCGTAGCTGCGCGTGTTGCTCTGCGGCATGCTGGTCTCCTCCCAGAGCCCCGCGGGCTGGTAGGGCTTGACGCTCGGGCCGCCGGCGCGCTCGCGCAGGAGCCCCGCGACGAACAGCGACTGGTCGCGGATCTGCTCGGCCGCCAGGCGCTGGCGCGGGAACCACGCCAGCAGCCGGTTCTCGGCGTCCCACGCGGCCACGTCGGGGCGCACGCGCGACGATTGCCGGTACGTCGCGCTCGTGACGAGCTGCCTCACCAGGCGCTTCACGTCCCACCCGTGCGTGCGGAAGTCGACCGCCAGCCAGTCGAGGAGCTCGGGGTGCGTCGGCCAATCGCCCTGGAAGCCGAAGTCCTCGGTGCTGCGCACGATGCCGCGGCCGAAGAACTGCTCCCAGAACCGGTTGACCACCACGCGCGCGGTGAGCGGGTTGGCGTCGCCCACCAGCCACTGCGCAAGGCCCAGCCGGTTGCGCGGCGCGTCGGGCGGGAGCACCCCGATCGCGCGCGGGACCGCGCGCGCCACCGGCCGCTCGCGGTCGGCCTGGTCGTAGAGCCCACGCCGCAGGACGAACGTCGGCGTGGGCTCCATGCGCTCCTGCATGACCATCGTGCGGGGCGCGGACGCCACGTGCGCCGCGAGCGCGGCGTCGGCCTCGGCCGCGCGCGCCGCGCGCCGCTTGTAGCCCTCGGAGTGGTGCGCGCGCCAGGCGTCGCGCGCCGCGGCCTCGGCCGCGGGCCCCACGGTGCCGACGGGCATCGCGAGCACCAGCGCGTCGCGAGCCACGTCGCCCGGGCGGTCGAGCTCGCGGTGGTAGAAGCCGCCCTGCCCGCCCGTGTTCACCACCTTGCAGACGATGGCGTTGGATCCCGCCCGCAGGGGCACCGTCACGCGCTCCTGGTCCGGCCCCACCGCGCGGTCGATGCGGCGCTCGTGGACCAGCGTCCCGTTGACGAACACCTGCAGCCCGTCGTCGGACCCGAGCGAGAGCTCCGTGGATCCCGCCACGGGCACCCACGCCTCGCGCGCCACGAACTCCGCGTCGACGCCCTCGGCGAGCCGCACGGGCGTGGCCTCGAGGACGCCGGGGGCATATCGCCACTCGAACTCGCCCGTCGCGCGCGACCCGAAGCGCTCGGCGACGTCGAGCCGCGTGCGGGTCTCGGGCCCGTAGCGCGCGCCGTACGCCTCCTCGCCGCCGGAAGCCGGGAACGGCCCGCAGATGTACCAGCTGCCGGACGCGGGCGGCATCCGCGCGAGCAGCGCGTCGGGCACCGTGCCCGGCCGCACGCGGACGCGCCCGAGCACGTGGCGCGCATAGGGCGACCGCGAGACCAGCCGAACGTGCAGCTCCGTGCCTCCCTCGAAGCCGAACGGGTCGCTCGCGACGAAGAGCGCCGTGCGGCCCCCCGCCCGCGCGTGCCCGTCCACGGCCCACACCCGGCCGTCGGCCTGCAGCGCGTTGGTGACGCGGAAGTCGCCGTTCGCCTGCTCGACGTCCGTCCACGCCCACGCGAGCGGCACGCGCGCGCGACGCGAGGGATCGGCCACCGAGACGGCCTCGACCTCGATCGCATCGAGCACGGCGTTCCCGTTGTCCGCGCGCCCCACGCGGCCGCCCGCGAGGGACGGGTCAGAGAGGGCCTCCAGGAGCACCGCGCGCATCCCGGTGCCGTCGGTGCGCAGCACCAGCTCGTGAACGTCGTCGTCGGGGTTGGTCCCCGAGGCGAGCACGCTGCCGTCGGGCTGCGGCACCAGCGTCGCGCCGCCCTCGCTGGCCGCCCGCACCACCGTCGACGGCACCCACGCGATGCCGCCGCGCAGCGACGCGGCGAACTCCTCGAACGCCGCGCGCTCGGAGTCGTCGACGCGGTCGCGGTCCGCGCGCGCGGCCTCGGCCGCGGCGCGCAGGACGCCGGTGCGCTCGGCGTGCGCGGGCGTCGGCACGTCCATCGACGGCTCGAAGGCGCGGTTCGCGTCGGGCACCTGGCTGTAGATGCCTGGCTCCTCGTTCGAGTTGAAGAAGGCGAGCAGCGAGTAGAAGTCCTCCTGCGTCACGGGGTCGAACTTGTGGTCGTGGCAGCGCGCGCAGTTCATGGTGAGGCCGAGGAACGCGGCGCCCACCGTGTGCGTGCGGTCCGCGGCGTACTCGAGCAGGTACTCCTCGTTGATGGCCCCGCCCTCGTCGCTCGTCACGTGCGCGCGGTTGAACCCGCTGGCCACGCGCTGCGACACGGTCGCCCCCGGGATCAGGTCGCCCGCGACCTGCTCGACCACGAACCGGTCGTAGGGCATGTTCGTCCGGAACGCCTCGATGACCCAGTCTCGCCATGCCCACATCTGCCGGCCCGCGTCCATGTGGATGCCCGAGGTGTCGGCATAGCGCGCGACATCGAGCCACGGCGTCGCCATGCGCTCGGCGTACCGCGTCGCGTACGGCTCGGTGCCGAGCAGGCGGTCGACCAGTCGCTCGTACGCGCCCGGCGCGGAGTCGGCGAGGAACGCGCCCAGTTCCTCGGGGGTCGGGGGAAGCCCGGTGAGGTCGATGAACACGCGCCGGCACAGCGTCGCGGGGTCGGCCTCGGGGCCAGGCGCCACGTCCGCGGCCGCGAGCCGGGCGTGCACGAAGCGGTCGATCGGGTGCCCGGGCGCATCCGCGTCGGCCGCCTCAGGTGGCGTCGGGGGCGTCGCCGCGCGCGGCGCCTCGAACGCCCAGTGCGGCTCGTACCGGGCGCCCTCGCGGATCCAGCGCACCACGGTCGCCCGCTCGGCGTCCGTCAACGCGTGCTTGCCGCTGTCGGGAGGCGGCATGACGGCATCGGGGTCGCGGGTCAGGAGCCGCCGAACCGCCTGCGAACCCGCCGGGTCGCCGGGCACGATCGCCGCGCCGTGCGGCCGTGTCGCGGTCGCCGCCTCGAACGAGTCGAGCCGGAGGCCGGCCTGCTGCTTCGCGCGGTCGGGCCCATGGCACAGGAAGCACCGGTCCGACAGGATGGGACGGACGTCGCGACCGTACCGCAGGGGTTCATCATGCGAAGGGCCCGGCGTCGCGGCGGTTGCGCCCGTGCGGCCCTTGCCCGCCCCGGATTCGGTCCCGGACGGGGATACCCCGTGCCCGACCCACATGAGGCCGGACACGACCACAGCCACCGCCGCGATGGAGGCGGAACGCAGCGTCAACGCCGGTGGTACCGGGCCGAGGCGCCCCGGTTGCGGCGATCAGCGCAGGTTCTCGGTCTCGAGGTAGGTGTAGCCCGAGAGGCCGGCCTCGTAGGCCTTCAGAAGCCCCTGGCTCTCGGCGACGGTCATCTGCTTGTTCACCACGGCCTTCTCGCACTCGCGGCGGATGTCGCCGAAGAGCTTGCTCAGGTCGTAGTGGACGTAGCTCAGGACGTCGCGCACGGCGTCGCCCTCGATGACCTCGTCGATCCACCACTCGCCCTGCTCGTCGATCTTGACGTGCGCGACGTGGGTGTCGCCGAACAGGTTGTGGAGGTCGCCGAGGGTCTCCTGGTACGCGCCCACCAGGAACGCGCCGAGCAGGTACTCCTCGCCGTCCTCGAAGTCGTGCACCTCGATCCACTTCTTGACGTCGTGGTCATCGACGAACCGGTCGACCTTGCCGTCCGAGTCGCAGGTGAGGTCCGCGATGGTCGCCTTGCGCGTCGGGCGCTCGCCGAGCCGGTGGATGGGGGCGATCGGGAAGAGCTGGTTGATCGCCCAGATGTCCGGGAGGCTCTGGAAGATCGACAGGTTGCAGAAGTACGTGTCGCTGAGGGCACTCTCGAGGTCGCCGAGTTCCTCGGGGGGCCGGCTCATCGAGCGCGCGATGTCGCGCACCTTCGCGCAGCTCGCCCAGAAGATGCTGTCGACCAGCGCGCGGTGCTCGAGGCTCATGAGGCCCACGCTGAAGAGGCGCAGCGCCTCGTCGCGGTCCTCGAGGAGGTCGTTGTAGTTCTCGACGAGGCGCCGCTCGCTGATCGTGCGGTGCACGTCGTAGATGTCGACGAGCGGCCTCGGAAGCTCCTCGCCCTTCGCGGGCGCGGGCAGCTGCGCGGGCACCGTGAACCGGTCGAGCCGGTTCGCGCCGAGCACGTCGAAGATGAGGACGCTCTGCTGGGCCACCATGGCGCGGCCCGACTCGCTGACGATGGTCGGGTGCTTCACGCCCTCCTCGTCGCACACCGTCATGATCTTGTAGACGACGTTCGAGGCGTACTCCTGGAGCGTGTAGTTCATCGAGAACTCGAAGCTCGTCTGGCTGCCGTCGTAGTCGATGCCGAGGCCGCCGCCGATGTCGAGGTAGCGCATGCCCGCGCCGGCCTTGGCCAGCTGCGTGTAGATGCGCGCGAGCTCGTTGATGCCCTGGTTCACCTGGCGGATGTCGTGGATCTGGCTGCCCATGTGGCAGTGCAGCAGCTGCAGGCAGTCCTCCATGCCGCGCGAGCGCAGGATGGAGAGGACCTCGAGCACCTCGTTGATGCTGAGGCCGAACTTCGCCTTCATGCCGCTGGAGTGCCGCCACCGGCCCGCGCCCTGCGCGGCGAGGTTGATGCGCACGCCGATGGTGGGGCGCACCCCGTGCTGCTCGTAGAAGCGCAGGATCAGCTTGAGCTCGGCGATGTTCTCGATCACCGGGATGATGTTGCGGCCGAGCTTCTTCGCGAGCGCGGTGAACTCGATGTAGCGCTCCTCCTTGAAGCCGTTGCAGATGATGAGGCGGTCCGGCGTCTCGCTGGTCATCCCCATCACGGCGAGGAGCTCGGGCTTGCTGCCGGCCTCGAGGCCGAAGCCGAGCGACTTGCCGGCGTCGCGGACCTCCTCGACCACGCGGCGCTGCTGGTTCACCTTGACCGGGAAGACGCCCTGGTAGTCGCCGCGGTAGCCGTGCTCGAGGATCGCCCCGCGGAACGCCTCGGCGATGTCGACGAGGCGCTGGCGCAGGAGGTCGCTGAAGTGGATGAGGAGCGGCGTGCGGAACCCGCGCTCGCGCATGCCCGCGACCACCTCGTAGAGGTCGACCTCGACGCCGGGGTTGCGCGTCGGGCGCACCACCACGTGGCCCGCGGGATTGACGTCGAAGAACCCCTTGCCCCAGTTGCGGATCGAGTAGAGCGACGCGGACTCCTCGACGCTCCAGCCAGGTTCGGTGGCGGCGCGCGCAGGCTTCGTGCGCGGGGCGGGAGCGGAGGATGCCGTTTCGGTCAGGGTGTCTGCCATCAGGGGATCGGCCGCCGGAGGAAGGCGCCGAACCGCGGATGATAGGAAAGCCACGCGAAATGAAAAGGGAATTCGCCGCGGATCGTGCCCGGTGCCGACGTCGCCTTCAGCGGGCGTCGCCCGCGGCGGGCGGAACGGCGGGCGAACCGGCGCCCTGCCCGCCCGTCCCGACGCCCCGGAGGCTGCGGGCGATCGCCACCTCGTGCACCCGGACGCTCAGACGGTCGAGATCCTCCTTGGCCCGGTGGAAGGCATCGGGGTCCACCGCCCGGAGGTCCCGGCCGGCCGCCTCGATGAACCCCGCCAGCCGCGCCATGGACGCGTCCAGCTCCGCGACGTAGCCGGCCTCGAGCTCCGCCCGCACTCGGCCCAGGGCGTCGGCGATCCAGTGCAGGTCCAGCCGCGCGTTCGCGCACAGGTCGATCACCCGGTGAGCGCGCATGTCCTCGCGCGCGTGCGCGAAGCTCTCCGCCTCCATGCGATCGACGTCCTCGGCGGTCAGCCCGTAGGTGGGGACCACCTGCACGGACGCGCGGCGGCCGCTCCGGCGCTCGGCAGCGGTGACCCCGAGCACGCCGTTCTCGTCAACGAGGAACTCGACCTCGACCTGCGGGATGCCTGCGGGCATCGGCGGGATGCCGCAAAGGTCGAACCGGGCGATCGAGCGGCAGTCCGCGGCGAGCTCGCGCTCGCCCTGCAGGACGTGGATCGACACGTTCACCTGGCCGTCCACCGACGTCGAGAACATCTCGGTGGCGCGCGTCGGGATGCTCGCGTTGCGCATGACGAGCTTCGCGACCGCGCCGCCGACGGTCTCGATCCCGAGCGAGAGCGGCACCACGTCGACGAGGAGCAGGTCGCGTCGCCCGCCGGACAGCACCGACGCCTGGACCGCCGCGCCGAGGGCCACCACCTGGTCGGGGTCGAGCGCCGCGTAGGGCTCGCGCCCGAAGCACGCGCGCACCGCCTCGCGCACCGCGGGGATGCGCGTGCTGCCGCCCACGAGCACCACGCGGTCCACCTCGGGGTTCCCCGCGTCGCGCATGGCGCGCCGGCAGCACTCGACCGTCCGCGCGACGAACGGTGCCGCAAGCGACTCGAACTCCGCGCGCGCGAGCGTCCGCCGGTGCACGCGGCCGCCGCCGAGGTCGACCTCGAGCGTCGCATCGAGGCGCTCGCTCAGCGCGATCTTCGCGCGCTCGGCGAACGTGCGCAGGGCCTGGCGCGCCGCGGGCGGGAACTCGAGCGCCTCGCCGAACCGCGCGCGGACCTCGCCCACCAGGAGCGCGATGATCGCCTCGTCGAGGTCGTCGCCGCCGAGCCGGGTGTCGCCCGCGGTGGAGAGCACCTGGAAGAACTCGCCGTCGTCCGGGCCGCCCGGGACCAGCTGCAGGATCGACACGTCGAAGGTGCCGCCGCCGAAGTCGTAGACCGCGATCGTCTCCATGGTGCCTCGGCGCGCGCGCGAGGCGCCGATGCCGTAGGCGAGCGCGGCGGCGGTGGGCTCGTTCACGATGCGGACGGCGTCGAGCCCCGCGAGCCGCGCGGCGTCGCGCGTGGCCTGGCGCTGCGCGTCGTCGAAGTACGCGGGCACGGTCACCACCGCGCGGCGCACGGAGACGCCGAGGACCCGCTCGGCGTTCGCCTTGAGCGCGCGGAGCACGTG
The DNA here is from genome assembly GCA_945877905.1 of Phycisphaera mikurensis NBRC 102666. Classification (GTDB taxonomy): domain Bacteria; phylum Planctomycetota; class Phycisphaerae; order Phycisphaerales; family SM1A02; genus UBA966. Next base: position 8,296 of record CAMDUT010000005.1, on the reverse strand, counting down.
GGCGGCCACTTCCTGCGGCGTGACCGCCGCACCGCCGACGTCGAACGCCGCGAGCCCGCGAGGGCCCTCGACCACGCGGTACGGCAGGCCCGCCGCGTGCCCGGCGCTCTCGGCGAAGCCTCGACCCATGAACCGCTTGGCGCTGTGGACCGTGTCGGCCGCGTGCGCGACCGCGGTCGCACGGGCCTCGCGGCCGACGACGGGCGGGGCCCCCTCCAGGAATCGCACCACCGAAGGGAGCAGCGCATGACCTTCGGCGTCGGGCAGCACGCGCGGGCCGGCGGCGTCGCACACGGCCACCAGCGAGTTGGTGGTGCCGAGGTCGATGCCGACGATCGGGTCGGGTGCGGCGTTCGCCATCGGGGAATCCTAGGGGCCGCCGGTCAGCGCGGCTGCGGGCCGGCCTCGGGCAGCCGCTGCATGAACGCGTCGAAGCGGCGCGAGGCGGCCTTCGAGAGGAGCTCGACCGCACGGTCGACGGGGGCGCTCGGCCCTGCGACGTCGAAGGCGCGCTCCTTGCCGCCCGCGCGAAGCACGATCTCGGCGACGGGCGTGGTGCCGCCGGCGCGCGACGGGTCCTTCTCGGTCATCCAGCCGGCGGCGTCGACGATCGCGCGGAGGCCGGACGCCTCGTCGGGCGTGAGCGCGCCCCGCCACTCGACCTGGCGGTCGAAGGCCTTCATGCCGCCGCCGTAGCCCAGGCTGCCGTCGGCGCCGACGACGAACCACTCGTAGCGCCGCGACTCGGGGCGAGCGAACCACAGGTCCATGGCCACGCCGCCCGTGGGCGACGCCGCGTCCGACGGCGGCGCGAGCGGCGTCGTCTCGCAGCCCGCGGGCGCGAGCGCAAGCGCCGCGAGAAGCGCGCAGGCCGCGAGGCGCGCCGGCGCCGTCACGGCGCACCCGCCTTCGTCGCCTTCGGCGTGCCGCGGCGCTCACGCACCTGCCGGTAGACCTCGTAGGGGTCCGCCCCGAAGTCGTAGCGCACGGGAACCGCGGAGTCGGGCGAGAGGTCGGGGATCCACGCCATGATCGCGAGGCTGCGCACCACCTTCGCCACGGCCGGGTCGGCGGGCTCGTCCCCCAGGGCACGGCGCACCCACGTCCAGGTCTCGCCTTCGGCGCGGATGGTCAGGATCGTCATGCGCTCGGCGGCGGCCACGCGCAGCGTGTCGGGGTTCGGCGGGCCGTTCGCCTTCGAGCGGTCGTCGAACCCCAGCGTCCGGCAGAGGGCCCACACGGCCTGCACCTGGTCGTCGTAGAGCCAACGGGCGCGCCCGGGCCGCGTCGAGATGTCGATGAACGGGCTCTCGTCCGCATGAAGCGACCCGTCCGGGAGCAGGACGTACTTGGCCTGCATGTCCTCGACCGTCAGGCGCTCCGCGGCCTTGCGGCCGCGCAGCACCGTCACGTCGAGGGCGAAGTCCGGCGGGTACCGGCCCTCGGGCGCCGGCGGCGCCGACTGGCACCCGGCCACCCACGCGACCGTCGCGGCGAGGGCCGCCGCGAGCGCGCCCGTGCGGGCGCCATGCACCGCGGGGCGGGCCGGGAACGGGGGTTGCTGCGCACGGGAACGCACGTCCCGCGCGATGCTACCCTTCGATCCCACGCAATGCGCACGAGCGTCACCTGGATCAACGACTACCTCGACCGGCCCGCCACCGCGCAGGAGCAGGCCGACCTCCTCACCGCCGCGGGGCTCAACTTCGACGGGGGCGACGTCGCCGACAACGGCGAGCCGTGGCAGGAGATCGAGACCACCTCGAACCGGGGCGACTGCCTGTGCCACGTGGGCCTCGCGCGCGAGCTGTGCGCGATGAGCGGCCGCGCGCTGAGGGCGCCGGCGGCGGCGGCACGCGCGACCGGCAGCCCGGCGTCGAAGGCCGTGCGCGTGTCCAACCACGATCACCGCGCGTGCCCGCGGTACACCGCGCGCGTCATCACCGGCGTGAAGGTCGGCCCGAGCCCCGAGTGGTTGCAGCGGCGCCTTCGCGCGATCGGCCAGGTGCCGCGGAACAACCTCGTCGACTGCACGAACTTCGTGCTGTTCGAGCTCGGCCAGCCGACCCACGTGTTCGACCTCGACCGCCTGCGGGGCGCCGAGGTCCAGGTGCGCCGGGCGCGCGCGGGCGAGCGGTTCCTGCCGATCGGCGAGGGCGCGCAGGAGGCGAAGCTCCAGGGCGGCGAGCTCGTCATCGCCGACGCCGAGCGCCCCGTCGCCATCGCGGGAGTCAAGGGCGGAGCCGAGACCGCCGTGACCGACGCCACGGTGAACATCCTCCTCGAGGCCGCGACCTTCAGCCCCGTCGACGTGCGCGCCGCGAGCCGCGGCCTGCGCATCGCGAGCGACTCGTCGTACCGCTTCGAGCGCGGCGTGCACCCGTCCGAAATCGACGCGGCCGCCGACCGGCTGGCGGCGCTCATCCTCGAGACCGCGGGCGGGACGCTCCACGACGGCGTCGTCGAGGCGGGCGCCCCGCTGCCCCCGGCGCGCTCCGTGCGCGTGCGCCCGTCGCGCGTGCGCGCCGTGCTCGGAACGGACATCCCGCTCGAGGAGGTGGTGCGCGCGCTCGACACCCTGGGATTCGCCCCCGTGGTCCGCGGCGACGCGATCGACTGCACGGTGCCCGCCCGGCGCATCGACGTCGAGCGCGAGGTGGACCTCGTGGAGGAGGTGTGCCGGATCCACGGCCTCGACCGCATCCCGATGAAGGACGCGCTCTCGGTGCGCGTGGCGCCGGTCGAGCCGCAGGTCTCCGCGCCGCGGGCGGTGAAGTCGCTCCTCGTGGGGCTCGGGTTCGTCGAGAGCGTGACGCACACGCTGGTCCCGGAGCGCCACGCGGCGCCGTTCCTCCGCGCGGGCGAGCAGCCGCTGCGCATCGACGACGAGCGAGCGGGCGGCGCGCCCATCCTGCGTCCCTCGGTGATCCCGAGCCTCCTCGAGGTGCGCCGCCGCAACGCGGATGCCGGCCTCGCGGAGCTGCGGCTCTTCGAGTCCGCGCGCGCCTTCCGCCTGCGCCCCGACGGATCCCACGACGAGCGCGCCACCTTCACGCTCCTCTCGGACCGGCCCGCCGCACCCGAGGAGGCGATGCGCTGGATGCGCGGAACGTGCGAGCGGATCCTGCGGACGCTTGCGGGCGAGCACGCCGCGGTCCGCGTCGATGCGCCGGACGCGCGCGCGCCGTGGTACGCGGCCGAGGCTCGCATCGCGTGCGACGGGCGGCCCGTCGGTTCCTTCGGGCTGCTCGCGCCCGCCGCCACCGCGGCCTTCGGCGTCGAGGGCACGGCGTGCGCGGCCGAGCTCGAGCTCGAGGCCCTGTGGACCGGCTACCCGCCCGAGGCGCGCGCCGAGGCGCTGCCCTCGTTCCCCGCGATCGAGCGCGACCTGAGCGCGATCGTCGACGAGCGCACGCGCTGGGAGGACCTGGAGTCGCTGGCGCGCTCGCTCCGGCTCGCCAACCTCGAGCGCGTCGACTTCGTCGGCACGTACCGCGGTGCGCAGACCGGAAGCGGGCGAAAGAGCGTCACCATGCGGCTCGCGTTCCGCGCCCCCGACCGCACGCTGCGCCGCGAGGACGCGGACGGCGCGATGGCCGCGCTCGCCGAGGCGCTCACCGGTCGGCTCGGCGCCGTGATCCGGGGCTGAATCCATGGCCTTCCGAACGCTCACCGTCGAGGAGTTCGCCGATGCGCTCGCCGCGCGCACGCCCGCGCCCGGCGGCGGCGCCGTCGCCGCGGTGACGCTGGCGCATGCCGCGGCGCTGGGCTCGATGGTGCTCGAGTTCACGCTCGGAAAGCCCGCGTTCGCCGCGCACGAAGGCTCGAACGCGGCGGTGCTCGCACGGCTTCGCGAGCTGCGCCACGCCGCGCTCGCGCTCGCCGACCGCGACGCCGAGGCCTACGGCGCGCTGAACGCGCTCTGGAAGCTCCCGAAGGACGCGCCGGCGCGGCAGGGGCCGGCGTGGGACACGGCGGTCGCCGAGGCGATCGACGCGCCCCAGGCCATCCTCGAGGCGGCGGCGGAGGTGGCCTCGACGTGCTCCGGGCTCGCCGCGCGCACCAACGCGAACCTCGCGAGCGACCTCGCGATCGCCGTCGACCTCGCGCGCGTCGCGGCGCGCGCCGCGGCGCACAACGTGGCGGTCAACCTGCCCTCGGTGCGCGACGCCGCCGCGCGAGAGGCGCGGCGCGCGCGGATGGACGCGGCGCTTGCCGCCGCGGGCGCCGTCGCCGGGGCCGCGCACGCCTGATGGAACGACTGGCAGACGCCGCAGGCTTCGCGGGGCTCCTCGCCCTCGGCGCGGGGATCGCGTGGACGCTGTACGCGCTCGGCGCCTGGCGCGACGCGACGAGGCCCCCGAGGCGCACCCTCGGGTGGGCGCTCGCGAACGGGCTGCCGGCGGACCCGGGCGACCTCGGGTGCGCCTTCGAGGACGCCGCCGTGCGGGCCGACGGCGCCGCGGTGCCGTGCTGGTGGATCACGGGGCGCGGCGGCGAAGGAGCGTCCGTGGTCGTCATGCTCCACGGGCACGGCCGCTCCCGCTGGGACTCGCTGCGGCGGGCGTCGGCGTGGACCGATCGCGCGGCGCTCGTCGCGTTGCCCGACCTCCGCGGCCATGGCGACGCGCCCGGCCGCGGCACGCTCGGCCGCCGTGAGCCCGCCGACGTCGTGCGCGTCATCGCCGAGGCCGAGGCGCGTGCGCCCGGGCGACCGGTCATCATCGTCGGCCACTCGCTCGGGGCGGTCGTCGCGATCCACGCGGCCGCGCTCCGCGCGCGCGCGGGCGCCCCGGTCGCCGAGGTCCATGCGTTCGGACCCTACGACCGCGTGTCCACGCCGTTCGCGGCGCGGCTGCGCGCACGCGGGCTGCCCGCACGTCCCGTCGTGGGCGCGGTGCTCGCGCTGGTCGACGCGCTCGACGGCGCCGAGGTGCCGACGCAGGTTTCGGCCGCGGAGCTCGGGCCCACGCGGCTCGTCGCGTGGGCGGACGAACTCGACCCGGTCTCGCCCGCCGCGGACGCCCGTGCGATCTCCGCGCGCGCCCCGCACGCCGAACTGCGCGTCACCGACGGCATCCCGCACGCCGACCTCGGCGTGCCAGCGGCGCACGGCGCCGGAACCGACGTCACTTCCGCTCGGTCGCCTTCGCGGGTTCCGCCGCCTTCGGCGCCGGCTCCGCCATCGGCTGCATGACCCACGCACGCGTCACGAACCCGCGGTCGTCGGACTTCATCGACCACACCGTCGGCCCGACGTGCCGCGCCACCGTCGCGTCGTCGATGGTCCTGAGGACGTCGACGGTGTTCGCCGGCACCTTGTAGCCGAGGCGCTTCGCCCAGCTCGAGTCGTCCGCGCGGCCCACCGCGTTGTCGAGGCGGGACTCGTCGGCGCCGAACTCCTCGAGCATCTTGCGCTCGTAGCTCCAGCGCGCGACGGTGTCGAGGAAGCCCCAGCTCACGACGGGCTCGCCGCCGACGGCGAGCGCCGCGGCCTTGTAGACGGGGCTCTCGGCGACGCTCGGAAGGTCCTTCTGCCCCACCGCGCGCATCGACTGCTCGACCACCTTGGAGTCGCCGGCCGCCATCCACCCGTTCGAGACGCCCACCGAGAACGGCACGAAGTCCGCGGCGAAGATCGTGTTGCCGTCGACGTCGCGGGGCTCGAGCCCCATCGTCCCGCCGAACTGCGTGATCATCGGCACGACGGCCTTCGGGTTGCCGCACGTCATCACGGTCCCGGTGACGCGGCTCTCCGGGGTCAGCGGCTGGCGCACGGTCTCCCACGTCCAGATGCCGGGCCCGAGCGCCTCGAGCGCCTTCGTCATGACGGGGCCGAAGTTGATGAGCATCGCGTCGACCTCGGCGGCCTGCTCCTCGGGCAGGTTGGCGACGACGCCGTTCACCACGTTCATGAGGTCCTTGAGGCGCACGTTGATGCGCCCGAGCGCCGTGGCGTCGGGACCGACCATCGGCGGCGGCGCCTCGATGGGCGCGGCGGGCCCGAGCAGCGACCAGAGCCCCACCTTCTCGCCCGGGACAAGGATGCCGGAGGTCAGCTCGACCTGCCCGCGCGGCGAGTCGACGTCGATGCCGATGGTCCACGCCTGCACGTCGCCGAAGAGCGGCTGGAGCATGGGGGTCAGGAGCGCGAGCATGCCCGCGCCCTCGCCCGTCAGCGACTTCTGCATCGGCCCGGTGAGGATGGCGACGGACACGTCGACCTCGCCGAGCTGCTCCATCGCCGATCGGAAGTCCTTCTGCTCGGGGAGCTTCGCCACGCGCTTGCCGTCGATCGCCTCGAGCGCGTCCTCGAGCCCGCCCATGTCGGTGCACGCGATGAAGCGCGAGCCGTCGCGGCAGTAGTGGAAACGCTCGACCGGCCGGTCGAGCGCGAGGTTGACCTGGATGTCCATCCCGCCGGCCGGGCGGTCGTCCTTCTTCCGCTCGGGGAAGCGCAGCACCTGCACCTCGCGCCCGGCGACGGTCTCCTTCTCGACCGTCACGCCCTCCTTCTTCACGGCCTCCGCGATGAAGGCCTCGAAGACGCGGGCCATCCCGTCCGCCCCGGCGCCCCAGTCGCCGTAGAACATCGCGTGCGACTCCTCGGCGTCGAGCTCCTCGTCGTGCACGGTGAAGAGCACGGCGCCGAACGCCTTCGGCCACGAGAACGACCCGGCGGGGACGCCGAGCTCGCCGAGGCGCTCGTCCATCGCGTCCTGCGCGCCGCCGTCGTCGCCGAGCACCTTGCGCATGGCGTCCGACCGCAGGAACGCGTTGAGCGGCGTCGCGTTCCACGACTCCACCGTGCGCGCGAAGTCGTCGGCGGACACGACGACGAACGCCGTGTCGGGCGCGATGGAGCGCACCGGGACGGGCCCGTCGGCCGCGAGCGCCGGGGCCGTGGCGAGGAAGGCGGACAGGGCGGCCCGGACGGGTCGGTGGATGCGCATGGTGTTCCTCACTTGGCGGGCGCCGCGGCGCCGGGCGCCGGCTTCGGCGGCGCGGACGATCCGTCGGAGAGCTCCGACGGCGCGCCGGGCGCGGAGCGCGGCGGCGCGGGGTGGTAGAAGTGGCCCGAGTTGGGGTTGTTGCGGTCGAACGCGTAGGCCTCGCGGTGGCGGACGAAGTCCTTCACGTAGCGCGCGGGGATCGCGAAGCCCACGTTCTCGCCGAGCGTGATCTTCATGTTGGTGATGCCCACCACCTCGCCGCGCATGTTGAAGAGCGGGCCGCCCGAGTTCCCGGGGTTGATGGGCGTGTCGGTCTGGATGTAGGCGCGCCCGTCCATCTGCATCGAGGGGACGCTCACCACGCCCTCGGTGAGCGTGCGCTCGAGGCCGAGGGGGTTGCCGATCGCGAAGACCCGCTGGCCGGCGTCGAGCGCGTCGTCGGCCTCGACCGGCGCCACGTGGAAGGGCTTGCCGTCGGGGCTCTTGATCCGGATGAGCGCGAGGTCGAGCGCGTTGCTCACGGCCTCGATCTCGACGTCGTCGATGTCGACGCGCTTGAGCGAGCCGTCGGGCTGGCGCAGCCACACGGTGGCGCGGATCGCGCGCTCGCCCTGGATCACGTGGGCGTTGGTGATGGCGTGACCGTCCGGGCTGATGATGACGCCGGAACCGAGCCCGCCGGGCGTGCTGACCTTGATGACCGCGGGCCCCAGGCCCTTGGCCAGCTCCTTCGGCGGGAGCGTCGGCAGGTTCTTCGCGGTCGAGAAGAGCCTCGACGCGTCCTCGGCGAGCGGTGCTGAGGCGTCCTTGCGGTCGATGCCGTCCACCTGCTCCATGCCGACCACCACGACGTCGGCGCCGATGTCCACCCACACGGAGCGGTCGGTCTGCTTGAGGATGGTGCCCTCGATCGACGCGCCGCCGCGCAGGCGCACCGTGTCGGCGGCGGCGGGAGCGAGGACGAGCGCGGCGGCGAACGATGCGGTGAGGGCGTGGTTCATCGAGGCAGGACCCGTCGGGGAACCCATAGCATATGCGTCGCACGCCGCGACCGCCCCTGCCCAACGAGCACCAATGAACCACCCCGACGCCCGACGCGCCACGCCCCGCACGATCCTCGCACCTGCCGTGGCCACGGCGGCGCTCGCGGCCACGTCGCACGCGCGCGCGGACGACCTCGCGCGCCACTTCGGCTTCCGCCCGCTCGAGGTGCTCAAGGTCGACCCGAAGGCGGGCCCGTTCGTGACGGCCGACATGGACGGCGACGGGCTGCAGGACATCGTGGTGGTCGACAACTTCAAGAACCGCATCGACGTCAACCTGCAGCGCAAGGGCGCGAAGCC
>CAMDUT010000004.1 GCA_945877905.1 Phycisphaera mikurensis NBRC 102666 | reverse complement strand
GCCGCCGCACGGAGGCGCCCGGCACGGGAAGGTGCGCGCCGGCCGCCGTGAGGTCGGCGTGGCGATCGTCGAACGCGTCGAAGCGCGCCGTCCGCACCAAGGCCTTCAAGGGTCCCTCGCGCAGGTCGATGATGCTCACGGAACCCTCGGGATCTCCCGTGGCCGACATCTCGCCCTCGTTCGCCACCACGAGACGCGCGCCGTCCGGGGTGAACGTGCACATGTCGGGCCCATGGCCCACCTCCACCGCGGCGATGGTCGTCCCGTCGGGGCGCAGGAATCGCACGTGGCCGGGCCCGCCCCGCTCGTCCGGCACCGCCACGGCGACCAGGTCGCCGCTCACCGCGACCGAGGTCGGCGCCGGCATCGCGTGCGTGGCGATGCGCACCGGCTTCGCGGGATCGCGGATGTCGAGCACGTCGATTCCCGCGGCGCCGTTCACCACCCACAGCGAGCGCGTCGGGGCGTGGTACGCGGCGATCTCGCTGGCGCTCTGGTCATGCAGCCCGGTCGCATGGGTGCCGAGGTGGCGCAGCGGCGGTTCCGCCGCGAGCATGAACATGGCCAGGGGCGCGAGCATGGCGGTATGGTCCCCGGGCGCACGCGGGAGCGGGGCCGCGAACGCATCCTGAACGCATTCTGAACACCATGGACCCGTCCCTGATCCACGACCCGAACGACCCTCGGCTGGAGCCGTACCGCTCGGTGCGCGACCGTGATGCGCTCGGGGCGGACGGTCGGCCCGGGCTCTTCGTCGGCGAGAGCCCGCTGGTGATCGAAGCGATGCTGCGCGCACCCGTCGAGACGCTCTCGGTGCTCGCGAGCGAGCGCCAGCGCGAGCGCGCGGTGGCGCTGGTGCGCGCGGCTGCGCCGTGGCGCACGGGCCGAGCGGATCCCGAGGTCCTTCTCGCGGCCGACGACGTGCTCGACTCGGTGGTCGGGTTCGCGATCCACCGCGGGTTCCTCGCGGTGGGCCGCCGCCCGCCGGAGCGTTCCGTGCGCGAGGTGGTGCCGGCGTCGGGCGACGCGCTCGTGCTCGCCGTCGAGGACGTCAACAACATCGACAACATCGGCCAGCTCTTCCGCAACGCCGCGGCCTTCGGGTGCGCGGGCGTGCTGCTCTCGCCCTCGTGCCACGATCCGCTTTACCGCAAGAGCCTTCGCGTGAGCTGCGGGCACGCCCTGCGCGTGCCGTTCGCGCGCAGCGCGGACTGGGCCGCGGAGCTCGCGTGGCTTCGCGACGACGCGGGGTTCGCGGTGGTCGGCGCCACGGGTCGCGGGGCGAGCACGCTGGCCGAGGCGGCTCGGTCGCTCGACGGGCACGCGCCGCGGCGCATCGCGGTGCTGGTGGGCGCGGAGTTCGCGGGGCTCGGCGAGGCCGCCTTGGCGGCGTGCACGCATCGCGCGCGGATTCCGATGGCCGAAGGCGTGGATTCGCTGAACGTCGGCGTGGCGGCGGGCGTATTCCTGGCGCGGCTCGCCGAGCACCCGCGCGCGGGATGATTGGTCGCCCCGGAAGGGGCGGCACGGGCCCTGATAACGAGATTTTCGATCCCGACCGGTTTTTCGCGAACCGCGGCGGCAGGAGGTCGTACGCACGACATGCACCCCTGGCTCTCACGGTCCATCGTGGCGTGCGTCCTCGCCTCCTCGTCCGCTGTGTGGGCGGACGGCCTGCCGTCCGGTTCAGGGCAGACGCTGCCCCCGGACGTGCAGGAGGCGGTGAGCCACGCCAGGAACCTCTCGCGCGCCTTCCGAGCCGTCGCCAAGCATGCGGGGCCCTCGGTGGTCTCCATCGAGGTGGTCCCGCAGGCCACGCCCGGCGTGGTCCGCATGCGCGGCATGGCGCCGGTGCAGGTGGTGCCGATGCAGGTCCCGCAGGGCATGGGCACCGGCTTCATCGTGAGCGAAGACGGCCACGTGGTGACGAACAACCACGTCGTCCGCATGGGCGGTCGCATCCGCGTGAAGCTGCATGACGGCCGCGAGTCGGACGCGCGTCTCGTCGGGTCCGACGCCGAGACCGACCTCGCCGTGCTGAAGGTGGACCTGCCCGACCTCGTCCCGATCGCCTTCGGCGACAGCGACGCGGCCGAGGTCGGCGACTGGGTGATCGCGCTCGGCGCGCCGTTCGGCCTGCGAGACACCGTGACCGCCGGCATCATCAGCGCGAAGGGCCGCGAGGTGGGGCTCAGCCCGCTCGAGAGCTACCTGCAGACCGACGCCACGATCAATCCTGGCAACTCGGGCGGGCCGCTCGTGGACATGGACGGGCGCGTGGTCGGCATCAACACCGCCATCGAGAGCCGCAGCGGAGGCTCGGACGGCATCGGCTTCGCGATTCCCGCCACCCTGGCGCGCGACGTCGTCGACTCGATCATCGCCGGAAGCGCGCCGGCGCGCGGCTTCCTCGGGGTGCAGATGCAGCCCGTGGCCGTGCGCCGCGCCTCCGGCACGGTCGCCGACGGAGGCGTGATGGTCGCTTCGGTGGTCGAGGACGGCCCCGCGGCGCGCGCGGGCATCGAGCCCGGCGACGTGATCGTCAAGGTGAACGGGACCGAGACTCCCGACATGCGGCGCGTGATGCGCCAGATCCGCCTGTGCAAGCCCGGCACCGAGTGCGTCGTCGAGGTCATGCGCGACGGCGAGTCGGTCGAGGTGAAGGCCATGCTCGACGACGCGCCGCGCGCGGTCGCGGCGGCCGATGCACCCATGGCCCCGCAACCTGCCCCCGCGGCGCCTCGCATCATCGTTCCCGACCGCCTTCGGCGGCAGTGACCGCCGCGCGGCTGTCCCGCGTCCGGCAATCCAAGCCCCCACGACCCCGGTCCGTGCCGCGAAGCGGCCGGGCCGGGTGTGCTTGCGGACCTACGATGCGCCGTTCCCGATGCGGCACGCCCACGTCCCGGCCACCCTCGACGTCCCGTTCTCGGTGCCCTTCCGGCACCGCGTGGCGTTCACGCGCGGCGCGCTCGACGCGGGCAACCCTTCGCTCGCCGACGCGCTGGCGGGTTCGGCGCGCTGCATCGCTTTCGTCGACGAGGGCGTCGCGGCCGCGCACCCGGAGCTCGGCGCGCGCCTGGCGGCGTACCTGCGCGCGCGCGAGGGCATGCCCGAGCTCGCGTGCGTCGAGCAGGTGCCCGGCGGCGAGCGGTGCAAGCGCTCCATGGAGGTGCCCGAGCGCGTGGTGCGCGCGGTCGACGCGCACCGGATCGACCGCCAGAGCTGCGTGATCGCGGTGGGCGGCGGGGCGGTGCTCGATGCCGTCGGGTTCGGCGCCGCGATCGCGCACCGCGGGTGCCGCCTGGTGCGGCTGCCGACCACGACGCTTTCGCAGGACGACGCGGGCATGGCCGTCAAGAACGGCATCAATGCCGGCGGGAAGAAGAACTTCGTCGGTGCGTTCGCCGTTCCCCACGCGGTGGTCTGCGACGAGGCATTGCTCGAGTCGTCGCCGGAGTGGAGCTGGATCGGCGGCTTCAGCGAGGCGGTGAAGATCGCGCTCCTGCGCGACCCCGAGCTGTTCGCGCGGATCGAGCGCGACGCCGCGGCCATCCGCGCGCGCGACATGGCCGCGGCGATGCCGGTCATCGTGCGCAGCGCCGAGCTGCACTACCGGCACATCGTGCTCGGCGGCGACCCGTTCGAGGTGCGCAGCGCGCGCCCGCTCGACTTCGGGCACTGGCTGGCGCACCGGCTCGAGGGGATGACGGACGGCGAGCTCCCGCACGGCCAGGCCGTGGCGATCGGCGTCGCGGTCGACACGACGTACTCGGTGCACGCGGGGCTGCTCGACGCGTCGTCGGGTGCGCGTGTCGTCGCCGTGCTGCGCGCGCTCGGGCTGCCGACCTCGCACCCCCTGCTCGCCGACCTCGGCGCGGTCGAGGCGGGCCTGGAGGAGTTCCGCGAGCACCTCGGCGGCCGGCTCACGATCACGCTCCTGCGGGCGATCGGCGAGGGAACCGACGTCCACGCGATCGACCCGTCGCTCCTGCGGCGCGCGGTGCTCGACGCGGCGTCCACCTAGACTTGCGCCCATGGCAGCAGGCGCGAATGGCGGCGGCACGCCGATGACCCGCGCGCAGGTCGTCGACGCGTACTTCATGGAGCACCGTGCGCGGCTGCTCGACGTGGCCGCGTTCCTCGACCGGGTGGATCGGGCCGGCGCGGGCGACGACGACTTCCGCATGTGCGCGTTCCACGCGGCCGTCTCGATCCTCGGCGACGGGCGCCCCGACCGCGCGCGCCGCGTGCTCGAGCTCCTGAGCGACCCATCCTCCGAGCCGGTCGCGAGGGCCGGCATGAAGGGCGCGACCGGCGCGCACGACCCCGCGAAGGGCGGTGGCTGACGTGTACATCGACCCGCACGTGCACATGGTGAGCCGCACGACGGACGACTACGTCCGCATGGCGCGCGCCGGGTGCGTGGCAATCACGGAGCCGGCGTTCTGGGCCGGGTACGACCGCTCGAGCCCGAAGGGGTTCTTCGACTACTTCCGGCAGCTCACCGAGTCCGAGCCGCGCCGGGCCGCGCAGTACGGCATCCGCCACCACGCCTGGCTCTGCATCAACCCGAAGGAGGCCGAGGACCCGGTCTTCGCGCGCGAGGTGATCGGGCTGATCCCCGGGTTCCTCGAGCGCGAGAACGTGCTCGGGATCGGCGAGATCGGGCTCAACAAGAACAGCCGCAACGAGCTCGAGATCCTCGAGGCGCACCTGCAGCTGGCGAGCGACCACGGGCTGCTCGTGCTGGTGCACACGCCGCACCTGGAGGACAAGCTGAAGGGGACGCGGCTCATCATGGACGCGATCCGACGGTTCCCCACGCTCGACCCGGGCCGGGTCCTCATCGACCACGTCGAGGAGCACACGGTGGGCAACGTGCTCGACCGCGGGTTCTGGTGCGGCATGACGCTGTACCCGGACACGAAGTGCACGCCGCAGCGCGCGGTGGACATCATCGAGTGCTGGGGCAGCGAGCGCATCTGGATGAACTCGGCCGGCGACTGGGGGCACAGCGATCCCGTCGCGGTGCCGAAGGCCCAGATGGAGATGCGGCGCCGCGGGCACCTCGAGTCGCTGGTGCGGCGCGTCACGTTCGAGAACCCGGAGCGCTTCCTCTCGCAGTCGGGCCGCTTCAGCGCGCAGCCCCTGCGCCCGACGGCGCCGGACGTCACGCGATGACCTCGCCTGCCGCACCGGCTCCGCACGCGGTGGGCGACGGCGCGCAGCCGCGGCGCGGGCTGGTGCTCCTGGCGATGACCGGCAGCCTGTCGATGATCTTCATCGACATGACCGTGGTCGGCGTCGCGCTCCCGCGGATCGGCGCGTCGCTCGGGATGGACGACATGGGGCAGGCGTGGATCGTGACGAGCTACCTGCTCGCGCTCGCGTCGCTCATGGCGATCGGCGGGCGCATCGGCGACCTGGTCGGGAAGGTGCCTGCGTTCGTCGCCGGAGTGGTGGCGTTCGCCGCCGCGAGCGCGGTCTGCGCGTTCGCGCGCGACGGGACGCAGATGATCGCGGGCCGCGTCCTGCAGGGCGTGGCCGCATGCCTCATGCAGCCGGCGTCGGGTGCGCTCGTGATCGGCGCGTTCGCGCCCGGCGAGCGCGGCAAGGCCATGGCCGCGTACGTGGGCATCCCGATGGTGTTCATGGCGCTCGGGCCGGCGGTCGGCGGCGTCATCGTCGAGGGATGGGGCTGGAAGTGGGTGTTCCTCCTGAACCTGCCGATCGCCGCGGCCGCCGTCATCCTCACGCTCGTCGCGCGGCCGCGCGACTCGCGCAGCCCGGACCGGCACATCGACTGGCTCGGCGGCATCCTCCTCATGCTGGGGCTGCCGCCCTTGGTGTTCGGGATCCAGCAACTGGGTGCCGCGCGCGCGGACGGTTCGCTCCGGTGGGACGACCCGCTCACGCTCGCGGCGCTCGCGGGGGGCGCCGTCGCGCTCGCCGCGTTCGTGCGCCGGCAGTGGAACCACCCGCGCCCGCTGCTGCGGCTGCGCCTCTTCGCCGACCACGCCCTGGCCGCGGACGCCGTGGTCATCATGTGCATGCAGTTCGCGATGACGGGGCTGGTGGTCGCGGGTTCGCTCTACGCGCAGGACGTGCTGGGGTATTCGCCCACCGAGGCCGGCGCGTCGCTCCTGCCCATGCTTGCGCCCGTGATCCTGGTGGTGCACGTGGCCGGGCGCTGGTACGACCGTGCGGGCGTGCGCGCGCCGGCGACGTGGGGAACCGCGATGGCGAGCGGGGGCATGCTGGTGCAGGCCGCGGGCGCGTGGGCGCAGAGCTACCCCGTGATGGCGGCGGGCATGTTCGTCCTCGGGCTCGGCATCGCCTTCACGATGAGCCCGACGAACACCGATGCGCTCGGCCGCGTGCCGCACTCCGAGCGCGGGCAGGTCTCGGGCCTCGTGCAGACGATGCGCCAGGTCGGCGGCAGCGTCGGCGTGGCCACGGTGGCGGCCGCGGTCGCGATCTCCATGGGCGCGTTCACGCGCGCCGAGCGGCTCGAGGACCCGGCGTCCGTGGCGAGGCTTCGGGCGATGCTGCGTTCCGGCGACCCGAACGCGCGCGCGGACGCGTCCTCGGACGCGGACTTCGCGGCCGTCCAGCGCGCGTCGGCGCGTGCCTACGCCGTGGGGTACGGCGTCGCCGCGCTGGGCACGGCGAGCGCGCTCTTCGCGGTGCGCCGCTGGATGAGGCCGGGCAAGCCGGTCACCTGACGGGTGTGGCCTGCACCGGGTCGGCCTCGACGCGGATCCGGAACGGGTGCGCGGGCAGCTTGGACGCGTCGTCGACGAGGTTCGCGTCGGCGGGGTTGTCCTGCCACGCGTAGCGGACCTCCATGGGCGTGGCGACGTCCGGGCTCCGCACGAAGATCGCGTTCGGCGGCCGGATCTCGGCCTGCGCGATGCGGAACACGCCGTCCTCGCCCGCGACCGCGATCGACGCGGGCGGCTTGCCGTCGCGCGTGGCGAGCGCACCGCGCTCGGCGTCGAACGAGACCACGATCCCGTCGCCCTCGCGCCGAGCGCTCTTCGGGCGCGGGCCGCGCCACGCCAGGTCCTGGGCGCCGTAGCTCACCGACGCCGCCCATCGCGCGAGTCGTTCGCCGACGGAGCGCTTGTCGACCGGGTGGATGTCGTCGGCGTCGCCCACGTCGATCGTCGTGATGACGCCGACGTTCGGGGAGTTTCGCTCGGCCGCAAGCTGGGACTCGCGCAGGACCGGCCACGTGCCGTGGATCGGCGCGTCCGGCCGGTGCTGCATGAACGACGCGAGGCTGACCACGCCGAAGGGCATGTCGGGCTGCTCGAACGCCGCGCGCCAGCTTCGGATCACGAGCGGCAGCAGCGTCGCGTAGGCCCCTGCCTCGGCCTCGGATCCCGCGTTGCTCTCGCCCTGGTACCAGATGGCGCCGCGCACGCCGAAGCCCGTGAAGGGCGCGATCATCCCGTTGAAGAGCGCGCCCGGCGACGTGACTCCCGTGCCGGGCGCGGAGTCGCGCGCGGGCCGCTCGGGCGGCTGCGGCAGCCCCTTCGCCTCGCGGCCGAGACGCATGCGCCACTCGCCCGCGAGTGCGATCGGCGGGTCGGTCGACTCCTTGCACGAGAGCTTCATCGCGGCGGCGTCGCCGCAGAACCCGCCTTCGCCGTGCATGTCGAGCACCTCGACGGCGAGCGTCGCCTCCCCGGACTTCACGAGCGGCGCGGGCACGCGGTACCTGCGCGGCGACGTCCAGTCGGCGATCGTGTTGGCGATCGCGCGGCCGTTCCAGAACGCGACGTCGGCATCGTCGATCGGGCCGAGCTCGAGCGTCAGCTCCTTGCCGGCCCAGGCTTCCGGGATGGTCACCTGTCGGCGGAACCACGCGGTGCCGTCGAACCCGCGCAGTTCGGCATCGGCGCTCCATGCCGACGGCAGCGAGACGGCGCGCCAGCCCTCGACGTCGGTCGCGGTGGCCGGATCGGCCCATTTGCCGGTGATTCCCGGTTCATCGGCGTTCACCGAGGTCCACCACTGCGTGCCGGCCGCCTGGAACACGCGCCGCCGGGCCTCGTAGGCGCGGTCGCGCTCGGCCTGGCCGAGGCGGTGCCATGCGTCGACGGCCATGCGCTGGCGCCCGATGGACTCGGTGTACGCGGCGTCCGAACCGAGCGTCGCGAGGTCGGCCCATGGCTCGGCGCGCGTGCCGCCCCAGTTGATCGAGAGGATCCCGACCGGCAGCCCGGTGCGCGCGTGGATGGCGGTCGCGAACCAGAAGCCGACCGCCGTCGTCTCGGGCAACGTCGTCGCGTCGAGCACCTGCCAGCGCGCGTCGATCGTCTCGGCGGGCCGGTTGGCGGTCACGTGGGGCGCCTTGAGGACCCGGATGGCGCCGTCGAGCGGCACCGCCTTCGCGGCCTCGAGCTGCGGCCCCGTCGCGGCCAGCGGCCATTCCATGTTGCTCTGCCCGCCGGCGATCCACACGTCGCCCACCAGGATGTCGCCGACCGTGATCGTGTTCGAGCCCCGGACCTCGAGCACCAGCGGGTCGTTGCTTCCCTTGAGCGGCTCGAGCGACAGCGCGAAGTGCCCCGACTGGTCGGCCGTCGTGCGACCGCTGCGAACGACGGCTCCCTTGGAGTCGCGGACCTCGACCGTGATCTCCTCGTGGGTCTGCGCCGATCCGAACACGCGGACCGGCCGGTCGCGCTGGATCACCATGTGGTCGGTGAACGCGGCGGGCAGCCGGATCTCGGCGTGGAGGGGAGCGGACGCGGCCAGGGCGACGGCGATCACGAGGGGGGCGCGCATTCGCCGCATGATGCCCGCGGGAGGCGCCGCATGCAATATCGTCCGTGCATGGCGAGTGAACGTCCTCCGTTGGTCGGAATCACCGCGGACCTGGCGCACGACGACCGTGGCCGCCCCCGGCACCAGGTGCGGTCGACCTACGTCGACGCGGTGCTCGCCGCGGGCGGCATTCCCGTGCTGCTTCCGGCGTGCGCCGCTTCGCGCGAGCCGGCACTGGACCGGCTGGATGCGGTCGTGATCATCGGGGGCGACGACGTCGACACGCGCCCGTTCGGGATCCCGCTGCACCCGGAGGCGAGGGTGATGGACCCGTCGCGGCAGGCGGCGGAGCTCGCGCTGCTCGACGCGCTCGAGCGTCGCCCGGAGGTCCCGCTGCTCGGCGTGTGCCTGGGCATGCAGCTCATGGGCGTGCACCGAGGGGCGCGCCTCATCCAGCACCTCGCGGACGTCATCGCCGACGCCGACCGCCACCGTGACGACCGCGTCCATGCGGTACGGACCGAGCTCGGCGCGGGGCCGGTCGCGAGCTGGCATCACCAGGCGATCGCCGACGCACCCGGGTTCGAGGTGATCGGCCATTCCGACGACGGCGTGATCGAGGCCATCCGCGACCCGTCGCGGCCCTTCTCCGTGGGCGTGCAGTGGCACCCGGAGCGGACGGCCGATGAGGCGCTGGGGGTGGGAATCTTCCGCAGGCTCGTGGACGCCGCGCGTGCCCGGTAGCCTGCACGCATGCTGACCATTGCGCTTGCCTCGGTCCTGTCGCTCGGTGACGTGCTTGCCGCGGGTTCCGCCGCCCCGGCGCTCTCGGTCGAGAAGTTCATGCAGGGCGAGGCCGTGTCCGTGTTCGAGCCGGGCAAGGTCTACGTGCTCGAGTTCTGGGCGACGTGGTGCGGGCCGTGCATCCGCACGATGCCGCACCTCTCGAAGCTGCAGAAGGACCACCCCGAGCTCACCGTGATCGGCGTGGCGGGATTCGAGCGCGCGCCCGATGCCGCGGCCATGGAACAGAAGGTGCGCGAGTTCCTCGACGGCCGCGGCAAGGACGTCGGGTTCCGCATCGCGCTCGACACCGACGGCTCGATGGCGCAGGACTGGATGAACGCCGCGAAGCGCCGCACCATCCCGACGTCGATGGTGGTCGGCAAGGACGGCAAGGTCGCGTTCGTGGGGTCGCCCAACGCCGAGCTCGACACGGCCATCCTCGCCGCGCTCGGAAAGGACGCGGCGGACCCCGCCGCGAAGGCCCCGGGAGCGAAGGAGCCCGCGTCGAAGTCGCCAGGAACCAAGCCCGTCGACGGGGTCTGGAAGCGCGGGGATTCCGCCAAGCAGCCGTCGGAGGCCCTTGAGCCGGGCACCACCGAGGAGGTCACCTCGGAGCCCACCGACGAGAAGGGCGAGTCGACCAGCGAGTCGACGTCCAGCTCCAGCTCGACCTCCACCGTGAAGGGCGTGACCGTGACGCAGACGGTCACCGAGACGGTGCGCGTCGAGGTGCGCAACGGCACGAAGACCACCACGAAGCGCCGCACGGTGACGCGCTCCGACGTCCCGAAGCCCTGAGGTCCGGGTGCTCCCGGCGTACTGCACGAACGTCCTGGCCGGACGCACGCTCGACGAGACGCGTGCGGCGGTCATCGGCACGATGGGCGCGGTGCGGTCGCGCGTCGCCCCCGGATCGGTGCTTCCGGTCGGGCTGTGGCTCTCGGCGCGTGCGGCGCAGGAGCTTTCGGCCGAGCCGGGCGGCGCGCGGCGGCTGCGCGACGACCTCGCGGACGCGGGGCTCTCGGTCGTCACGCTGAACGGGTTCCCGTACCACGACTTCCACCTCCCGACCGTGAAGCACCTCGTGTACGAGCCGCACTGGGCCGACGTGCGCCGGTTGATGCACACGACGCAGCTCGCGGACCTGCTGGTGGACCTCCTTCCCGCGGGGAGCGCGCGTGCTTCGATCAGCACGCTTCCGCTCGGCTGGCGCGAGCGCTTCAGCCTCGAGGGCTGCGGCGCGAGCGCGGGCCTGGCGGGCGCGATGCTCGAGCAGCTCGCGGCGCACCTCGCACGCCTCGAGGATCGCACGGGCGTGCGCATCACGGTCGACCTCGAGCCCGAGCCCGGATGCATGCTCGACCGCGCGCGCGACCTCGTCGGCTTCTTCGAGCATGCGCTGCGCTCCCGCGCCGGCGGGCCGGACGTGCGTCGCTACGTGGGCGTGTGCCACGACACGTGCCACTCCGCGGTGATGTTCGAAGGCCAGCGCGATGCGCTGCGGGCGTATCGCGACGCCGGCATCGGCGTCCACAAGGTGCAGGTCTCGAGCGCCATCGAGGCCGACGGGTCGCCCGATTCGCTGGTCGTGCTCTCGACCTTCGCGGAGCCGCGATGGCTGCACCAGACGTGCGTGCGCCGCGAGGACGGCACCGTCGGGTTCTGGGAGGACCTGCCGTTCGCGCTCGCCTCGGGGACGCACGGCACGTGGCGCACGCACTTCCACGTGCCGGTCTTCGCCGCACGGCTCGGTGCGCTCGCGACGACGCAGGCCGCGATCGTCGAGTGCCTCGAGGAACTCGCCTCGTGGCCGGCGGACGAGCGCCCGCAGCTCGAGGTCGAGACGTACGCGTGGGACGCGCTGCCCGACGGCGCACGCGAGGGGCAGGCGCTGGTGGACGGCATCGCGCGCGAGGTGGAGTGGTGCGCCGGCGCGGCGCAACGCACCGGGTTCGCCCGTGCGGGGAGCGCCACGTGAGCGCGCGCGGCGGCGTGGGCGCGTGGCTCGAGCTGATGCGGGTCGGCAACGCGCCGACCGTCGTGTCGAACGTGTTCGCCGGCATGGCGGTGGGGCTCCAGGCGCGGCTCGCGGACGTGCCGGTGCCGTTCGGGCCCGGCGTGGTGCTTGTCGCCGGCACCGTGCTCACGTACGTGGCGGGCATGGTGCTCAACGACGCGTTCGACGCGCAGGTCGATGCGCGCGAGCGCCCATCGCGGCCGATCCCGTCGGGCCGCATCGGCGTCGCACGCGCGCGATTCGCGGGGCTTGCGACGCTCGGCGTGGGTGTGGCCATGCTCGCGTCCATGGGAGAGGCCGTGCGGTGGTGGGCCGTGCTGCTCGCCGGGTGCGTGGTGCTCTACAACGCCGTGCATGCGTGGTTCCCGGGCGCATTCCTCGTGATGGCGGCGTGCCGCGCGATCGTGCCCGTGATCGCGGCGCTCGCCGTGTCGCCGGGCGCCGACGGGGCGTTGCTCGGGTGGGTGGCCGGGGGCGCGTTCGCGTACGTGGCCGCGCTGGGGCTCGTCGCGCGCAACGAGGTGCAGGGCCTGCCGCCCGTGGCCCGCGCGGTCCGGTGGGCGCTGCCGCTGGCCGCGTGTGCGCCGCTCGGGGTGTGGCTCGCCGAGGGCGTGGGGCCTGAGTCCGCCGTGCTGGTGACGCTGGGGCTCGCGGCGATGGCCGCCGCCGTGGTCGGCGTGGTGACGGGCGCCCGGCTCGCGGCCTCCGCGCGCGCGGAGGCGGTGCCCGCGGCGGTCGGGACGTGGCTCGGCGGGATCCCGCTGGTCGACGCCGCGACGTGCTTCCTGCTCGGGAGGCCCCTGCTCGGCCTCCTGTGCGTCGCGATGTTCGGGCTCTCGGGCGCGCTGCGGCCCCGCTTCGCGGCAAGCTGACCGCTGCTACCATTCCGCTCCCGATGACGGTCCTCGCGTCCTCCGACCTCACCACCTACATCCCCATCGCGATGGCGATCGGGATGAGCGTCGTGTTCGCCATCGTGAACATCGGCGCGAGCGCCCTGCTCGGCCCGCGCCGCGAGGGCGCGATCAAGGGCGACACCTACGAGTCGGGCATGGCCGCGATCGGCACCGCTCGCAAGCGCTTCAACGTGCGCTTCTTCGTGGTGGCGATGACCTTCCTGCTCTTCGACGTCGAGGTGATCTTCCTGTACCCGTGGGCCGTGGCCTACGCGCAGCTCGAGCCGCAGAGCCCGATGGCCGGCCTGTTCCTGGCGCGCATCCTGTTCTTCATCGCCACCAGCGTGCTCGCGTACATGTACGCGTGGCGCAAGGGCGTCTTCCGCTGGGATTGATCGGCGCTTCGTGCCCAGCCAGCCCACGCTCACGTTCTTCGGTGCCGCAGGCGAGGTCACGGGGAGCTGCACGCTCCTCGAGACGGAGCATGCCAGGATCCTCGTGGATTTCGGCCTTTTCCAGGGGTCTCCCGCGCAGGAACTCCGCAACGTCGATGCCCCCCCGATCGACTTCCGCCGGCTCGACGCGGTGGTGTGCACGCACGCACACATCGACCATTGCGGGCGGCTCGGCATGCTTCCGCGGCTCGGCTTCGACCGCGTGATCCTGTGCACGGAGCCCACCGCCGAGCTTCTGCCCATGGTGCTCAAGAGCTCCGCGAACCTGCAGAAGGTGCGGCTCACCGAGCATCGCGACGGCACCGGCCCCGAGGCGGTGGTGGTCGATCCCCCGCCCGACCCCGCCATCGCCGCGGCGATGGAGCGGTTCGAGGACCCGCCCGTGCTCTACGGCGCGGGCGATGCCGAACGCACCGCGCGAATGGTGGTCGGCATTCCCTACGGCGCATGGCGCGACGTCGCCTCCGGCGTGCGCATGCGGCTGCACGACGCGGGCCACGTGATCGGGAGCGCTTCGGTCGAGTTCGAGGTCAAGCACGGCCCGTCGCGCACGCGCATCGTGTTCTCCGGCGACGTGGGGCCCACGGGCGACGGCTACCTCGCCGAGCGCGGGCGCTGCCCGGACGCGGACGTGGTCATCATGGAATCGACCACCGGCGCAAGGCCCGACGATGCCCCGAGCAGCGACATCGCGTCCGAGCTGCGGCGCGTGGTCGAGGACTGCCGGCATGGCTCGCGCACCGCCGTGATGCCCACCTTCAGCGTGGGCCGCGGGCAGCTCATCGTGCACCATCTGGCACGGCTGGCCCACGAGGGCGTGCTCGAGGGAGTTCCGGTCTACCTCGACAGCCCGATGGCGATCCGAGCGTCCGAGCTGTGCCGCCGGCACCCCTCGCTCCTCTCGGAGGCGGCGCGCGGCATGTCCGGCGCCGGGCGGTCGCCGTTCGAGTTCGACGGCCTGCACTGCCTGTGGTCGCGGAAGCACTCGATGCGCGTGGCCGGCCGCACCGGTGCGGGAATCGTGCTTGCGGGCAGCGGGTTCTGCGACGCGGGCCCGGTGCTGCACCACCTCGAGCAGCGGCTCGGCGACGACCGTGGTCTCGTCGTGTTCACGGGGTACGTGCTGCCCGGCTCGTTGGCCGAGGCACTGGCCGAGGGTCGTGCGCGGCGCGTGCGGATCAACGGGACCGAGATCGACGTGCGCGCTCGCGTGCGGCGGCTGCATGGGTTGAGCGGCCACGCGGACCCTGGGCAGATGGTGGACTGGATCGCCGGCGGGGGCCGCGCACCGTCCATGGTGATGCTGAACCACGGCGACCCGGTGGCACGCGAGGGGATGCGCGCGCGCGTGCAGCGTGCGGGGGTGTCCTGCGTTGACACGCCGGCACCACTGACGCCGATCGCGGTCGGGTGACTTAATGTCCAAATAACACATCCTGATGCTGCGGGCGGGGATCGCTACGCTGCGGGTGTTCCACGTGGAACGTGAACGCACAAAGGCGCACCCATGGCAAAGCAGAACACTGGCAAGCACGACCCATCCCCTTCAAGGCTCGGGCGAGGCTTGGGAGCATTGATTCCGGTTCCGGTGGCCCGAGCAGGGGCACCCGGGACCACCCCCGCGGCAGCGCACCAGGCCCGAGCCGCGTCCGGCGCGACGGTTGCACAGCGAAGTCCCTCGGCGCCAACGGAACTTCCCTTGGCGGAGCGTGGCGCGGACCGTGTGATGTCCCTGCCGGTCGAAGCGATCTCGCCCGGGGAGTTCCAGCCTCGCGAGCACATCGCGCCGCAGGCGCTGGCGTCGCTGGCGGAGAGCATTCGGCACGCGGGCTTGATGCAGCCGGTGGTGGTCCGGTCGATTGCGGGCGGACGCCATGAACTCATCGCGGGCGAACGTCGGTGGCGCGCCGTCAAGTCACTGGGTTGGACCCACATCCCGGCCATCGTTCATGAAGTGAACGACCAGTCGGCTGCCGAGCTCGCACTGATCGAGAACGTGCAGCGCGAGGACTTGAACCCCATGGAGCGGGCCAAGGCACTTCGTCGGCTTGCGGACGAGTTCGGCCTGTCACACCAGGAAGTCGGCCAACGGGTGGGACTCGACCGGGCCACCGTCACGAACCTTCTTCGCCTGAACGATCTCGACGGTGCCACCGGGCAGGCCGTCCGTGATGGCGCGATCTCGATGGGGCACGCCAAGGTCTTGCTCGGGGTCACCGACCTGGCTCGTCGGTCCGAGGTGCTGCGGCAGGCAGTCAGCGAGTCATGGTCGGTTCGGCAACTTGAGGATGCTGTCCGGGCGTCATCGCCGCGGGTTCCACGTGGAACATCTGGCCGGGCGGGGTCCATGACCGTTCCGAGTGCACACGTCGCGCAACTCCAGCGCGCGCTGGAGGAGTACCTCGGAACCCGGGTTCACGTGAAAGTGGGCCGGCGGAAAGGCGCCGGAGAGATTCGGGTCGCCTTTCACTCGCTCGATGAGTTCGATGGGCTCATGCAGCGAATTGGGTTCAATACCAACCGGCTGATTGTATAGTCTGATAACAAGTGAATCCAACCCCTGATCGGCTCGAAATGCCGAAACAGAACCAAGGCGGGGTGGCTCGAAAGGAGTCACCCGCGCCGATTCACCGTCTCTGGCCGTCGGCCACGTCCACTGACCGCATCCCTTGATCCAGGAAACCCGATCCATGCTGCTGATTGCCACCGTCGCCACCCTCGCCGCCTCGCTCACCGTGGCCGCGCCCGCCGTCCAGACCCCCTCCGCACCGGCGGCGAAGGGTGCGCCCGCCGCGGGCATGCGCTCGTTCACGGTCGACGGCGTCCACTCGAAGGCGCTGTTCCGCGTCATGCACATGGGCGCCGGCCAGTTCTGGGGCCGCTTCAACGACGTCTCGGGGACGTACTCGTTCGACCCGTCTGACCTCGCGACCGCGAAGTTCGACGTCACGATCGCGATCGAGTCGGTCGACTCGGGCAACGGCGACCTCGACAAGCACCTGCGCAGCCCCGACTTCTTCTCCGCGAAGGACTTCCCGACCATGACGTTCCGCAGCACGGGCGTCGAGGGTGCGTCCGCGGCAGGGGGCATGCTCAAGGGCGACCTCACGATGAAGGGCGTCACGAAGCCGGTCACCGCGAAGCTCGAGTACACGGGCATGGCCGACATGGGCCGCGGCATGAAGTCCGGGTTCGAGGCCACCTTCACGATCAAGCGCAGCGACTTCGGGATCACCTACGGCGTCGACAAGGGCGCGATCGGCGACGAGGTCCGCGTCACCGTGGCCCTCGAGGGCAACCTCGCCAAGTGACGATCCTCGCCCGGCGGACGAGCGAACATGGAACTTGACCTTGCGCTGCGTGCCGTGGCCGCACCGGTCGCGGTGATGGCCGCGTTGGCGTGGCTCGTCGCCGCGCTGGCGGGCCGGGCGGCGCGTCCGCGATCCCCGGCCGGTCCGCACGCGACCCCGGCGTGGCCCGGAGGGTGGATGCTCGCGGTCCTGGCGGTGCTGCCCCTCGCGTGGGCCGTTGCGTTCCAGGAGCCTTCGTGGCGGGACGTGGCGGCGCCGGCCGTGTCGTACCAGTGGCTTGGATGGGCCGCGGTGGTCGCGGCGCTCGTGTCTTCGGCCCTCGCCATGGTCCCCGGGCGCGCGATGGCGACGGCCGCCGCCGCGGCGGCGTCGTTGGTCGCGTGCGCGATGGTGAAGCCGCCGGGCCTGCCGGACGCGGCGCCGAAGTTCATCGCCGCGGCGGCCGCCGCCATCGGCGGTGCGGGTGCCGCATGGTCGATGTGCGTCGCACCGGGCGAGCGCCGTGCGGCACCAGCCTGGGCCACGTTCGCAGGGTGGTGGGCATGCCTTGCCGTCGCGTCCGGCATGGTGCTGCTCTCCGGGTTCGCGAAGCTGGCCGTCACGTGCGGTGCGTTGAGCGCCTCCGCGGCGGCCTGGGCCGTGATGTCCGCGAGCCTCCCGCGCGTGGTTCACGCGGCGCCCGCCGTCTCCGGCGCGTTCGCCGCCGCGCTCGGCGTCCTCTGCCTCGTGGCGCGCGGGTACGACGAGTCGGGCTTTCCCGCATGGTGCTGGTGGCTGCTTGCGGCCGCGCCCGGGGCGGGTGCGCTCGCGGCATGGCCCGCGCGCCGCGGCCGCGTGCGGATCGCCGCGCTCGTCACGGTCCTCGCGCCGCCCTCGGTCGCGCTCGCGGCGCTCCTCGCGGCGCGATCCTCCGTCGACGCGCCGACCGGCTCCCCGTCGGCCAATGACTACGCGATGGCCGGCGTCGCGCCCCTGCGCGCGCCGTAGGATGCGGCGATGCAGCCGTGGATCCCGTTCGTCGGTCCCGCGCCGGGCGTCGCCCGTTGGTGGTGGCTCCTCGTGATCCCGATGTCGTTCCTCATCAGCATGGCCTGGAAGGCCGTGCGGCAGGACGACATGTCCGGCTACTGGAAGGCCGTGGCGAGGATGGGCACGCAGGTCGTGCTCGGCATGGTCGGCCTGTTCGTGTTCATGGCGATCTTCCTGCGCGTGATCGTGCCCATGATGCCGGCCGAGTGACGCAGCGCCTCACCCGCGGGGGCGCACGCCGCCGCCGGGCTTCTGACCCTTGCCGATGGGGGCCTTGCGCTGCGAACCGCGGCCGACGGCCGCGCGTCCCGCTGCCGAGCCCTGCTGCACGCGGCGCTTGCGGCGCTTCAGTGCCGCGGGCGCGCAGCGGATCATGTCCGCGAGCGACCGCTCGGGCTTGCGTGGCTCCGTGCCCGGCGCGACTTCCCCGCGAACCGCCCGCGTCGCACGCCCCGACTTCGCCGGCCGCGTGGGCGCGGTGCCCGGGGCGCCCGTGGTTCGCGCGCTCCGCGATGGCCCGCGCTTCATGCCCGCGCGTGCGCCCGTGCGGCCGGACCGGCCCCTGGCGCCGGGCCGCGCGTCCTCGCCCTCGACGTCGGGAACGAGCCGATCCTGCGGCCGCAGGTAGTCCTGGTGGCGCGGCGCCTCGGTGGCCTCGAGCCGCACGCGCGTCATCCGTTCCACCTGGTTCCATCGATCGATGTCCGCCGGGCAGCGGAACGTGAACGCCTCGGCCGTTCCGCCGCCGTGGCCCGCCCGCCCGACGCGGTGCACGTACTCCTCGGGCAGGAGCGGTACGTCGTAGTTGATGACGGTGCGCGCGGCGGGCACGTGCAGCCCGCGTGCGGCGACGTCCGTCGCGACCACGACGTCAGCCTTGCCCGCGACGAAGTCCGCGAGCGCCTCCTGGCGCTGGCGCTGGCTCCGGTCACCGTGGATGAGCACCGTCCGCACCTCGTGCTTGCGCAACGCCGCGGCCACCCAGCCAGCGCGGCGCCGCGTGCGGCAGAACACCATCACGCCGCGCCGCTTGCCGTCCTTCACGAGCGCCACGGTGACGGCGGTCTTCGCCGCGTCCGGGACGTCGAAGAGGTGCTGGCCCAGGTCGCGCCGCACCTCGGGCGTGCCCTCCACGCGCGCGCGTTCCTTGCCCACGAGGTCGACGCGCACGGGGTCGCGCAGCATCTCCTCGACCACCGCCTCCACGGGTCGCGGCATGGTCGCGGTGAAGAAGAGGAGCTGGCGCGACTCGGGCGCGCGCGACAGGATCTCCTTCGCCTGGGGAAGGAACCCCATGTCGAGCATGCGGTCGGCCTCGTCGAGCACCACCTGCTGGACGAACGCGAGCGACGCGGCGTCGAGCTCGCAGAGCTCGCGCACCCGGCCGGGCGTGCCGACGAGGAGGTCGATGCCCTCGCGTACCGCGTCGCGCTGCGGTGCCAGCGGGCTCTTGCCGTACACGGCCGTCGTGCGCAGCACCGATCCCCGGAAGAGCTGCGCGGCCTCGCGGGCCACCTGCTGCGCGAGTTCGCGCGTGGGGCAGAGCACCAGCGCGCGCAGCCTGCGCCGGGGGTCCACCGGCCGGCCCTTCGTGCGGTGCGGCGGCTCGGCCAGGAGGCGGGCGGCCACGGGCACCAGGTATGCCAGCGTCTTGCCGGTCCCCGTCGCGGCGACGGCCGCGATGTCCCCGCCGCGCATCGCGGCCGGGATCGCCTCGCGCTGGATCGGGGTGGGGCGCTCCGCCCCCATGCGCGCGAGCGCGCCCACGAGCTGCGCGGGAACGCCGATCGAGCCGAAACCGCTTCCGTCCACGACGTCCTTGGATGCCATCACGGCCACTCTACGCGCATGCTCACGGGGCGGTCGGCACGGGCTCGTCCGGGGCCGCGGGCGCCGGCTCGCGCTGGATCTCCTTCTCGCGGTACTTGGCGCGCATCCGCTTCTGGCGGTCGCCGAGGTCGATCTCGCCGCCGTCGATCCACGCACGGCGTACCGACGTGGTCACCTCGAACGGATCCGCGGTCCAGAGGACCAGGGTCGCGCTCTTGCCGGCCTCGACCGTGCCGTGGGTCTCGCCGCAGCCCGCGATCCGCGCGGCGTTCCGCGTGACGCACTCGAGCGCAGCGGCGTGCGCGAGCCCATGCGCCACGGCGCGGCCGCACTGGCCGGGCAGGGAGCGCTCGTGCGCCGGCTCGTCGCCCGAGGCGATCGAGCACTCGACGCCCGCTTCGTGCAGGCGCGCGGGCACCGTGTAGGCGGCGTCGAACGCGTCGCCCTCGCGCAGCGGAAGCCGGTTGATGCCGTTCACCACCACCGGCACCTTGTGCGCCAGCAGGATGGGCGCCACCTCGGGCGCCCCGAGGCCCCCGACGATCGTGATGCGATAGCCGCGGCGCGCCCCCCACAGCACGGCCGACTCGATCTGCCCGGGCCAGTTCGCGTCGACCAGGATCGGCTCCTCGCCCCGAAGCGCCGCGCGCATCGACTCGAACCGCGTCTCCTGCGCGATCGTCGCATCGGCGTCGCGCGCGCGCACATAGGCCTCCGCGGAGTCGAAGAACCGGTCGATCGAGGCGATCGCGCGATCGCGCTCCTTGCGCTGCTCCTCGGGCGTCGCCTTGGTCCACTGCGATCGCACGGGCTCCATCATGGGCCAGCGGAGGACGAGCCCCGCGGCCTCGCGCACGCAGCGATCCTTCGCGGTCCAGCCGTCGAGGCGCATGGCGCTCGCATGGCCCGAGACGGTGCCGCCCTCCGGGAAGGCGTGCGCCATCAGGATGCCCGCGCTGCGCGCCACGGGCGGCAGGTCGCTGTCCGGGTTCACGGCGACGGCCGCGCGCACCTCGGGGTGGAAGTCGCCGAACTCCGTACGGTCGTCGGTGGCCTCGACCTGCAGGGTCTCGACGAGGCCGAGGGCGGTGGCGCCCGCCCAGAACCCGGGCGTGAGCACGTGGCCGGGCGCATCCACGACGTGCGCGGAATCGCCCACGAGCCCGGCGGGCATGGGCTCCGCGCCCACCGCGACGATGCGCCCGCGGTCGAAGACGACGTAGCCGTCGGCGATCGGCGCGGCGCCGGGCACGCACGTGTGCACGGTGGCGTGGCGCACCGCGACCACGGCCTGCTGCGGTGGTGCGGGCACCTCGGGCGATTGCGCCGGCGCGGGGGTCGCGATGCACGCGGCCGTCACGGCGCCGGTCATCGCGACGCGCGCCACCCGCCATGACGACGCGCGCGCCCACCTGGTTCCGAGTCCGCTCATCGCGCACCTCCTTCGCCGCCAGTGACCTCGAAGATCGCCGTCCACGTGTCCATCGCCTCGCATCCGCACTCGCCCGGACGCACGGCCTCGGGGTCGATCCCCGCGCGCACGCGGTCGCGCAGCACGCGGTCGCGCACGTCGAGCATGCGCGCGAGCAAGGGCGACCCGCGTCCCGCGGCCGGCGCGCCGGCCGGCGGGGTCGCGTCGCCCTTCCCGCCCTTCGCGTCCTTGCCCTCGCCCTTCGGCGAGTCGCCGGACTCCGCGACGGCGAGCGCAAGCAGCCGCGACCGCGTGGCCGCGTCGCGCGCGCGCATCCGGGCGTCCGCGGCCGGGTCGAAGAGGCGGTCCCCGTCCACCCACGTCCCCAGGCACCGCGCATAGATCGAGAGCGGGTCCGCGCTCCACAGCGCGAGGTCCGCGTCCTTGCCGACCTCGATCGATCCCGTGCGCGAGTCGATCCGCAGCTGCCTCGCCGGGTTGATCGTGATGAACTTGATCGCCTCCTCGCGGGGCACCCCGCCCCAACGCACCGCCTTCGCGGCCTCGGTGTTCATGCGGCGCGCGAGCTCGTCGCTGTCGGAGTTGAAGCTTGTCACCACGCCCGCCTTCCACAGCATCTGGCCGTTCCACGGGATGGCATCCATCACCTCCACCTTGTACGCCCACCAGTCGCTGAAGCTCGACGCACCCGCGCCGTGGCGCGCGATGTCATCGGCGGCCTTGTAGCCCTCGAGCACGTGCTGCAGCGTGGCGACGCGGAACCCGGCCGCCTCGGCGATGCGCAGCATCATGGAGATCTCGTCCTGGCGGTAGCTGTGGCAGTGCACGAGCCGCGATCCGTCGACCACCTCCGCGAGCGCGTCGAGCTCGAGGTCGGGGCGCGGCGGCATCGTGCGCGCGCGCGCCGCCGGGTCGAGCGCACCGAAGCGCCGGTGCGCCTCGCGATGCTCGCGTGCCGCGGCGAACCGGTCGCGCATCAGCGTCTCCACGCCCATGCGCGAGCTCGGGTAGCGCTTCTTGTTTCGCACCACGTTCTCGCCGAGCGCGAACTTGATGCCGCCCGGGGCGCCCTCGAGGCGGAACGCCGTGGCCGGCATGCCCCAGCGCAGCTTCACCACGGAGTTCTGCCCGCCGATCGGGTTCGCGCTTCCGTGCAGCTGGTTCACCGCGGTCACGCCGCCGGCGAGCTGCCGGTACCAATTGACGTCGTCCGGATCCACGACGTCGCCGATGCGCACCTCGGCCGTCACGTTCTGCGTCCACTCGTTCACGCCGCCGTCGATGCCCGTGTGGCTGTGGCAGTCGATGATGCCGGGCGTCACGTGCTGGCCCGCGGCTTCGACCACCGCCGCGCCCGTCTCGCGCGCCGCGGCA
The DNA here is from genome assembly GCA_945877905.1 of Phycisphaera mikurensis NBRC 102666. GTDB lineage: Bacteria > Planctomycetota > Phycisphaerae > Phycisphaerales > SM1A02 > UBA966. The sequence continues at coordinate 18,763 of CAMDUT010000004.1, read as the reverse complement.
TCGCCCGCGCCCGCGCCCACCGCCGCGATGCGCCCCTCTCGCACGACGATGTCGCATCCTTCCAAGATGCCCGCGGGGCCTGCGGTCCAGACCGTGGCGTTCCGGATCACCGTGACGCGGGGCCGGTCCGCGGGCTCGAGCCCGAACTCGCCGAGCGGCGCCGTGCGCGGAACGGAAGCGACCGCCGCGCGCAGCGCCGCGCGGCGGGCCTCGGTGCGCTCGCGCTCCTTCGTCGCGGCCGACGCATCCCCGGCCATGTCCGTGCCGCGCGGCGGCACGTCGCCGGTGCGCGCTGACGCGGGGATGTCCCAGCGCGCCACCGTGGTTCCTTCGCCGGTCGCCACGGTGAGCGCGAACCCGCTCGGGGCCGACTCCACGGTCCCGCGCAGCGCACCGTTGCGCCCGAACGCCTCGCCCGCGACGGAGAACGTCGCACGGGCCTGGTCGAACGCGCACCGCTGGGCGCCGGTCACCCGCATGGGCTCCGTCGCGACCGCCGCGGGCGCGCCGAACGCGATTTCCTGCCGGTCGGGGTCGATCATCACCGCGGTCGGAAGCGGTGGCGCGGGTTCGCCCGCGGGAGCCGCGGCACCGCCCGCGCCCGGGGCCGCCGCGGCATGCGCCGGCTTCCCGAGCGCGAACACGCCGCGCGCGGGGAACGCGCTCCGCGGATTCACCTCGTGCCGCACGCCCGCCACCCACAGGTCGCGCAACTTCGTCTCGCGGTCGAACGGCGCGCCGTCGAAGACCGCGACGTTCGCGAGCATCCCGGCGCGCAGCGATCCCGCCGTGCGCTCGATGCGCAGGATGGACGCGGGGTTCACCGTCAGCGCCGCGAGCATCTCGTCCTCGGTCGCGCCCGCGTCGATCGCGCGCCGGATCGCTCCCGGCATCGCCGAACGGTCCTTCATGCGCACGGTGCTCGCCGCGGCGGGAATGCCCGCGCGCTGGAGCTCGGCCACGTTGAGCGGCGCGATGGCCCAGTGGATGAGTTCGTGCAGCGGCATCGTGTCGCCTGCGCGCGGCGAAGAGAGGTCGGGCGCCTCCGGGAAGGCCATCGGCACGACCAGCGGGACGCCCGCCGCGCGCAGCTCGGCGAGGCGCCGGTACTCGCGCCCGCTGCCGACGACGACGGGATCGAGCCGCAGCTCCGAGGCGAGCGCCGCGGCGCGCAGCGCGTTGCGATCGTCGGTCGCGTCGAGCCACGTGCGCGCGCGCCCCGCCGCCGGCCCATGGAGGGCACGCAGGGCGTCCGACGTGACGGGCGGCTGCCCGGTGCCGGGGTCCGCGCCCCACGCGCGTTCGCACGCCTCGTGCCACGCCGCGTCGAGGAACGTCTGCCGCACGAGCGCCATGGCCCCCATCAGCGATCCCGGGTACGTCGCGCGCTCCCACTCGTCGTCGCCCGCGTGCTCGAACGTGACCACCGTGCCCGCGTCGTCGACCAGCGCGCGCGCGCTGCGTGCGTCGTCGCCGAGCAACGTGACCTGCGACTGCCCCCGGAAGATGCCCGTGTCCGGTTGGACGCACGCGGCCGCGAATCCGAGCGCGCGAAGGTCCTTGCGCGCCTCGGCCGTGAGCGGCGCGGCTTCGGATGCACGCACCTGCGGGACCACCTTCGCGTTCCAGTGCGCCGCGCGCGACTGCGCGGCCGCGCGCGCCATGGCCGCGGTGTCGATGCGCACGCACGCGTCGATGAATGCCGCCGTCGCGATGCCGCCGCGGCCGTCGTGCAGCGTGGTGCCCGCGGGGATCTCGAACGACCCGCGCGCACCGACCCGCTCGATCCGCCCGTCGCGCATGAGGACCACGCCGTCGGCGAGGCGCTCGCCCGGGACGGGGATCACCGTGACGTTGACGATGGCGTCGCGCCGCACGTCCGAGGGTCGCATGCCCTCGGGCGGGGCATCCTGCGCAAGCGCCATCGCCGCGCAAACGGCCGTGGACGGCACGAATGCCGCCAGGGCCCACGTTCGGGTCAGGTCTGCGGGGTCCGCATGGCGAGGTGCGCGCATGCGGTCATTTCACACGCAATCGGCTCGGCCCGTGCGGGCGCGTCAGCCGGCGACGTCGCGCAGCAGGCCGTCGATCGCCGCCTGCAGCTTCTCGGGTGATTCGTAGGTGCCCGCCGCGATCGCCTGCTTGACCGCCTCGATGCGCGCCATGCGCACATCGGGAAGCTGGCGGATCGCGTCGAGGTGCCGCGCGTGCTCGCTCAGTTCCACGCGGTCGCGCCCCTCGGCCCATCGGGGAGCGGCGGGGGCGGACTCGGCGCTCTGGCCGGAGCGATATGCAGCCGCCGCCTCGTTGATGCGGCTTGCGGCGCCCGTCGCGCCGAGTCCGTGGGAAGGACCAATGGGGCCGATGTCGGTCATGGAGGTCTCCAACCGGTGCCCGCCCATTCCCTTGGGCGCGCCTTCCGATCGCTGACGACGTCGATCCTTCGAACGCCTGTGGGCCGACGAACGTCGTCGGCGCAGGCGGTGGTATCGTCAGGAACGCGTCGAAATCTTGAGTTGTGGCGAAGCGCAGGCCTCCGTGATCATGCCCCATAAGCCGTTCCACGCCAGCATCTTCCGGCCGATTCGTGCGACGTGGCCCGTGCTGACCGCCGTGGCCGCCGTGCTCGCCGGATGCGAGTCCACGCCCAAGGCGGCCGACCCCGATCCCACGGCCGCGCCCAAGGCGCAGGGCACGGATTCCGCCCAAGCCGCGCCCGCCCCCAAGGAGCGCGCCGGCCCCAAGCGCATCCAGGCCAGTCGACCGGCCACGGATCCCACGGGCGTCCAAGACCTCGACATCGACCCGCCGCGCGCACGCCCGGGCACGCGTTCCGCGGTCGCGAAGCCGGCCCCTTCGGCCGCGGCGCCGTCCATCGCCTCCTCCGCGGCCCCCGCCACCCAGGGGGCGGCCACGCCGTCCACGCCTCCAGCCCCCGCTTCCGGCGGCCGTTCGCCCTCCGCCGCCGAGCGCGCCGCCGCGGCGCGCATGGCCGCCGAGAGCGACGCCCGTCGCAAGGCCGCCGCCGACGCACGGACCGCCGCGATCGCGCAGTCGCAGGCCGCCGACGACACCGCGGTGTGGAGCGTCTTCCTCGCGTCCTTCACGGGCGAGGACCATCGCGAGGCCGCCCAGGCCTCGCGCGACGCGATCATCCGACGCTATCCGTCGCTGGCGGATGCGTTCGTCGGCACCAACTCGCGCGGCAGCATGGTGCTCGTCGGTCGCTTCCCCGGGCCCGAGGACCCCGCGGCGCAGGCGCGGCTGAAGGCAGTCAAGGAGATCCAGGAGGGCGGGCAGCGGTCCTTCGGGCGCGCGATGCTGACGCGCACCGCCACCGACGCCGACCAGGGGCCGCCCGGGCCCTTCGACCTGCGATCCGTCCGCGCGCGCCAGCCCAAGGGCACGCTCTACTCGGTGCAGGTCGCGGTGTGGAGCAGCTTCGGCGCGAAGGAGGTCCCGTACTCCGAGATGAAGCGCGCCGCCGAGGCGTACTGCCGCGACCTCCGCTCGAAGGGCGAGCAGGCGTACTACTTCCACGACTCCTATTCGCGCACCAGCACCGTGATGGTGGGAGTGTTCGGCACCGACGCGTACGACCCGCGCAGCACGCTCTACTCGCCCGAGGTCGACGCGGTGTTCCGCCGGTTCCCGAAGCACCTCGTGAACGGCGACGAGCTGCTGCAGCCGGCGGATGCGTCGAACCCCGAAGGCAAGAAGATCCCCCAGGCGCCGCGGCTCGTCGAGATCCCGAGGATGTGAGCGTGGACCCCGCCGAACCGCACATCCTCGGCCAGCGGCTTGCGGTGGCGGCGCTCGCGAAGGCGCTCGGGTCCGGGCGCCTGCACCACGCGTGGATCCTGCACGGGCCCGCGGGCGTCGGCAAGTTCCGCGTCGCCGAGGCGCTGGCGCGCATCCACCTCGACCCGCTCGCGGGCGACGCCCACCGCATGCGGCTCGAACCCCCCACGGGCACCGCGACGCAGCGGCTCGTCGACGCGGGCACGCATCCCGACCTCCACGTGGTGCGCAAGGAGCTCGCCGCGCTCAGTGAGAGCCGCGAGCTGCGCGAGCGCAAGCAGACGAACATCCCGCTCGACCTCCTGCGCGAGCGCATGCTGGGCGGCACGGCGGGCGACGGAACGCACCACGAGAGCCTGGTGTTCCGCACCGCGGTGCACGGCCACGGCAAGGCATTCATCGTCGACGAGGCCGAGCTGCTGGACGCCGATGCGCAGAACGCGATGCTCAAGACGCTCGAGGAGCCGCCCCCGGGCACGCTCATCGTGCTGGTGACGCAGCAGGAGGACCGGCTGCTTCCCACCATCCGCAGCCGGTGCCAGCGCGTCGCGTTCGGCCCGCTCGACCGCGACGCGATGGGCGCGTGGTGGCGCCGCAGCGGGCTTGACGTGCCTCCGGGCGACCGCGCGTTCATCGAGGCCTTCGCCGAGGGTTCCCCGGGCATGGCGACCCTGGCCGCGCGCCACGGGCTCGCGGCGTGGAACGCGGAGCTCGGGCCGCTGCTCGACGAGGTGGAGTCGGGCGGCTATCCGCCCGCCCTGGCCGAGCGCATGGCGGAGCTCGCCGAGGAGTTCGCCAAGGGCATCATCGAGGAGGACGACCGCGCCTCGAAGGAGGCCGCGAACCGCCAGGCGGTGCGATTGATCTCCCAGATCCTCGGGATGCGCCTCCGCGGGCGGCTCGCGGCGACGGACGACGCGCGCGAGCTCGCGCGCTGGATCGGGGCCTCCGAGGCGCTTCGCGAGTTCGAGACGCAGGTGCGCTCGAACGTGAACCTCAAGCACGCGTTCGCCAACCTCGTGGCGCAATGGGCCGAGCGCGCCGGCCGGGGAACGGCCGATGCCCGCTGAGATCGAGCGCGTCTTCCTGCTGCGCGGCATGCCTGCGCCGATGCCGGAGGGCGTCCGGCTTCGGATCGAGCAGGGCTACCTCCCGCCTTCGCCCGAGGGTGCGCTCGAGGGACGCGTCCGCCGCATCACGCACGTCGACGGCAGCATCGAGCACGTGCACACGGTGAAGTCCGGCACGGGCCTGGTGCGCGAGGAACACGAGCGGCCGATGACCGCCGACGAGTTCGCGCACGAGTGGCCGCGCACCGCGGGCCGGCGCCTGGCGAAGGTGCGCACCAAGGTGCGGGAGGGCGATCGCACGTGGGAGGTGGACCGGTTCGACGGGCTCCCCGTGGTGCTGGCCGAGTGCGAGCTGCCCTCGGCCGATGCGCGGCTCGAGATCCCCGCATGGCTCGCGCCCTGGATCGAGCGCGAGGTCACCGAGGAACCCGCGTTCCGGAACTTCGAGCTGGCCCGGCGGGCGGGGCTGCTGAACCACCCATAATCGTGTGCGTCGCGACCGAGCGGCCTCGCCCGCCGACGGTGTCCGCGAGGTCCGTCGCGGGTTCACGCACCGAGACATGAACCGGGGCCGCCTCGCTACCATTTCTTGCTTCCATGAGCTTCACCTGCGCCATCGTCACGCCGTCCGACGCCGTCCTCGACACGCCCGCGACCTACGCGAGCTTCGAGGCGTGGGACGGCCAGCAGGGCGTCGCGACGGGCGCGTCCGCGTTCCTCACGAAGCTCGGGACCGGCGTCGTGACCGTGCAGGCCGAGGGCGGCGCGCAGCGCGTCTTCGTGCTCGACGGCGGCTTCGCGCAGATGGACGGTTCGCGCCTGACGCTCCTCACCGAGCGCGCCATGGAGGCCTCCGGCATCGACGCGGCGGCGGCCGAGCGCGAGCTCTCGGAGGCCAACGCGAAGGCCATGTCCGGCGGCGAACGCCCGATGACGCTCGACGAGCGTGCATCGGTGGAGCGCGCGCAGCGCCTGGCGCGCGCGAAGGTGGCGGCGGCCCAGCTGGCCCGCCGCTGACCCGGCATCCGCGCGTGAGCCGGGGCCGAGTTCGCGCAGCCCGCGCGTTTTTGGCACACTACCGGGATGACCGAGAAAGGCGCCGCCCCCTCGACGTTCGCGCTCATGGCCGAGTCGGCCGAGCAGGCCGTGCCGTGCGCCGACCTTCCGCTCGAGCAGCGCGTCGAGGCGGCGCTCATGGTGGCCGACCGCCCGATGTCGGACGCCCGGATCGCCGAGTTGATGGGCATCATCGACGCGGCGCCCGCGAAGCGCCGTCGCCGCAAGCCCGAAGGCGGGGACGAAGGCGCGCCTTCCGACAGTGAGCCCGAGGAGACGCCGCAGCAGAAGCGCGCGGCCGCGCAGGTGGCCGATGCGGTGGCCGCGCTGAACGCCCGCTACGAGGCCGACGGCCGCACGTTCCGCATCGAGAGCGTGGCCGGCGGCCGCCAGGTGATGACGCTGCCCGCGTTCGGCCCGGTGGTCGCGCGCCTCAAGGGCGTGCGCGAGCAGGGCAGGCTGACGCAGGCCGCGCTCGAGACGCTCGCGATCATCGCGTACCGGCAGCCGATCCTGCGTGCCGACCTCGAGTCGATCCGCGGCGTCGCGTGCGGCGAGGTGCTCCGCAGCCTGATGGAGCGGCGGTTCGTGAAGATCGTCGGCCGCGCCGACGAGGTGGGCCGCCCGATGCTGTACGGCACGACCACCGAGTTCCTGAAGCAGTTCGGCATCGGCCGCATCGACGACCTGCCGAGCGCCAAGGACCTGCGCTGAACCAACGCGCGCCGCCCGGCGCGACAAGGAGGCGTCGCGCCGGGCGGCGGAGGTTCGAACGTGAACGCGGTCCGGGTCAGGCGCGGCGCCGTCGCGCTGCGCGGGCTCCGATCATGCCCATGAGGGCCAGTGCGCCGGGACCGGGGATTTCCTGCGCGACAAAGGTCGTGACGAGGGTCACCGTGTCGCCGCCGCTGAGCTCGAAGCGCATGCGGATGGTCCTTGACTGACCGAGCGCGGGGCCGGCCTGCGAAGGGATGGGTTCGCCGAACGCCGCGCGCGGGATCACCGCGAACTGCTCGTCCGGCGACGCCGTGACCTGGAACGGGCTGCCCGTCAGCAGGTTGGCGACCGTGGTCGAGCTTCCGCCGTTGTTGATGAGCGCGCTCCACACCGAGCCGTTGCCCACGGAACGGAAGAAGCCGCCGTCAGGACCGCCGTCGAGCAGGCCCGCGACCGACCCGCCGCACAGCGTCGTGTTGATGGTGGGGACGGTGCTCACCGTGAGGTCCACGATGAACTCCTGCACGGACGCCGTCTCGTTGGACAGCATCAGGGACCCGCCGAACGACTGGTTGCCGTTCGACTTCGTGGCGGCGCGCAGGTCGAAGTTCGCCAGGAACCCCCAGACCGACACGTTGCCCGAGTAGCCGTAGCCCCCGTCGTTCTGCGGCGTGCCGACCGGCACCAGCTCGACCGAGCCGGCACCGACCTGCTGCACGCGCACCGACACCACCGGAATGCCAGCCTGGGCGGAAGCCGCGACGATTCCTGTCGCGAGCACTGCAACTGCCGAAGAGACATGCAACTTCATCTCTCAACCTTTCCTTCCGCGGGCGCATCGTGGGAACGACGCCCGCTGTTCAACCGATCCAATCCGAATGACGGGTCCGCAAGCAACCCACGCCCTGGATCGCGGGATAAGTCAGTGTCGGCGTCGGCGCGTGCCGATCAGTCCGGTGGCGCAGGCGACGCCCATGAGCGCACCGGGCGCGGGAATCACGTCGAAGTTCGCGCCCACGGTCACCATGTCGCGCGCCGAGAGGCGGAGGCGAATCCGGATCTCCATGACCTCGATGCTCTCGGCCACGGTGAACGGGACCTGTTCGAAGCGTGCGACCGGGATGGCACTGGTCCCGTAGGCGGAAGTCGAATGCGAGAACGGGGCGTTCCAGAGCGTCTGGACCGCGTTGCCGTTGATGAGCGCCGTGTAGATGGCCGTGGTGCCGTCGTTGCCGAGCGAGGCCCCGTTGCCGTTGAGGTCGATGAGCGTCGCGGTGACCTGGCCGCCCATCATGACGGTCGGGTACCCCTCGAGCACCGGCACCATCATCGAGTACGTGTAGGTCTGGGTGGAGGACGTGTTGTTCACGAACGTCTTCGAGAACGAGACGACCGCCGCCGACGATGCGGCCCCGACTCCCAATGCAGCGACCGATGCCGCTGCCCAATGCATAGAAACCATGTGCCCTCCTCCTTACGGGGGACACGGTCAACCCTTTCCCTCAGGCCGACCGATCTTCCGATGTTTCCCTGAACCGATGCCGCCCAAGACATCCTGGGAAGCAGGGGGAACGTAACCCAAGTTTGCGCAAGGGCAAGCAATCGCGAGAAAAGTCACTCAACGTGGATAAAACGGCCACTCAGCCCTCTCTGTGACACCGTGATGGTCGCGGCTCAAATCGCACCGAACCTCAGAAAGTCCGAGAACCACGCTCCGCCCATTGGGGTGATGCGGTGGCACGCGTGCGATCGAGCCACTCCGCCAGTGCCTCCCGCAACTGACTCGGCTCCGCCGCCGTGCGGAAGCGCTCCTTGAGGTCGCGCACGTGGCCCATCGTCTTGCCGTACCAACTGATGCGCGACCGCATGCAATGCAATACGTGCTCAGGGGAGTGGTGGCGTTCCAATAGCTCGAGGTGCCGGGCGACGCACCGCAGCTTCTCGTGCACCGATGGCTCGGGCGCGGCGGTGCCGTCCCTCAGCAGCGTCGCCGCGCGGCGGAACAGCCAGGGCGTGCGGAGCGCACCACGCCCCACCATGACGCCGGCGCACCCGCTCGCGTGCATCAGCGCGGGCACGTGCTCGGGCTCCGTGACGTCGCCGTTGCCGATCACGGGAATGCCGCGCACGGCGCGCGTGACCTCGCCGATGCGCTCCCAGTCGGCCTTGCCCGAGAAGAGCTGCACGGTCCACCGGCCGTGCACCGTCACCGCGGCGATTCCCGCCGACTCGAGGTCGCGCGCGAGCGTCGGCGCCACGAAGCGCTCCGGGTCCCACCCGAGCCGCATCTTCGCGGTCACCGGCACGCGGCCGCCCGAGTGGCGCCGCACCGCCTCGAGGATGCGCTCGGCCAGTCGCACCGTGCCGAGCGCGTCGCAGAGCAGCAGCGAACCGCCGTTCTTCTTCGCGACCTTGTCGACCGGGCACCCCATGTTGATGTCGATGAGGCGCGCGCCGCGGTCGATGGCCCAGCACGCCGCCTCGGGCAACGGGTCGTCCCAGTTGCCGTAGAGCTGCATGCCGCACGGCTGGTCCGCCGGGTCGGTCGCGGCGAGCTCCAGGCTGCGGGGCGATCCCCGCAGCACCGCGCGCGAGTTCAGCAGGTCGGTCGACGCGAGACCCACGCCGCCCTGCTCGCGGCACAGGATGCGGAACGCGAGGTCGCAGTGCCCCGCGATGGGCGCGAGCAGCAGCGGCGAATCGAGGCGCAGCGGGCCGATGTCGAGGTGCGTCGCGGAAGCGCTCACGACGACGACTCCAGCACCGCGTCCTGGAGCCGGTAGAGGCCGAGCAGGAAGGTCCCCGCGACGAACGGTTCCACCTCGAGCCGTCCGGTGATGGTGCCGAAGCGGAACAGGTGCTTGCCCTGCACCTGCACCGAGCGCGAGAGCGTCGCCTCGATCGAATCGAACGGCGTCGGCGGAAGCCCGACGCAGCAGCCGTCCCACTTGTTGAGCATCACCATCAGCTCGCGCGCCTCGAACACCTGGAGCGGCGGCGCCCAGTAGCCGCTGATGCGAACCCACGCACCGCGGAGGTCGGCGATCCTGCCCGGGAGGGTGAATCGGCCGGCCGCGGCGTCGAGCTCACGCGAGGCGCTTGCAAGGAGCTCCCACGTGACGATGTACGGGTCGCGCTCGGTACCGCTTCCGCGGATCGTGAACTCGCCGTCGACACGGATCGTCCGTTCGTCGATGCGCTCGATGCGCGCGGGAGCGCCGACCGTGACCGAGGGCATGGCCGGCGGCCCGCCCGCGGCCGGCGTGGACGCCGTGACGAGGCTGCCCCCGAGCAGGTCGTCGAGCGCCGAGGACGGGGTCGGTGCGGGTGCCGGTGCCGGCGTCGGTGCAGGTGGCGGTGCGGGCGCCGGCACAACGCGCGTGGCCGGCATCGCTGCCGGAGCCGGTGCGGGGATCGCAGGCACGGTCGGCGGAGCCCCGCGGGGGGGTGCCGTGCGCGCCGGCGGCCACGCGAGCAGCGCGATCGCCGCCCCGACCACGAGCGCGGCGATGAGCCAGACCGTGCGCATGGTCAGCGCTCGCAGAGTCCCACGATGGCGTCGTGCACGGCCGTCACGTGCACCGGCCCCGCGGGCAGGTGGTCAAGCCCGTCGGCGACGAGCACCGGCGAGTGGGGCGAGTCGCGCTCGACGCGCCCGTGGCTTCCGCGCACGAGCGACTCGTCGAGCGGCACCGTCTCCAGGAGTGCCCGCAGGCCGAGCCGTCGCTTCGCCAGCTGCGCCCCGACGTAGAGCGAGGGCGACCGGATCGCCGGGTCCATGAAGAGCTCGAGCGGGTCGTAGCCGGGCTTTCGGTGGATGTCGACGGTGCGTGCGTAGTCCGGCGCACGCGCGTGGTCCTCCCACCAGCGGTATCCGAACCACGCATCCGGCCCGGCCACGCAGGTGAGCTCGCCCGCGCGCGCGTGCGCGATGCCCGCCGCGCGCTGCGCGTCGCGGTCAAGCACGCGCTCGACCCCGGGCATCGCCTCCAGCAGCGCGCGAACCGCGGCCAGGTCCTCGGGGCGCTTCACGTACACGTGCGCCGCCTGATGGTCGCAGACGGCGAACGCCGCGCTCTCGCCGGCGTCGAGCAGGTCGCGTCCATCCTCCGTCCGCGTGGCGAGGAAACCGGCCTCGCGAAGCATCACGTTCGGGAGCACGGCCTTCGAGACCGGGGCGATGCCGTACTCGCTGACCACCATCATGCGCACGCCGCGCTCGGAGAGGAACCGCTCGAGCCCCGCGAACACGCGGTCGAGCTCCCGGATCTCCGCGTCGCAGCGCGGGTCGCCGGGACCGAACTTCTGGAGGCAGTAGTCCAGGTGCGGCAGGTAGACCAGCTGCAGCGCGGGCTGCACGCGGTCCTCGACGCGCATCGCCGCCTGCGCGATCCACTCGGTGCTTCGGATGTCGGCGGCCGGTCCCCAGAACCGGAACAGCGGGAAGGGGCCCAGCTCGCGCTGCAGCTCGTCGCGCAGCCCGGCCGGCCGTGTCCAGCAGTCGGGCACCTTGCGGCCGTCGGCGCGGTACTGCGGGCGCGGCGTCACCGCGACGTCGACCCCCGAGTGCATGTTGAACCACCAGAACGAGTTCGCGACCGTCGGCATCGGGCGCCCGGCGGCGCGTGCGCGCGCGCGCAGCGTGTCCCACACCATGGGCCCCGTCACCAGCGCGTTCGACTGCTTCCAGAAATGCACTTCGTTGAGCGACCGGTCGAACCACCCGTTTCCCACGATGCCGTGGTGCTCCGGGCGCCGGCCGGTGAGCATCGACGACTGGACGGTGCACGTGACGGCCGGGAAGTCCGGCTCGAGCGTGCGGATGCCCCCGCACCGCTGCGCGAACGCCTGCAGCGCCGGGGACATCCGACGCGCGAAGACCGAGGGCGACAGCCCGACGACGTTCAGGACCGCGACGCGCACGCGGGCAGGATAGGTGCAAGCGCGCGGTCGACCTGCGGAGCCCACCCGCGGTTGGCGGCGGGGCTTGCCGGGCTCGGGTGCAGCACCTGGCGCACGTCGGGCAGCGTGCCCGCGTGCGCCGCACCCGAGGAACCCTCGCGCATCGAACCGAGCACGGCCTCCGCGCGCGCCGCCGCGAACGCGCCGAAGCCGACGACGTGGCGCGGTTCGAGCGCCGCGATCGCACCCACGAGCGCGCGATCGCACGCCTCGCCCAGTGCGCGCACCGCGCGCGAACCCGCCCCCGTGCGCGGCAGCTTGTCCGGGGTGAGGTTCGCGCCGCTCGCTGAGACGAACGCGAGCGGGCACCAGTTCCAGACGAACGCCTCGCGGAAGAACGCCTCGCGCGTGCCGAACCGTTCGCGCGCCCAGTTCCACACGCGCGCGCCGCTCACCTCGCTGCGCGCGCAGGCGAAGCCCTCGACCGGGCGCTTCGGGTGCATGCGCGCGGGCGCGCCGATGCGGGCCACGCGCCCGTCGATCCCGAGGAAGCCGCGCACGGACGCCACCTCGCCGAACGGCACGCCCGTCTGCGCCATGCCGAAGGGCCCGGGGTTCATGCCGACGAAGAGGACGCGCGGCCTCGCGCGCGCCATGCGGAGGAAGGCGCGGTGCGCCTCCCACGCGTAGTCGAGCGGGTGGTACGTGAACGCGACCGGCGCGCCGAAGCGCAGCGTCCCGCACTCGTCGCGCAACCGCGCGGCGACGCGTTCGAGCGCGGGGACGCCCTTCGCCACGCGGTCAGATCTCCAGCCGCAGTCCCGCGTACACGCGGATGTCGTTCTGGACGTCGCCCGCGGGCACCTGCGACTGGTACTGCCAGCGCGCGCCGCCCAGGAGCTTGAGGCCGGGGACGTCCGGCAGCTTCATGGTCCATTCCAGGCGCGCCAGCATCAGGAAGTCCGTGAAGTCGGCGAAGTCAGGCGTGATCCAGTAGCTGCCGACGATGGCCTGGTTCTCGGTGATGTCCCAGTCCCACTCGATCGAGGCGTACAGCTGCGGGTAGCCCTCGTTGATGTTGCCGAACTCGTACGAGTAGCCGGCGCCGATCTTGCCGGTGACGTCGGCCTTCGGCTTCTTGAGGATCTGGTAGCCGACGCCGCCCCAGGCCGAGAGGCGCTGCTCGAATCCCTGCAGCGGGGCCCACTGCGCCTGGCCCTTGACGAACCACAGGACGCGGGGGTCCGAATCGAAGTGCTTGTCGTAGATGCTCGAGACGAGCAGGTTGTTGTCGGTGGTGCTCCCGTCGACGGTCTTGAAGAAGTACTCGGCGCTGTTGGCCCACTTCTCGACGTCCTTGATCTCGTAGATCGCGCCCGCGGCCACGCGGAAGTCGAGCTGCTTGTTCGCGGCGTTGACGTAGTTGACGTTCGCATCGAGCACGAACTTCCAGGGCGACGGCGGGGGCGGCGGCGCGGGGGCGGCATCCACCTTCGCGGCGTTGTCGGCGGGGTTCACGCCGTCGACGGCTCGCGGCGCGTCGCTCACGTCGTTCGCGGCCGGGCCGAGCTCCTCCTTGCGGACGGCCTCGGCGGTCTCCGGCTTCGCCGCCGCCTCAGGGTCCTGCGGCCCCGCCTTCGCGGCGGGCGCGAGGCCCGCGGCCATCGTCGAGATCGTCGTGCGCTTCAGCACCAGGTCGCCCATCAGCGGGTGCTTGACCGTGACCGCCTCGGGCGTCTCGGCCACGAGCTTCGCCCGGATGACGTCGCCGTTGACGAGCGTCACCGTGACGTCGCCCCCGACGACGGGGGCCGGCGCGGGGGCGGCCTGGGCGAGGGTCGCCGCGGGTGCCGTGGGAGCGGCGGTCGGGGCTTCCTGTGGGGCGGCGTGCGTCGTTGCGGCGGCGGAGAGCAGCGCGCAGGCTGCGATCGTGGTCTTCATCTTCGGGGCCTCGTGCCGGGTCGGGATCATGCGGCGCCTCCGCGCCACGCGCGCAGGGTAACGGGTCGGTGCGGGGAAGTGGGATGCCTGCGCGAAATTGCGCCCTCGTGCGTTCCTCGCGTACCTTGCCTCCGATGCCCGTGCGAACCCAACTCACGCGCTTCCTCGCGGCGTGCCTCGCGTCGGCGGCGGTCCTCGCCTCCGTGCTGCCGGGCACCGGCTGCGCCTCGGCGGCCAAGACGCGCGCCACGGAGCGCACCCGGATCCTCCGGGACCAGCGCATCACGCGCGCGCAGCTCGAGGAGATGTCGAACGCGTTTGCGGACCGCTACTTCACGCTGATGCTCGGGGCGAGCGAGCGCGTCATGCGCGACAACCCGGACGTGCAGCAGTGCCGCATCATGAACGGGCTGCGCGTGCTCGGAGTGTCGAGCATGTACGACATCGCGACGGCGCCGGACACGCTCACGCAGCTCGTCGACCAGCTGGTGGTGGTGACGCTGCAGAACTACTTCTGGGTCGACTCGGGGCGCTCCCAGAAGATCTGGGGCGAGCGTGCCCAGCCGATAGTCGAGGCGCTCCGCCGCGCCCGCGAGGACGTGTGGACCCTTGCGTCGAAGGTCTTCACCGACGACCAGCTCGAGGATCTCGACCTCTTGGTGGCCACGTGGTGGAGCCGCAACGGCGGCACGGACTTCGTCGCGTACGTGCGCTTCAGCGAGATCGCGAGCACGAAGGGCGAGGCGCTCATCGAGAAGGTCCGCTCCGGCGACGGGCTGCTCGAGCCGATCGACCGTGCCACCGAGCAGGCCGAGGAGGCCCGGTTCGCGCTCGAGCGGTCCTTCTTCTGGACCAAGCGCGTCCCCCTCTTCGCGAACTGGCTCGTGATGGCCCTGATGTACGACGTGCTCGCGGTGCCCGACCTGCAGCGGGTGATCAATAGCGTCGAGATCATCTCGCACACCGCGGCCACCATGCCCGACCGCGTGAACCTGGTCAGCGAGCGCGTCGGCAGCGTCGAGCAGACCGCGACGGTGCTCGTCGATCGCGTGTTCCGGAACGTGCTGATCCTGGTGATCGCGGTGTTTGTCGGCATCTACGGCGTCATCCTGCTGCGCCGGAGGAAGGCGTCATGAGGCCATCGATGATCCGGTCGCTCCCGTCCTCGGTCGCCCTCGCGCTGGCCGCCGTCCTCGCCGTGACGGCCTGCAAGGAACAGAAGCCGCCGGAGGCCGACGCCCCGCACGTGCAGGACCTGCGCCCGGACGGCACGCTCGTCGACGTCCCTCCGGTCAAGGACCGCCCCGCGTCGGTCGCGGTCCCCGAACCCCCGCGGACGGTCACGTCGCCGGTGGCACCGGTGCCTGCCGCCGAAGGCGCGGTCCGCGCGGCCGGCGCCGCCCTCTACTCGCCGGTGTCGGAGTACACGAAGGCGATCTCGGACATCGTTGCGGGGTTCCCCGCGTACGGATCGCGTCCCGGGATTCCGGGCCGCTCCTTCATGATCCGCGGGTCCGACACGATGGGGCCCTTCCTCGCGAACGCGCTGACGCGGTTCGAGTCGATCTACCCGCAGGTCCGGATCACGCTGCACACCGGCGGTACCGAGCGCGGGCTGGCCTCGTTGCTCAAGGGCGAGTGCGAGGTCGCCGCGGTCGCGGG
Organism: Phycisphaera mikurensis NBRC 102666; assembly: GCA_945877905.1. Taxonomy (GTDB): domain Bacteria; phylum Planctomycetota; class Phycisphaerae; order Phycisphaerales; family SM1A02; genus UBA966. Next base: position 3,614 of record CAMDUT010000004.1, on the reverse strand, counting down.
CGCCGTGACCGACGCGCAGCGCACTGCGATCGAGTCGGCCACGGGCAAGCGGCTGTACCTCGTGCCGGTGGCGATGGACGCCGTGTGCGTCTTCGTCAACGCCGACAACCCGCTTGCCTCGCTGACGAAGGCGCAGTGCAACGGCCTCTTCGCCATCACGCACGCGTTGGTGCCCGAACCGATCCTCCGGTGGAACGAGATCGATCCCTCCTCCCCGCTCGGCGAGGAGTTCCCGCCGCTCTACCTCACCGACTCGTCGAGCGCCACGCTCCGCGCATTCATCGACTGGTGCATGCCGGGCGAGGAGGTCACGACCATCCTGCGCTTCGACGAACCCGGCCCCGGTTCCGTGGTCAACGCCTGCTGCACCTACCGCGCGGCGATCGGCGTGGCGGGTTACGGCACGCGCCAGCCTCGCGCGCGTGCCGTGGCGCTCGACGCGGGCGACGGACGTGCGCCCGTGGCGCCGTCGGCCGTGACGATCCGCGATCGGTCGTATCCGCTGTCGCGCACGCTCAACCTCGCATTCGTCGCGCAGGACGCCGCGTCGATCGACCCGGTGCTGGTGCAGTTCATCCGCTTCCTATGGTCCGAGGACGGGCAGGACGTGGCGGCCACGGTGAACATCGTCCCGCCGACCCTCGACCTGATGCCGGTTGACGTCATCGGCTCGCCCACGGGCGACCTGTGGAAGTGACGGCGGGCGTGCGGGTCCGGGCCTGCGGCGCCCCGCGGCGCCCGTTCACGCCATGACGCCCCGGATCGGCTCGGCGCCCTCGACGCCGACCAGCTTCTGGTCGAGCCCCGCATAGAAGTAGGTCAGCGCGTTCGGGTCGAGCCCCAGGAGCGACAGCACCGTCGCGTGCAGGTTCTTCACGTGGTAGCGGTCGCCGACGCCGGTGGAACCGAGTTCGTCGGTCTGGCCCACGCTCACGCCGCCCTTCACGCCGCCGCCCGCCATCCACATCGTGAAGCCGAACGAGTTGTGGTCGCGGCCCGTGCCCTCGGCGTACTCGGCCGTGGGTTGCCGCCCGAACTCGCCGCCCCACACGACGATCGTCTCGTCGAGCAGCCCGCGCCGCTTCAGGTCCTTGAGCAGGCCGGCGATCGGTCGGTCGGTCCGCCCCGCGTGGTAGTCGTGGTTCTTCCTGAGGTCCCCGTGCGCGTCCCAGTTCGCGTCGTTGTGCGAGCCGCCCGAATACACCTGCACGAAGCGCACGCCGCGCTCCACCAGCCGCCGCGCGAGCAGGCACTTGCGGCCGAACTCCTCGGTCTCGGGCCGGTCGATCCCGTAGAGCTCCTTGGTCTCCGCCGACTCGCCGTCGAGCTCCACCGCCTCCGGCGCGGTCGACTGCATCCGGTACGCGAGCTCGTAGCTCTCGATGCGGCTCTCGAGCTCGGCGTTGCCCGTGCGCGCCATCGCGTGGCGCGTGTTCCACGCCCTCAGTCGGTCCAGCATCCTCCGCTGCAGGTCGTCCGAACGCGTCGGCGGGTTCGCGAGGTCCAGGATCGGCGGGCCGTCGCCGCGGAGCACGGTGCCCTGGTAGATCGCGGGCATGTACCCCGCGCTCCAGTTCTTCGCGCCGCTGATCGGGCCGCCGGTCGAGTCGAGCATCACCACGAACCCGGGAAGGTTCTGGTTCACGGTGCCGAGGCCATAGTTCACCCAGCTCCCGAGCGCGGGCGCGCCGCCGAGCAGCTTGCCGCTGTTCATCATCAGCATCGCGCTGCCGTGGATCGGGCTCTCGGCGTACATGCTCTTGACGAACGCCATGTCGTCGACGCAGGTCGCCAGGTTGGGGAAGAGGTCGCTGACCCACGCGCCGCACTGGCCGTGCTGCCGGAACGCCCACTTCGGGCCCACCACGCGGCCCTCGCTGCGGTCGCCGCCGCGGCCCTTCGTCCGCACCTGGATGGTCTTGCCGTCGAACTTCGCGAGCTCCGGCTTGTGGTCGAACGTGTCGACGTGGCTCGGGCCGCCGTACATGAAGAGGAAGATGACGCTCTTGGCGCGGCCCCCGACGAGCGGCGGCCTCGGGGCGAGCGGGTTGCCGCCGGGCGCGCCCGGCAGCGGCGTCGTGCCGTCGAACGCCGTCGCCTGGCGCGCGAGGAACCCGTCCTGCGCGAGCATGCCGGCGAGGGCGACGCTGGTGAACGCGCCGCCCGCCTCCCACATGAACTCGCGCCGGGTGTTCCCGCAGAAGGTGTTGCGCGGCGCGTGGTCGTGGTTCATGGGCGGCTCGCGTGGGGTGCGTGCGTCAGTCGACGGTGAGGAAGTCGTTGAGGTTCATGAGCACCAGGCAGTACGCCTGCATGGCGCCGGCGTCGTCGAGCCCGTCGCGTTCGCGCAGCTCGCGCACGAAGGCCTCGGCCTCCGCAAGGTCCTCGGCCGGCGGCGGCCCGCCCGACGTGAGCTCGCGGGCCCGCACGAGCTGCGCGCGCGCGTCCCCGGGCCGCTCGCGCATCACGCGCACGGCGAGGTCGCGCGCAAGCGCGTTGGTGAGCGCCCCGTTGAACATGGTGAGCGCCTGCGTCGGCTGCACGGTGGCGAACCTGACGGGGCATGGGCCATCGACGTCCGCCATGTCGAACACCGAGAGCAGCGGGTGCTGCAGCGAACGCTTCAACTGCACGTAGAGCGTCCGGCGGGTCCATGTCTCCGGGGGCGTGAGCGGCCACACCTCGTCGGGCTTGCTGCTGGTGGCCAGTGCCTCCGCCGGCATCGGCGGCCGCACGCCGGGCCCGCCGCGTTCGGCGCTCAGGGTGCCCGCCGCGGCGAGCATCGAGTCGCGCAGCTCCTCCGCCGAGAGCCGTCGGGCGCGGAATCGCGAGAGCAGCTCGTTGGGCGCGTCCTTCGCGAGCGCGTCGGCGCCCGGCGCGCTCGACATGCGGTAGGCGGCGCTCGTCAGGAGCAGGCGGTGCATCTCCTTCATGCTCCACCCGCGAGCGGCCACCTCGCACGCCAGCCAGTCCAGGAGCTCGGGATGCGTGGGCGACTCGCCAAGCTTGCCGAGGTCGTTGGTCGTCGGGCACAGCCCGACGCCGAAGTGGCGCTGCCACAGCCTGTTCGCGGCGGTGCGGAGCGTGAGTGCGTTGCGGGGGTCGGCGATCCACCGCGCGAGCGCGAGCCGGCGCCCGCTCGACTCGTCGTGCGGCCGCGCGCCGGGCGGCTCGGGCTCGAAGCGCGACGCGACCAGCGGCACGCCGGGATCCACGCGCTCGCCGGGCGCGTGCGGGCTGCCGCGCGCGAGCACGTGCGTGTCCCGCGGCCGGTCGAACTCGCGCACCGCGAGCACCGACTCGCCGCCCGTGTCCGGCGGTCGCAGGGCGTCCAGCTGCTCGCGCATCGCGCGCCAGCGCGCGCGCTCTTCGGCCGGGCGCGCGGCCATCGCGCGCTCGGCCTCGCCGAGGGGCGCGAGTCCCGTCGCGATCGAGCGCACCTCGTCGCGCGAGAGCACGCGGTCGTAGAACCGGACCTCGTCGATCGTGCCGGAGAAGGCGTTCGCGTCCGGGCGCATCGAGCCGATCGCGATCGTCTCGGGGGCGTCGAGCGGATCCTTCGACCCCACCGCCGAGTCGACGTCGACGCCGTCCACCCAGAGCGCGATGCGGCC
>CAMDUT010000003.1 GCA_945877905.1 Phycisphaera mikurensis NBRC 102666 | reverse complement strand
CAGCCGGTCGAGCGCATCCTGCGCGGCGCGCAGCTCGCGCGCCATGGCCGCGAACGACGCGGGCGCGTCGGCAAGCCACGCCGCGAGCGCAGGCGGCGTCGACGGATCGGCCGCGCGCTCGCCGAGCGTGCGCGACGACGCCGCGAGCTCCTCGCCCCAGTGCTTGAGGTTCGCGCCGAGCGCCGCGGCCGCGCGCGCCTCCTCGGGGAACGGGCGGGCGTCGCTTGCGGTCCGGAGCGAGTCGATCGAGCGGTCGAAGGCACGCTTCTGCGCGACCAGCTGCGCGAAACCCCCGCGGAGCGCGTCGAGCCCCGCGCGCGACGGGTCGCCCGGCGGGAGCATCGTCACCAGGTCCTCGACGAGCGGCGCCTGCGCCGCCGCCATCGCCGCCAGCCGGGCGAACGCGGAACGGCCCGCGCGGATCGCCTCGTCGTGGCGCGCAAGGGCCGCCGCGTCCCGTGCGTGGATGGCCTCGAGCACGGCCTCGTACCTCGCGGCGTCCCGAGGGTCGGCGGGGTCGACGCGCTCGGCGCGGACGCGCCCGTCGCGCATTGGCTGCTCGGCGAAGCGCGCGAGCACCTCGTCCACCTGCCGCGCGACCGCGGGCGCGGGGGAGGAGAGCACGACCGCCATCCGCCACTCGCCGCCCAGCGAGGCGAGAAGCCCGCGCGTTGGTTCCGAGAGCGTGTACGCGCGCGACTTGGTCATGTCGACCGTGCGGCGCGCGGCGGGCGAGTCGAGCGCGGCGACGCCGGCGACGCACGCGACGAGCCCGAGCGCGAGCCCCGCGGCCACGCGCGCGGGGCGCGCCCGAGCGGCGGGCAGCGACGCGCGCCCCGAGGCCACCACGGCCGCGCCCAGGAACCACGCGACGCACGCGGCGAAGAACGCGACGTTCCCGGTGTCCAGGATGCCGATCGTGAAGTCGTCGAGCCGGCGAAGAGGGTCAAGCGCGAACGCCGCGTCCGCGGCCTGCGCGGGAAGCAAGGCGGGAAGGCTGCGCGCGAGCGCGAGCCAGGTGATCCAGAGGAACGCGGTGAAGAGGTACGCCGCCACCTGGTTCATCACCAGCGCCGACATCAGGATGCCGGACGCCAGGTACGCGGCGCCCGCGAGGAGGAGCCCCGCGGTGCCGGTGGCGGCCTCGAGGAGGTCCGGCCTCGACACCCACTCGAGCGCGGCGACCTGCGCCGCGACCGGCACGACGACGGCGATGGCCATCAGCGCGAAGGCCGCCAGGAACTTCCCCGCGACGATCGACGCGAACCCCGCGGGCGACGCCGCGAGCAGCGCCCAGTTCCCGCTGCGGCGCTCGTCGACGATGGTGCGCATCGAGAGCGCGGGGGCCACCAGCATCACTGCCCACCCGAGCGCGATGAACGTGCCGCGCAGCGTGGCCGGCGCGCCCGGGCGCAGCACGGCCACGGCGAAGACGGTGCCGGCGAGCGCGGCCATCGCGGCCATCACGCTCCAGCCGAGCGCGGACCCGACGAGCACGCGCCACTCGCGCCGCGCGACCGCGGCCATCGGCGCGAGCGCGCTCACCGCGGTGCCCCCGCGGCGAGGATGCGGTGAAAGACGGATTCGAGCTCGACCGGCGTGCGCTCGATGCGTCGTACGGCGACTCCCGCGTCGCGCAGCGCGCGTCCGGCGGCCCCGCAGGCCTCGGCCGCGTCCGCGCCGCGCCTCAGTTCGAGGCCGATGCGCCACCATCCGCCCGCGAGCGCGGTGGCGGCGGCGCGTTCCACCGCATCCAGCGCGCCGAGCGCGGCCGACGCGTCGCGGTCGCACTCGAGCTCGACGGCTTCGCTCGCGGCGCCCAGGGCGCACAGCTCGTCGAGCGTCCCCTGCGCCACCGTGCGCCCGCGGTCCACCAGCACCGCGCGGTCGCAGCTGGCCTCGACCTCGGCGAGCACGTGGCTCGAGAGGAGCACCGCGGCATCCTGGCTCAGCGCCTTGAGCAGCGAACGGAACTCGCGCACCTGCGCGGGGTCGAGCCCCGACGTCGGCTCGTCGAGCACCACGACGCGCGGCGAGTGCACGATCGCGGCCGCCATGCCCACGCGCTGGCGGTAGCCCTTCGAGAGCTGGCCGCACAGGCGCCGCCGAACGTCCGTGACATCGCACCGCGCCAGCGCCCGGTCGACCGCCGCATGGCGCGCCCGCCGCGGCACGCCCCACAGCTCGGCGCGCAGGCGCACCAGCTCGTCGACCGTCAGGTCCGGCTGCAGAGGGCTCTCCTCGGGCAGGTACCCGACCGCCCGGCGCGCCTCGCGGGCATCGGCGTCCATCTGCATCCCGGCCACGCGCACCGCGCCCTCGTCGGGGGCCACCGCACCCACGACCATCCGGATGGTCGTCGACTTCCCCGCCCCGTTGGGGCCAAGGAAGCCGCACACCGACCCCGCCGGGACGTGGAACGACACGCGGTCCACCGCGACGATGCGGCCGAACCGCTTGACGATGCCGAGCGCCTCGATCATGGAAGGGACGGCCGCGCAACCGTGCGCGCCGGATGCACGAATCCTACCCAACGTGCCCCGGGATACACTTCCCGCTCCGCACGGAACGCGATGTCGCCGACGTCCCGACACGACCTCAATGGCGGAGACCCCACGCTGCTCCTCGAGGAGATCGGCGACGGGATCGGCGTGGTCGACCGCGCAGGCGAGCTGCTGTGGATGAACCAGCGGCTCGAGGCGCTGGCACCCGAGTCGATGCGCCGCTTCTGCGAGGCGTGCCGCGACCTGCTCGCCGAGCTCGCCTCCGACGGCACCGACCGCCGCACGCACCTGCGAACGTTCCGCTCGGGCGACCGAACGTGGGAGGTGGCCATCACGCCGCTCGTGCGCGCGGGGTCGCACGGCCCGGCCGACCGCGCGGTCGGCGTGCTGCACGACGTGACCGCGCGCCAGGCGATCGTGGAACGCGTGGAGGCGATCGACGCGACGGGCGGGGACCTCATCGCGCTCGACTCCAAGAGCCTGGGGCCGCTCAACGTCGCCGAGCGCCTGCGCCTCATCGAGGGGAAGATCGTCGCCGCGCTCGAGCGCCACTTCGGCGCGCGCGAGTTCGAGGTGCGCCTGCTCGACGCCGCCACGCAGCGGCTCGAGCTCGTGACGAGCCGAGGCATCGAGCCGCTCGCTCCCGGGCGCTTCCTCTACGCCTCGCCCGAGGGCAACGGCATCTCGGGCCGGGTCGCGTCGGGCGGGGAGCCGTACCTCTGCGCCGACTGCGCCACGGATCCCGCGTACGTCCCGGGGCTCGCGGACGCCGCGTGCAGCATCACCGCGCCGCTCATGTTCAACGACCGGGTGGTGGGGGTCATCAACGTCGAGAGCCGGGAGCCCGGCCGCTACGGCGAGGAGGACCTCATCTGCCTCGAGCTCCTCGGTCGCTACGTGGCCATGGCGCTCAACATCCTCGACATGCTGGTGGTCGAGCGCTACACGACCAACCAGCGCGTGAGCGGCACGCTCCGCGACGAGATCGCGGCGCCCATCGCGTCGATCCGCGGCGCGGTCGCGGACCTCAAGCGCGACCCCGACGTCCCGCCGCAGGCGATCGCCGAGCTCGAGCGCGCCGTCGCCAGCGTCGAGAACCGCGTGCGCGGCGCCACCGGCGGGCCCCAGACGGTGCTCGGCGTCGACCGCGTCGACCGCAGCAAGGGCGCGGACCCCGACATCGCGGGCCGCCGCGTCGCGGTGCTCGACGACGAGCCCGCCGTGCGCGACGCCGTCGCCGACGTGCTGTGCGAGTCCGGCGCCGCGGTCGACCGGTTCGACTCGAGCCACGCGGGCTGCGACGCCATCGAGTCGGCCGCGGCGGGCGGGCGACCCTACGACGTGGTGATCAGCGACGTTCGCATGCCCGAGCGCAACGGCTACGAGGTGTTCCGGGTGGCGAAGAAGGCCTGCCCCCGCACCCAGGTCATCCTCATGACCGGCTTCGGCTACGACCCCAACCACTCGATCGTCCGCAGCACCCAGGAAGGACTGCACTGCTTCCTGTTCAAGCCCTTCCAGGCGCAGCAGCTGGTGGACGAGGTCCGCAAGGCCCTCGCCGAGTGGAAGGGCGAGCGACCGCTGTCGGAGCGGTGACCGGGGCGGCGCGCCCGGTGCCGCGCGCGTCCATGGCGCGCCTCACCCCGCGCGGCGCGCCACGAGCAGCCGCCAGTAGCCCTCGAAGTCCTTGCGCACCTCGGCATCGCGCAACTCGCGGTTCGACCGCGCCGCCGCCAGCACGTCGTCGCGCTGGCGGTGGCCGATCTCGCACAGCAGCGTGCCCCCGGGCACCAGCCACTCCTGCGCCTGCGCGATGAGCGGCGCCAGCACGTCCATCCCGGCGGGGCCGCCGGCGAGCGCCGAGCGCGGCTCGTGGTCGCGGACGTTGGGGGACATCTCCTGCCACTCGTCGTCGCGCACGTAGGGAGGGTTCGAGGCCAGCACGTGGAACGAGCCGCGCTCCTCGGCATGAAGCGGTGCGAACAGGTCTCCCGCCCGCAGGTCCACGGCATCGGCCACGCGGTGCGCGGCGAGGTTCGTGCGCGCGAGCTCGAGCGCCGCGGGCACGAGGTCGGTGGCCACCACGCGCACGTCGATCGGCGCGGGGCCGGGCTCGCCCGGCTCGGCGCCGCGCCGCTGCCCTCGCAGCGCGCCCGCGACGCACGCCGCGATGCACCCGGTGCCGGTGCCGATCTCGAGCATGCGCACGGGCGCCGCGCCGGCGGCGGCCGCCGCGCGCAGCGCCGCGACGGCCTCCTCCACCAGGTGCTCGGTGGCCGGCCGCGGGATCAGGGTCGACGGGCCCACGGCGAACCGCTTCGACCAGAACCACGCCTCGCCCACCAGGTACTGCACGGGTTCGTGCCGCGCCGCGCGCACCACCAGCGCGCGCAGGCGGTCGAGTTCGCCGGGCGACGCCGGGCGGTCGGCCTCCATGTAGAGGCGCATGCGCTCGCACCCCAGCACGTGGCCAATCAGCATCTCGGCGCACACGCGCGGGCTGTCCAAGCCCTTGGAGGAAAGATGCCCGTCGATCCAGCGCACGAGGCGCCGGGTGGTCCACGTTTCGCCGCCGGGGCCTGCAGGATGGCTGCGCGCGGCGGTATCCATGGACGGGGTATCCTAGTACCCCCTCCGCGGCGCCCGAGCCGCGGACGCCAGCATTCCGAGCGAGACCATGACCGCCATGATCGATGCCATCGCCACCGTCCGGGACCGTGCGCACGCGAGCGGCCGCTTCGCCTCGATCGACCTCGACGGCCACGCGCTGCGCTGCCGGGCGCGCGACGCCGCCGCGGAGGCGTGGTACGTCGTCGACCGCGAGGGCGACGCGTGGTTCGTGGCGCTCCACACGGCCGACCGCTGGCTCAGCGAGTCGATCGAGGGCGACATGCTCGAGGGCCGCGACTCGGCCGAGGAACTCGTCGACGACGAACTCGTCGAGGTCGGCTTCCCGAACCGGTGCGGCAAGGTGAAGCACTTCCGCGACGATGCGAAGACCTACGTCTTCCGCGCCGAGGTCCCGCTCTCGGGGCTCGATGACGCCGGGACCGGGGTGGCCACGTTCCTGCTCGCCTTCGAGGCGGCCTTCGGGCAGCTCGGCGACATGGCCGGGGGCGACTGAACCGTGCCCGACCGGCTCCCGCGAGTCCTCATGCTCGGCTGGGAGTTCCCCCCGTTCATCACGGGCGGGCTGGGCACCGCGTGCCACGGGCTCACGAAGGCGCTCGACGCGCAGGGCGTGGACGTCACGTTCGTGCTGCCGAAGGGCGTCGCGGGAGAGCATGCCTCGCACGTCGAGCTGGTCGCGCCCGGCGTGGGCGCCGGAAGCGGCCCCGACCTCCGCACGGGCTCCGCGCAGCCGGTCCCGGTGGACCGACGCCGGCAGGACCGCGGCATCGGCGCGCGCGCCGTCGGCGCGACGACCCCTTCCGCGCGACCGGCCCCCGCGCCCCGCCCCGCACCCGCGCTGCCGTCGCACCTCGGCCGCGCGATCCGGATGGTCGCCGCGCCGTTCATCGCCAGCGGCGCCTACTCGTCCCCCGGCGCACGCGCGCTGTTCGAACGCCTCACGGCCGCGAGCGCCGCGCCGCAGCGGCTGCTGCGCCCCGGCGTGATGGCGGACGCCGCTCCGATCTCGCCGGCCGACCTCACGCCCGACATCCTCCACGGGCTCGATGACTCGGCGCGCCACGAGGCGATCGCCCTGCTCGAGGCGTGGGAGCGCTTCGGCACCGAAGACCCCTCCGCGGTCGCCGAGATGGTCGAGATGATCCGCGCCGTGCGCAGCGCCGTGCCCGAGTCCAACGGCCGGGGGGCCGCGATGGCGCTCGCGCGCGGAGGCGGTGCGCCCGACTACTCGGGCGACCTGCTCGGCCAGAGCGAGGCCTACGCGCGCTTCGTGGTCGAGTCGTGCCGCGACCGCGCGTTCGACGTGATCCACGCCCACGACTGGCTCACGTACCCGGCCGGCATCGCGCTCGCGCGCGTCACGGGCCGTCCGCTCGTGGTGCACGTCCACTCCACCGAGTTCGACCGCTCGGGCGAGCACGTGAACCAGGCCGTCTACAACATCGAGCGGCGCGGGATGCACGCGGCCGTCCGCGTGATCACGGTCAGCATGCTCACGCGCAACATCTGCGTGAACCGCTACTCCGTCCCCGTCGGCAAGTGCGACGTCGTCTACAACGGCGTAGACCTCGACCCGAGGGCCGCGGGCGTCACGACCATCGGCCGGCGCGACCGCATCGTGCTGTACTTCGGACGCATCACGATGCAGAAGGGCCCGGAGTACTTCGTGCAGGCGGCCAAGCGCGTCCTCGAGAAGTACGAGGACGTGAAGTTCGTCGTCGCGGGCTCGGGCGACCAGGCGCAGCGCATGATCGCCCTCGCCGCCGAGCTCGGCATCGGGCACAAGGTGCTCTTCACGGGCTTCCTGCGCGGCAAGGACATCCCTCGCGTCTTCAGCATGGCCGACCTCTACGTGATGCCGAGCGTCAGCGAGCCGTTCGGCATCGCGCCGCTCGAGGCGCTCGGGCACCGGGTGCCGGTGCTCATCAGCCGGCAGTCGGGGGTGAGCGAGGTGCTGGTGAACGCCCTGAAGGTCGACTTCTGGGATGTCGACGACATGGCGAACAAGATCGTCGCCGTGCTCCGTCACCCGCCGCTGCAGCGGACACTGGTGGACCACGGCTTCGACGAGGTGCGCGGGATCACGTGGGAGGGCGCGGCCGGCCGATGCGTCGAGGTCTATCGCTCGGCGCTCGAGGCCATCGGCGCCCCGGGCGGCAAGCGCTGAATCCGCCCGGCCGGGGCCGCCCAGGACGCGTCCTATACTTCGCCGATGGCGTTTTTCACGCGCAAGAAGCCCGCTCCCGCCCGCCCCGCACCCGCCGCCGCGACGCCCTCGGGCCGTGCCGCCGATCGTGACCCGGCCTTCGAGCGGCGCGTGCAGGAGCTCGGCGCGGAGTTCCTGCGCCAGGCGCGCGACGCAGGCGCCGGCGTCTTCAGCGGCAGCCTCGCGGTGTTCAAGGACAAGCTCATGGACTGGGCCATGCAGGACGAGGCGTTCCGCGTCCAGCTGTTCCGGTTCGTCGACTGCTTCCCCACGCTGCGCACCAACGACGCGATCTACGACCACCTCGCGGACTACCTCTCGCAGCCGGGCGTGAAGGCGCCTCCGGGCTTCGAGCTTGGCATGGCCGCCGGGGGTCTCGCGAAGGGCCTCATGGCGAGGACCATGGCGGGCCAGATCGAGGGCATGGCGTCGAAGTTCATCGCCGGCACCGATGCGGCGAGCGCCCTGCCCGCGCTCGAAAGGATGTGGCGCAACGGCATGTGCTTCAGCGTGGACCTCCTCGGCGAGGCCTGCGTGAGCGACGAGGAGGCGCGCGCGTACAGGCAGAAGTACCTCGACCTCGTCGAGAACCTGCCGGGGCGGGTCGCGTCGTGGCCGGCGAAGCCCGTGCTCGAGACCGACCACCTCGGCGCCGTGCCGCGCACCAACGTGAGCATCAAGATCAGCTCGCTGAGCGCGCGCGTGGACCCGATCGACACGGAGGGCTCGATCCGCGGCCTCATGGAGGGGATCCTGCCCATCCTGCGCGCGGCGAGGCGCGGCGGCGTGCTCGTCAACTTCGACATGGAGCAGCACTCGCTGAAGGACCTCACGATCGAGCTCTTCAAGCGATGCTGCGAGGAGGTGGACTTCGAGGCGGGGCTCGCGATGCAGGCCTACCTGCGCAGCGCCGAGGACGACGCGCGCAACGTCGTGGAGTGGGCGAAGCGCCGCGGCCGCACGGTGACCGTCCGCCTGGTGAAGGGCGCGTACTGGGACTACGAGACGATTCACGCCGAGCAGCAGGGCTGGCCCGTCCCCGTGTGGGGCCGCAAGTCCGACACCGACGCGTGCTTCGAGCGCGTGGCGCAGTACCTCATCGAGCAGACGCCGCGCAAGGTCGGCGAGGGCGGCGTGAAGCTCGCGCTCGGCTCGCACAACGCGCGGTCGATCGCGGCCGCGATGGCCACGCTCGAGCGCTGCGGCCTGCCGCGGAACGCGATCGAGCTCCAGATGCTCTTCGGGATGGGCGACGCGCTGAAGGCCGCCGCCATGGGCATGGGCATGCGCGTGCGCGAGTACGTGCCGGTGGGCGAGATGATCCCCGGCATGGCGTATCTCGTGCGCCGGCTGCTGGAGAACACGTCGAACGAGAGCTGGCTGAAGGCGGGGTTCCTCGACAACGCGGACGTGGGCACGCTGGTCGCGAGCCCGCACCGCGTGCACGAGTCGGACCCCGGCGTCGAGCGCATCGCCATGGCCCCCGAGCGGCACGCGCTGTCGGTCGCCGCTGCCGGCGTCGGCGACGGGCGCCCGTTCTTCACCGAGCCGATGCGCGACTTCTCGCGCGCGGCCGTGCGCGAGGCGTTCGGAGCCGCCGTGGCGCGCGCCGCGGTCCCGGCCGTGGCGAACGACGGCACGGTCGCCGACGCGGACCGCGCGGTGGCCGCGGCGGACGCCGCGTTCCCGCGGTGGCGCGACACGGACCCGGGCGAGCGCGCCGCGTGCCTGGTGCGCGCGGCCGCCGCGATGCGCGCGCGGCGCGACGAGCTCTCGGGGATCGTCGTCCGCGAGTCGGGCAAGACCTGGCGCGAGGCGGACGCCGACGTGTGCGAGGCCATCGACTTCTGCGAGTACTACGCGCGCGAGTCGACGCGCCTCTTCGCGCGCACGCGGCTGGGGAACTTCGTCGGCGAGCTCGACGAGCAGTGGTACCAGCCTCGCGGCGTCGCGGCGGTGATCAGCCCGTGGAACTTCCCGCTCGCGATCTGCGCAGGCATGGCCGTCGCGGCGCTCGTCACCGGGAACACCTCGGTCGTGAAGCCCGCGGAGCAGACGCCCGGCATCGCGAAGGCGCTCTGCGACATCCTGTGGTCCGCGGGCGTCCCGCGCGACGTGCTCCACTTCGTTCCGGGCCCCGGCGAGACCGTGGGCGCGGCGCTGGTGCGGGACCCGCGCGTCGCGCTGGTCGCGTTCACCGGGAGCAAGGCCGTGGGCCTCGACATCCTCGAGGCCGCGGGCCGCACGCCCGCGGGCCAGGGCTTCGTGAAGAAGGTGGTCTGCGAGATGGGCGGCAAGAACGCCATCATCGTGGACGACAGCGCCGACCTCGACGAGGCCGTGCTCGGCGTCCGCCAGAGCGCGTTCGGCTTCCAGGGCCAGAAGTGCTCGGCATGCAGCCGCGTGATCGTGCTCGACTCGGCGCACGACGTGTTCCTGCGCCGGCTGGTCGAGGCGACGCGCGCGCTGGTCGTCGGAGACCCGCGCGAGCCGGGCACCGACGTCGGTCCCGTGATCGACGCCGAGGCCGCCGCGAAGATCCGTCGCTACGTCGAGATCGGCGCCGGCGAGGGCAAGCTCGAGCTGCAGCTTTCCGTACCGGAGGGGCTCGAGGCGCAGGTCGGCAAGCCGTACGTCGGGCCCGCGATCGTCAGCGGCGTGTCGGCATCGTCGCGCATCGCGAACGAGGAGGTCTTCGGACCCGTGCTCGCGGTGATCCGCGCGCGCACCTTCGACGAGGCGCTGCGGATCGCCAACGCGCCCGAGTACAAGCTCACGGGCGGCATCTACAGCCGCAAGCCACTGCACCTCGAGCGCGCCAAGCGCGAGTTCCGGGTCGGGAACCTGTACGTGAACCGCGGCATCACCGGGGCGCTCGTCGGCCGGCAGCCGTTCGGGGGCTTCGGCATGTCGGGCGTCGGCAGCAAGGCGGGCGGGCGGGACTACCTGCTCCACTTCGTCGAGCCGCGGGCATGCTGCGAGAACACGATGCGGCGCGGGTTCGCGCCGGGGCTCTGAGGCTGGGCGCGGGTATCCTCGAGCCCCCGCCGCATCGCGCGGCGTCGCACGTACCGGAGTCCCCGCGCATGAACCGCATCCTCGCAGTCGCACTGTCGGCCGCCCTTCTCCCGCACGCATGGGCCCAGGACCCCGCGACCCCGACACCGACGGCGGCCCCTGCCGCCGCGCCGCAAGCCGCGCCGGCCGCGTCCGCGTGGCCCCAGAAGGCGACCGTCGACGGCACCACGTTCATGATGAATGCGCCCGCCTACACGGCGGTCAGCGGCAACACCGTGTCGATGCGCGCGGCCGTGCAGGTGAAGCGTGGCGACGCGTCCCCGGTCGACGGGACGGTCGACATGACGGCCGTGATGGCGCAGGCCGCGGACCCGGGCTACGTCGAGCTCAGCGACTTCCAGGTCGCGTCGTGCGAGATGCCCGACGGCTCGGGCGACGCGGTCAAGGCCTCTCTGGCCTCACTCCTGGCGGGCATGGGCATCGAGTCGATGCTCACGACGATCGTGCAGGGCGTCGCGCTCGACGCGTCGCACGACGTCAAGGGCCTCGCGAACCCGGTGCCGGCGATCCGGGTGACGGAGCGTCGCGCGGTGCTGATCTCGGTGACCGGCGAGCCCGCGCTCGGGGCGTGCGGCGGCAGCGGATGGCAGCGCGTCGTGAACACGCCGAGCATCCTGCTGAAGGCCCCGGACGGCACGTGGGTGACGCGCGTCGGGGGCTCGCACTGGCTCGCCGCGCAGTCGATCCACGGCCGCTACGCTCAGTGCGCCGCGCCGCCGCAGGACGTGGTCGCGTCGGTAGGCAAGGCACCGCCGCCGCCGCCCGGGACCGAGGCCCCCGCCCCGCCGCCCGCGGATGCTCCGAAGCCCACGCTCCCCGAGGTCCTGGTGGCCACGAAGCCCACGCTCCTCGTCTCGGTGGACGGCGCGCCGAAGATGGCACCCGCCTGCGACGGCGTCGAGTGGGCGACGAACTGCTCGAGCCCGCTGCTGCGCACCGGCGGAACGTGGTGGACGCTCGGCTCGGGACGCTGGTTCTCGACCAGCGACCTCGCCAACGGGCCTTGGAAGTACGTGGCCGCGGCCACGCTGCCGCCGGCCTTCGCCAACCTCCCCGCCGAGGGTCCCCTGGCCGTCGCGCGGGCGAGCGTGCCGGGGACGCTCGAGGCGAAGTCCGCCTTGGCCGCGAGTGCCATCGTGCGCGCGGTCACCGTGCAGCGCGACAAGGGCGGCTGCCGGGTCCGCTACCGCGGCGAGCCGCGGTTCAAGGCGCTCGACGGCGGCCTCGAATGCGCGGCGAACTCGACGCAGCCCGTGATCAAGGCGGACGGCGCGTGGTACTGCTGCGACGACGGCGCGTGGTTCAAGGCCGGCTCGGCCTCGGGCCCATGGGCGGTCTGCGACGCGGTGCCGACCTCGGTGTACCGGATGCCGCCATCGTGCCCGGCCTTCCCCTGCACGTACGTGACCGTGGTCTCGAGCACGCCCGAGAGCGTCACGTTCGGCAGCAGCGCCGGCTACCTCGGCACCTACATGCAGGACGGCGTGCCGGTCTATGGCACGGGCTATGACTACAACGCAACCGACCCGCAGCCCGTCGACCAGGCCCAGGCCAACGTCGAGAGCTACGTGGCGCCGAGCTACCCCACGACGTACGGCAACCAACCGCAGTACTCCTACGACACCGGCACCTATGCGCCCGAGCAGGGCTACGGGTACTACGGATACGCCGACATGTACCCGTCGGTCTACGACTACGGGTACGGCGGATGGGGCTGGAGCCCGTACTGGGGCTGCGCCTACGGCTACGGCTGCGGCTATGGCTACGGCTGGGGGTACGGCGACTGGGGTCGCTGGAACAACAACTGGAACAACTGGGACCGTCGTCACGGCATCAACCCGAACAACGACCACCGGCTGTACGACAACCGTGGAGCGGGCGCGGGCGACCGCGGCCCCGGCGTCGGCAACCGCGGCGTCGGCGCCGGTGAGCGTGGGCCGGGAGTCGGTGCAGGCGCAGGCAACCGCGGCCCCGGCGTAAGCGCTTCGCAGGCCGCAAGCGCCGCGAACCGCTGGAGCGGCGCGCACGGCGGCGGCACCCCGGGCGGCTACAACGCGCCTCGCGGATACAACGCACCCCAGGGGTACAACGCGCCGCGTGGTTACAACGCACCACAGGGTTACAACGCACCCCGCGGCTACAACGCCCCGCAGGGATACAACTCCCCGCAGGGCTACAACTCCCCGCAGGGCTACCACTCGCCGCAGGGGTACAACAGCGTGTCAGGCTTCAACCAGGCCAGGTACGGCGGGACCGGCGGCTACCGCAGCTCGGGCGGCGGATCGCGCGGCGGCGGCGGGCGGCGCTGAACCAGGACTGCCTCGTGAAGCACCCTCGGGCCCGCACGGCGCTGCCGTGCGGGCCCGCTTCGCTCACGCGCCGTGCCGGTCGAGCACGCGGTACTGGATCGCCTCGGCGACGTGCTCGGCGCGCACGTCCGCGCACCCCTCGAGGTCCGCGACCGTGCGCGCCACCCGACGCACCTTGTCGTAGGCGCGGGCGCTGAGCCCGAGACGCTCGAGCGCGTCGCCGAGCAGCCGGCGCCCCGCCCCGTCGAGCCGCGCCACGTCGTCGAGCGCGCGCGCACGGAGGTGGGCGTTCAGCGTCGGGCCCTGCCGCGCGCGCTGCACCGCGCGCACGCGTTCGACGCGCGTGCGCATCTGCTCGGAGGACTCGCCCGCCGGCGCGCCCGCAAGCCGCTCGAACGGCACTGCCGGCACCTCGACGTGCAGGTCGATCCGGTCGACGATCGGCCCGCTCACGCGCTCCATGTAGCGCCGCTCCTCGCGCGCGCCGGCCGCGCCGCCCGCGCGGTTGCCGCGCGCGGTCGGGTTCATGGCGGCGACCAGCAGCGAGCGCGCCGGGAACCGCGCGGTTCCGTGCGCGCGCGCGACCGTGATGAACCCGTCCTCGAGCGGCTCGCGGAGGGCCTCGAGCGCGCTGCGGCCGAATTCGGGGAGTTCGTCCATGAAGAGGATCCCGTGGTGGGCGAGCGTCACCTCGCCGGGCCGCGGCACGCCCGAGGCGCCGCCGCCCACGAGCGCCACGGTGCTCGCGGTGTGGTGCGGCGCACGGAAGGGCCGTTCCACCGCGAGCCCGCCAGCCGAGCCGGCCGCGCTCATGATCCTCGTGACCTCGAGCGCCTCGTCGGGCTCCAGCGCGGGCAGGATGCCCGGCATCGCGCGCGCCATCATGGTCTTGCCGCATCCCGCGGGCCCGATGAGGAGCGCATTGTGACCTCCGCACGCCGCGACCAGGAGCGCGCGCTTCGCCACCGCTTGGCCGCGGACGTCGCAAAAGTCGATCGCCGGTCGCGCCACGCCGATCGCGGCACGGACGTCGACCGGCGGGATCCGGGGAAGCGCCGCGAGGCCGAGGAAGTGCGCCAGCACGCCGGGCAGCGCGTCCGCCGCACGAACATCGATGCCCTCGACGACGGCCGCCTCCGGCGCACTCGCCGCCGGCAGCACCAGCCCCTCGAGCCGCATCCGGCGCGCAAGAATCGCCATCCCGACCGCGCCCCGCACGCCGCGCAGCGCGCCGTCGAGGCCGAGCTCGCCCGCCACCATCCATCGGGACGGGTCCGGACGCCGCGGCGCGCCCTCCGGGCACCCCGGCCCCGCCAGCAGCAGCCCGAGCGCGATCGGCAGGTCGAACGCCGGGCCGTGCTTGCGCAGGTCGGCGGGCGCGAGGCTCACGGTCGTCCGGTGGCGAGGCGGATCGAACCCGCTCGCGCCCATGGCGCTCCGGATGCGCTCGATGCTCTCGCGGATGGCGAGGTCCGGGAGGCCGACGAGGCAGATGCGCGGCAGGCCGCGCGACTGCACCGAGACCTCGACCTCGCACGGCATCGCCTCGATGCCCACCAACGCCGCGCTGGGGATCGTCACATGCATGCGCGCATGGTGGCGTCCATGCGGAACCGCACGCGGGAATCGGCGGAAATTCCGACCAGGCGCGCACGCCGCATCGTTAGCATCCCGCGCGTGCTGCCCTCCCATGCCCTTGCGTACCTCGCCTTCGGGCTGTTCGGCGGCGTGATCGGGGGCCTGCTTGGCGTGGGCGGGGCGATCGGCATCATCCCGCTGGCGACGCTCTTCCTTGACCCGCCGAAGGACCTCCTCCAGGCCGCGGTCATGGTCTCGAACACCGCGGTCGCGGCCACCGCGTACCGACGCTACCGGCGCGCGGGCGCGATCGACTGGTCGTCGGCGCGGCGAATCCTCCCGGCGGCGCTCGTCACGGTGGGCGCCGGAGTGGCGCTGAGCCTGGCGGTCGACAGCCGCGGGTTCCGGGTGCTCTTCGCCATCACGCTCGCGGCGCTCGCCGTGCGAGAGGCCGCGCAACTCGTGCGCGGCACGGGCACGGGACGCGAGGGCGGGCCGCCGGTCGGCATCGCGCGAGGCAGCGTGATCGGCACCGCGATGGGCACCCTCAGCGGGCTGCTCGGGATCGGCGGCGGCGTCGTCGGCATCCCGCTCATGCGGACGTGGCTCCACATGCCGATCAAGCGCGCCGTGACGACGAGCGTGTGCGTCATGGTCCCGCTCACCGCCGTGGGCGCGTGCATCAAGTGCGCGACGCTCGCGGGCCAGCCCGCGCCCGACGGATCTTCCGCGCTCGGCGGGGCCCTTGCCATCGCGGCGTGCCTGCTTCCGTCGGCCGTGGCCGGCGGCTGGCTCGGCGCGTCGCTCAACCTCCGGATCACCGGGAACGCCGTGCGCTGGATCCTGGTGGCATGGCTCCCCGCCGCCGCCGCGTGGATGGCGTGGCCGGTGGTCGCCGAGTGGCTTGCGGGCCCGCGATAGACTCGGCCGTCCATGACACGCGTGCTGCTCGTCGAGCCCGATGCCGCCCGGCGCGACCGGACGGCCCTGGCACTCCGCCAGGCCCGCTTCGAGCTCCGCTCGTCGGGCGATGCCGACGGCGGCCTCCGCCTGGCGTCCGAGGCACGCCCGGACGTCACCGTCGTCGACGTGTCGCTCCTTGCGATGCCGCTGCACGAGTTCGCGCCGGCCGTGCGCGCCGCGGCCGACAATCCCGCCATGCAGCTGATCGCCCTGCTCGCGCCCGGCGGGGACGTCGCGCGCGCCTGGCACGCCGCGATCGTCGCGGGCGCGGATGACGCGCTGCCGGCCACCTGCGAGCCCGCCGAGGTCGTCGACGCGGTGCGCGCACGCGAACGGCGCCTGCCGCCCTCGAACACGGCCGCCGGGTCGGCGGCGTCCGGCCACCTCGCGCTCGAGCGCGCGCTCGCGTCGATGCCCCGCCCCGTCACGCTCGCGGTCCTCGCCCTCGACGACGCGCCCGCGGTCGCCGCGATCGACGGCTTCGAGGCGCTCCGCGAGCTCGATGCCGCGTGGGTCGCGCGCCTGCGCAGCCTGGTCCCGGAGCAGGCCGCGCTGGTGCCGGGCCCGCGCGGCGAGGCCGTGGTGGCGCTTCCCGGCAGCACGCCCGACGTGCGCGCGCTGCTCGCCTCCATGTCCGGCGTCGGGCAGTCGGCCGCGCGCATCGGCGGGCGCGAGCTCCGGCTGCGCGCCACCGTGGGCATCGCGACGCTCGAGCGCGGCCATGACCTGCCGCCGGTCGAGATCCTGGTCGCCCGCGCCCGCCACGCGCTGCAGCGGGCGTCGCGCGGGCCACAGCCGAGGCTCCATCACTACGCCGATGCCGACGCCGTCCATGCGCTGCACGAGGTGCACCTGGCGACGATGCTGCAGCAGGCCCTCGAGCAAGGCGCGTTCCGCCTGGTGTTCCAGCCGAAGGTCTCGGTGGCCGACGGCCGCACGGTGGGTGCCGAGGCACTCATCCGGTGGAACCTCCCGACCACCGGCGAGCCCGTCCCGGCCACGCGGCTCCTCGCCGCGGCCGACGACGCCGGGCTGCTCGCGGAGGTCGGCAGCTGGGCGCTGCGCGAGGCCTGCCGCCAGTGCGCGGCGTGGTGCTCCGACGGCGCCGAGATCCCCGTCAGCGTGAACATCGCGCCGAGCCAGCTCCGCCGCGGCGATCTCGTCGACGAGGTGCGCATGGCGCTCAGCGAGGCCGCGCTTCCCGGCCGCATGCTCTCGGTCGAGATCCCCGAGCACTGCCTCGCGGCGGAGGACCTCCACGTGCGCGCGCAGCTCGAGGAGCTCAGGGCCGCGGGCTCGCGCGTCTCGATCGACGACTTCGGCACGGGCATCGCAAGCGTCTCGCTCCTGCGGCGCGTGCCCGCCGACGAGGTGAAGGTCGACCGGTCCGTGACCGCGCGCCTGCCGGGGTCGGCCGAGGACCGCGCGACGCTCGATCTCGTGCTGCGCCACGCGCGCAAGCTCGGCGTGCGCTGCGTGGCCGAGGGCATCGAGCGCCCCGAGCAGTGGGCGCTCCTCGCCGAGCGCGGCTGGGACGAGGCGCAGGGCTGGCACGTCGCGCACCCCGTCGACGGGGCCACACTGAGGCGGTTCGCCGCGGGCGACGCGGACGCGATCGCCGCCGCGCGCCGGCCCGCCGGCTGAGCGTCAGCGGTCGATGCCCGCGAGGTCCAGGAAGAACGCCTGCTCGCGCGCGACCTGCGCCAGGCGCTCGAATCGGCCGCTCTTGCCCCCGTGGCCCGCCTCCATGTTGACGTGCATGACGAGCGGGTTCCGGTCGGTCTTGAGCCGCCGCATGCGCGCCACGTACTTCGCGGGCTCGAAGTACTGCACCTGCGAGTCCCAGAGGCCCGTGGTCACGAGCATCGCCGGGTATTCCTTCGCGGCGAGGTTGTCGTACGGCGAGTACGAGAGGATGTACTCGTATGCCTCCCTCGACTCGACCGGGTTGCCCCATTGCGTCCATTCGTTGGTGGTGAGCGGGATGCTCGCGTCGAGCATGGTGGTCAGCGCGTCGACGAACGGGACGTGGATGCCGATGCCGCGGTACCGCTCGCCGGCCATGTTCGCCACCGCGCCCATGAGCAGCCCGCCCGCCGAGCCGCCAGTGGCGAAGGTCCGTCGCGGGTCGGCCCATCCTTCCTGCTGGAGGAATGCGGTGACGTCGACGAAGTCGTTGAACGTGTTCCGCTTGCGCATCAGGCGACCGTCCTCGTACCAGTCCTGGCCCATGTCGGCGCCGCCGCGCACGTGCGCCACCGCGAGCGCGAACCCGCGCTCCATGAGCGACACGCCCGCGAGGTCGAACTGCGCGTCCGACGGGATGCCGTACGCCCCGTACCCCTCGACGAGCATCGGGTGCCGGCCGTCGCGCGCCCACGCGTTCCGCTTCCAGCAGACCGAGACGGGGATCCGCTTCCCGTCTCGGCTCGGGGCCCACGCGCGGGCCGACTCGAACTCGAGCGGGTCGTACCCGATCACCGGCTGCACCTTGCGCACGGCCTGCGCGCCGGTGGCGAGGTCGACGTCGATCACCGTGCGCGGCGTGACCATCGAGGTGTAGGAGACGCGGACCGCGGGGTTCGCCGGGTCAGGGTTGTCGCCGAGGTCCATCGCGTACGCCGCCTCCTTCGCGGGAACCACCGTTCCCGGCCCGCCCGACCACGGCACGAGGCGCACGCGCGCGTTCGCCTCGGCGCGCTCGGCGACCGCGACGCCGCCGCGCATCGGGGCGAAGCCGTCGATCGACGCGTCGGCGCGGTGCGGCACGAGCTCGGTCCAGCGCGCGCGGTCCGCCACGGCGTCGTCGGCGGCGAGCATGAGCCGGAAGTTGCGCGCGTCCCGGTTGGTGCGGATCACCCAGCGGCCGTCGAGGTGGTCGGCGTAGTTCCGCACCCCAGGCTCGCGGGCAAGCACGGTGCGAAGCGGTGCCTCCGGCCGGTCGAGCGGCAGCGCGCGCACCTCGGTGACGTCGTAGCCGTCCATCGCGACCAGCAGGTACCGACGGTCGGCCGAGGGCTCGATGCCCGTGAAAAGCGTGTCGTCGGCCTCCTCGTAGACCACCGTGTCGGCGGAGGGGGGGGTGCCGAGGACGTGCCGGCACACGGGCCCGCTCTGCAGGAGCACCGGGTCCTGCCGCATGTAGAAGACGCTGCGGCCGTCGGCGGCCCACACCACGGGCTCGAGCGTCCCGGGCACCCGGTCGGCCAGGTCCTTGCCCGTGCGAAGGTCGCGGATGCGGAGCTCATGCCCGCGCCGGCCGACCGTGTCCTCGGTCCACGCGACCATCATGCCGCCGGGGCTCACCTCGGCCGCCGGGATGCGGAAGTACGGGTGCCCCTTCGCGAGCGCGTTGCCGTCGAGCATCACCTCGTCAGGGGCGCCGGCGTCCGGCCCCGCGGGCCCGCCGCGCCGGCGCATCCAGGTGGCGTACTCCGCGCCCTCGCGGAACGACTGCCAGTACCACCAGCCGCGGTCGTGCTGCGGCGGAGTGGAGTCGTCCTCCTTGATCCGGCCGCGGATCTCGCCGAGGAGCCTCGCCTCGAGCGGCGCCTGGCGGGCGAGCATCGACTCGGTGTAGGCCTGCTCGGCGCGCAGGTACGCCATGACGTCGTCGCGCTTGCGCTCGGGATGATCGTCGCGCAGCCAGTAGTACTCGTCGACGCGGTCGCCGTTGGGGCTCGTGACGACGAACGCCTCCTGTCGCGCGACGGGCGGCAGCGGCCGCCCCGAGGAATCTCGCGCGACGGTCGTGCCGGGCACGGCGCAGCCGGCGACCAGGGCGCAGGCCGCGAGGAGGAACGGGGCGATGCACGGGCGGGGGACGGCGGACGACATGCCCGCGAAGGCTAGACGAACGCCCCTTCCCCGATCAGGCGCTGAAGCTCGAGCCGCAGCCGCAGGTGGTCGTCGCGTTCGGGTTGCTGAACACGAAGCCACGGCCCATGATCTCGTCCTTGAAGTCGATCGTGGTGCCGTTGAGGTACAGGTAGCTCTTGGGGTCGCACACGACGCGCACGGTGAACGCGCCGGGCTCGGCCGTCGCCACCGCGGCGCCCTGCCCGCCCTCGACGCGCGTCACCGACTTCCCGTCCTCGGACGCGCGGTAGTGGAACTCCCACAGCTCGTCGGAGTCCTTCTGGACCTCGGTGAGGTCGAGGATGTAGCTGAAGCCGCTGCAGCCGCCGCCCTTGACGCCCACGCGCAGGCGGATCTTCTCGGGGTCGAGGCCCTGCTGGTTGACGATGGCGTTGATCTCGCGCGCGGCGCTCTCGGTGATGATGACGGACATGGTTCGTTCCTCCAGGGGCGGGGTTCGGCGCGCTCAGTGCGCGGCGGCGGGCGCGGCGCTCTCGGCGGCCAGCCCGTTCTTCTTGCGGTAGTCGGCGATCGCCGCGCGGATCGAGTCCTCGGCGAGCACGCTGCAGTGGATCTTCACCGGCGGGAGGCTCAGTTCCTCGACGATCTGCGTGTTCTTGATCGACATCGCGTCGTCGAGCGAGCGCCCCTTCAGCCACTCGGTGGCGAGGCTGCTCGACGCGATCGCGCTGCCACAGCCGAAGCACTTGAACTTGGCGTCCTCGATGACGCCATGCTCGTTCACCTTGATCTGCAGCTGCATCACGTCGCCGCACTCTGGGGCGCCGACGATGCCGACGCCGACGTCGGCGCGCGTGGCGACCTCGGAGCTCGTGCCGAAGCTGCCGACGTTGCGCGGGTGCTGGTAGTGGTCGACGACCTTGTCGGAATATGCCATGGGTTCAGGGTCCCTTGGGTTCGCGGTGCGGGGGCGGCGCGGTCAGTGCGCCTGCCACTGGATCTTCGAGACGTCGATGCCTTCCTTGTGGAGGTCCCACAGGGGGCTCATGGTGCGCAGGTGCTCGACCGCCTTCACGATCGCCTCGATCGCGAAGTCGACCTCCTCCTCGGTGCTCCAGCGCCCGAGCGAGAGGCGCAGCGAGGAGTGCGCGAGCTCGTCGCCCACGCCGAGGGCCTTGAGCACGTAGCTCGGCTCGAGGCTGGCGCTGGTGCACGCGCTGCCGGAGCTGCACGCGAGGTCCTTGACGCCCATCATCAGGCTCTCGCCCTCGACGAACCCGAAGGACACGTTCGCGATGTTGGGCAGCCGCTTGTCGGCGTGGCCGTTGACCTGGCACACCTCGATGCGCGAGGTCAGCCCGGCCTCGAGCTTGCGGCGCAGCTTGAGCAGGCGCTCGCGCTCGTGCTCCATCTCCTGCCGGCAGAGCTCGCACGCCTTGCCGAAGCCGACGATGCCGGTCACGTTCATGGTGCCCGAGCGCATGCCGCGCTCGTGGCCGCCGCCGTCCAGGATCGCCTCCAGGCGCACGCGCGGCTTGCGCCGGCGCACGTAGAGCGCGCCCACGCCCTTGGGGCCGTACATCTTGTGCCCGCTCCAGCTCATCAGGTCGATGCAGTCGCGCTCGACGTCCGTCGGCATCTTGCCCACCCACTGCGTGGCGTCGGTGTGGAGGACCACGTCGCGCTGGTGGCAGAGCGCGCCGATCTGGGGGATCTCGTTGATCGTGCCAAGCTCGTTGTTCGCCCACATGAGCGTCACCAGGATGGTGTCCGGGCGCATGGCGCCGGCCACCATCTCGGCCGTGATGATGCCGTCGGCCCCCGGCTCGAGGAACGTCACGTCGAAGCCCTCGCGCTGCAGGCGCTTGCAGGGGTCGAGGACGGCCTTGTGCTCATGCGTCGCCGTGATGACGTGGCCGCGGCCCGTCTGCCCCGCCGGCGCCTTCGCGTACATGTTGGCCGCGCCCTTGATGGCGAGGTTGTTGCTCTCGGTGGAGCCCGAGGTGAAGATCACCTCCTTGGGATTCGCGCCGATGAGCGCCGCGGCCTGCTCGCGGGCGAGCTCGACGGCGTCCTCGGCCTCCCAGCCGAACGAGTGGTTGCGGCTCGCCGAGTTCCCGTACTTCTCGGAGAAGTAGGGGAGCATGGCCTCCACGACCCGGGGGTCGCAGCGGGTGGTGGCGGCGTTGTCGAAGTAGATGGGAAGCTTGGGTGCCATGAGGTTCGCGCGCGGTTCGAGTTCCGCATTCTAGGAGTCACGGGGGGTCAATCCAAGCATCCGCGGAACATTTGTCGGCGAATTCTCGGACATCACGATCCGGAACTCACCGGGATCCCCTAGGGGCGTCGCTATGGTTCGCGCCCGGATGAAGTTGATCCATGACC
This sequence comes from Phycisphaera mikurensis NBRC 102666, assembly GCA_945877905.1. Lineage (GTDB taxonomy): Bacteria > Planctomycetota > Phycisphaerae > Phycisphaerales > SM1A02 > UBA966. The sequence goes on along the minus strand of CAMDUT010000003.1, from coordinate 22,240 downwards.
ACGCTTCGATGGCGGCGCTCGGCGGATGCGCCTTGGTTCCCACCATGGGAGCACTGCATGACGGCCACGCCTCGCTGATCCGCCGCGCGACGGGCCGTGGCCTGCCGGTGGTCGCCACCGTGTTCGTGAACCCCACGCAGTTCGCGCCGCACGAGGACTTCGCGCGATACCCCCGCACGCTCGACTCGGACGTCGCCCTCGCCGAGCGCGCCGGCGCCGACGCGGTGTACGCCCCGCCGCACGAGGACGTCTACCCGCGAGGCCTCGACGCCGCGCGCACCGAGGCCGCCGCGCTGGCGCTCCCCGAGGTCGCGCGCATGCCCGGGCTCGAGGACGCGTGCCGCCCCGGGCACTTCGGCGGCGTCTGCCAGGTGGTCGCGCGGCTCTTCGACCTCGCATGCCCGCGCCTGGCGATCTTCGGCGAGAAGGACTGGCAGCAATGGCGCGTGCTCGACGCGATGGTCGCATGCGAACCCGGCCGGTGGCCGGGGCTGCGCATGGAATCGGCGCCGACGGTGCGCGAACCCGACGGCCTCGCCATGAGCAGCCGCAACCGCTACCTGCGGCCCGGGCAGCGCGACCGTGCGCTGGGCCTGGTGCGTGCGCTCCAGGTGGCGGCGGGCGCCCAGCACCCGCACACGGCCGAGCGCCTCATGCGCGAGACGCTCGCCGACCACGCGCTGGAGGTGGACTACGCCGTGGTCCGTGCGGCCGGCGACCTGATGCCCGTCTCCGGCTTCGAGCGGCCGACGCGCGCGCTGATCGCCGCGCGCCTCGAGGGCGTGCGCCTGATCGACAATCTCGCGATGCCCATCTGCCGCTGAGGTGCTCCCCGCGGGGCGCCCCTTGGGGCCCCCGGCCGGGGCCAGTACGATTTCCGCATGCACGTCATGCGCCTTGCCCTGGCCCTCGCCCTGCCCGCCTGCCTGGCCGCCGCGCCGATGGCCCATGCCGCGCCGCAGTACGGCGGCAAGGGAACGACGCCCCCGGCCACCGGAGGCGATGCCCCGGCGAAGGGTCCCAAGGAGACCAAGGAGGCCAAGGGCGAGACCCGTTTCTACGAGAAGCTCGACAAGGAAGACCGAGCCGCCCTCGAGGCGAACGTCGGCTTCGCCATCCCCACGCCGCCGGAGTCGCTCGAGTGGATCGGCGGCGAGGCCATGGACCGCGGCGCGTTCCGCGACAAGGTCACCGTCATCCAGAGCGTGAGCGGCAAGCAGAACCCGCGCGCGGCCCTCGAGAAGCTGAAGAAGTCGCTGCCGGGGGGCGTGGCCCTCGTCGGCCTCCATGTTCCCGACGGCGCGGACCGCGCCGACAACGTGCTGAAGAACGAGCCGCCCTGCCCGGTGGCAGTGGACGCCTCGGGCGCCTGGTGCGACGCGCTCGGCGTGTGGAAGCGGCCGGTGAACATCGTCGTCGACAAGACGGGCGCCATCCGGTACGCGGGGCTCTCCGACGCCGGGCTCAAGGCGAAGCTCCCCGAGCTCCTGCAGGAACAGGTGGACGAAAGCGTGAGCGCCGTCGAGAAGCCCGCGCCCGAGGCTGCCGCGAGCGACTCGAAGGCCCCGTGGCCCGAGTTCCTGAGCCCCGTGAGCTCGGCGGCCGACAAGCGCGGCCAGGCGATCCCGGGGTTCCGCGTGGGCAAGTGGCTGACGCCCGCGCCGGACCCGGGCCAGCGCCTGGTGGCGGTGGACTTCTGGGCCACCTGGTGCGGGCCGTGCAAGGCGGCCATCCCCCACATGAACGAGCTCAACCAGAAGTACGGGAAGGACATCCTGTTCGTCGGGATCAGCGACGAGCAGGAGTCGGCGTTCAACTCGGGGATGAAGAAGTCGAACCTGAAGCCCGACTCGTTCACCTACTCGCTGGCGCTGGACCCGGCGTCCATGCTCAAGGGCTTCTTCGAGGTGAAGGGCATCCCGCACATGGCGATCTGGTCGCCGGACGGCGTGGTGCGCTGGCAGGGGCACCCGATGACGCTCTCGGAGGAGGACATCCAGAAGCTCGTCGCGGCGAACCGGGCCAACGCGAGGCCGGCCGCCGGGAAGGCGTCCCGAGGATGGGCGAACGAGGCGGCGAAGAAGCAGAAGAAGTGACCGCGGGGCGCGCGTCGCGCGCGCCGCGCGCTCAGAACTCGCGCTGCACCACGGCGATCGCGGCCGCGTCGAGCGCGTCGCGCGCCTCGCCGGCCGGCACCAGCCGAAGCTCCCGTCGGGCCTCGGCCACCAGCGACTCGGCGCGCGAGCGCGCCGCCGACAGCGCTCCCGACGCGACCAGCTCGCCCATCAGCGCGGCGCCGTCGCGCGCGCGGATCGCGGAGATCGCGCGCTCGCGGCGCGCGCCCGTCCCGGACGCGAGGTGGATGATCACGGGAAGCGTGAGCTTGCCCTTCTCGAGGTCGCGACCGAGGCTCTTGCCCACGACGTCCTCGCGCCCCTCGAGGTCGAGCAGGTCGTCCTGGATCTGGAACGCCACGCCGAGGCCCTCGCCGAAGCGGCGCAGGGCATCGACCGACTCCTCCGGCGCGCCGGAGAGCCGCGCGCCGAGCTCGCAGCACGCCCCGATCAGCACCGCGGTCTTGCGGCGGACGATCTCGAAGTACGTCGCCTCGTCGAGCGACAGGTCCTCGCGGTGCGAGAGCTGCACCAGCTCGCCCTCGCACAGCGTGTTCGTGACCTCTCCGAGCCGCAGGTTGAGCGCCGGGTCGCCCGCGCGGCTGCAGAGGTGGAAGGCGTTCGAGATGAGGTAGTCGCCGAGCATCACGGCGACCTCGTTGCCGCGCAGCCGGTTGATGGTCTGTCCCCTGCGGCGGACCTGCGCCTCGTCGAGCACGTCGTCGTGCACCAGCGTGGCCATGTGGATCATCTCGCACGTGGCGGCCACCATCACGTGGCGCTCGCCGACGGCGCCGAACGCCTGGCCGCTGAGGAACACCATGGTCGGGCGCAGCATCTTGCCGCGGTACCGCTCGACGTGCCGGCAGAGCGAGTTGACCGACGGCATGTCGCTCGCGAGCTGTCGCTCGAACAGCCGCCCGACCTCGTCGAGCAGCGCCGAGATCGATCCGGGGAAGATGCTGCGGGCGTCGACGGCGGGCACGGCCATTCCGTGATGCTAGGCGCGCTCGCGCCGGGCCATCACGCTCGCATCGGCTTCTCGGCCACGATGTAGGCGATCCAGCCGCCGCAGGCCTCGCCCACGGTCTTGCGCCGGAACACGCCGTCCCCTTCGCCGTCCTTGGTGGTGCCCTCCCAGTACACCGCCGGCCGCACGAACCCCGCCTCGAGCAGCATCTCCTGGATCTCCGGGAGCGTCCACAGTCGCCAGTCGTAGGTGAAGGCCTTGCGCATCTCGGTGCCGTCGGGGAACCGGAAGTGGATGTGGTTCAGGACGTCGCCGTTGATCGGGTTGTACCGCTCGGTGTCCCACACGTAGGTGAACCCGTCGAGGTCGCGCTCCTCCTTCTGCACCGAGAAGCTCTCGTAGCCGCCGTAGGCGTCCAGAAGCAGCAGCCCGCCGGGCTTCAGGTTGCGGAACGCGGCGCGGAAGTACTCCACGAGCCCCGCGCGCGTCTTGAAGATGAAGTAGCTGAAGTTGAGGCCCGCCACCACGTCGACCGGGGGCGTGCCGCCCGCGCGCACGTCGCCCTTCACCCAGGTCATCCGGGCGCGCTGCTCGGCGGTCAGCCTCGCGCCGTGGCGCGCCTTGCCCCAGGCCATGGTCTTGGTGCAGAGGTCGATGCCCCATGCGCGGTTGCCCGCGCGGTGCTTGACCCACTCGCAGCTGGCGTATCCGGTGCCGCCGAAGTCCTCGCGCAGGAGCTGCGGCCGCCCGCCGCGGCGCTCCCGCCACATGCGCTCGATGAAGGCGATCTCGGCCGATGGCTCCTGCACCGAGAGCTCGTAGAGCTCGTGGCGATCACTGGTGCGCGCGGTGCGCCAGCCGGTGCGTGCCTTCGCGGCCGCGGTGCGGCGCTTCGACTTCTTCTTCGTGCTCGTTGCCATGGGGGCGCGGAATGCTACCGGGCGCTCAGCGCCGCGGCGGACCGTCGTTCGTGCGGTACCACGCGCTGGCCGCGCGCGCGAGCGCGGCCGTGTCCATGCCGAACTCCTTCGCCAGCGCCTCCTGCCAGTCCTTGCCGCCCTTCACGGCCTTCACCCACGCGCCGAACTGCTTCGGCCGCTCGGCGATCATCAGGTCGACCAGCAGGTACCCCACCGAGTAGCCGATGGCGTTGTCGCCGGGCCACGTGCCCTTCTGCCCGTCCATCGCCATCACCTTCGTGGCATCGCCGCCGGCGCGGAAGAACGCAAGCCCCTGCGGCCGGCGGTTGGCGTCCACCGGCGAGCGGTTGACGCACACCTTCGCCACCCACTCGGCGAAGCCCTCGTTGGCCCACTCGGGCAGGCGCGCGGCGGTCGCGTAGCGGTGGACGATCCCGTGCACCGTCTCGTGCGTCAGCGTGGCGGCGAACTGGAGGTCGTCGTTGCCTCGCCAGATGCTGATGAAGACCTGCGGCCCGCGCTGGTGGCACACGCCGCGCAGCGACGCGGGCGCCTTGTGGCGGAACACGGCGGCCTCCACCACCTGGAACGTGTCCTGCCGCTGGAACGCGAGGATCACGGCCTTGCCCCAGAAGAGGTTCATGTCGCGCGGCAGCGCCAGCGCGTCGGCCACGCGCCCGTGCATCGTCTCGAGGTCCTTGCCCCAGCGCTCGAGGTCCTTGCGCGGAAGGTCGCCGTAGAGCAGGAAGTGGTCGGTCACGATGGGCTCGCACGCGATGCCCACGGTCTCGAGCGCGGCCGCGGCCTCGGCGCGCATCGTGGCCTCGGCAGCGGCGCGGTCCTTGTCGCTCAGCACGGGCCACGGGCGCGCGGTGGCGTCGTCCGGCAGCACCTGGTCCTGCAGGCGCCGCTCGGCGTCCATCCGCTCGCGCTCCTCGCGCGCGATCGCCTCGCCGCGCGCGCGCTCCTTCGCGGCGGCGACGTCGGCGTCGGGCACGCCCAGCCGCTTGGCCTGCGCGAAGGCCTCGGTCGCGAAGCGCTCGCCGCCGTTGCTCGCGGCCAGCAGCTCGCCGAGCCTCAGCCAGTGCGTGCCCTGCTTGCGGTCCATGAGCTGCGTGAACACGCGCCGCAGGTCGGGGCCCGTGAGCTCGAGCCACCGGTGCGTGCCGAAGGTGCCCGTGAGCGCGTCGAAGGTCCACGACTGGGCCTTGCCGGCGAACGTGGCACCGGAGACGAGCTTCGCCCGCACCTCGAGCGGGCGCTCGAGCGTTCCCTGCGCGGCCGCCTCGCGGGGAACCGCGACCGCCATGATGGCAGCGAACGCGAGGATGGCGGCGCGCAGGCGCATGCAGGTCCACAAGGGTAACGGGGCGCCGGTCGGCCGCCGGTGGCGCGAACGCAACACCATGCTGCGCATGTCTTTACGCCCCGGCGGCATCCCGCGGCCGCGCGTCGGGGGCGAAAATCACGCGAAATTGGCGCATGTGCGGTCAACCCGGCGCGGATTCGGCCCGATTCCGTCGGGGGATCGACGGTCTCGCGGCACGGCATGCCGCTTGCCTTTCTTCCCGGCGAGGAATCCCCGCGATTCCTAGCATCCGTCCCTCACGTTTCTTATGGTTCAGTGCGGACCATGTCCCGGCGACCCGGGACAGCGACCAAGGAGGCAGCCATGTTCGAACGTCTGACTGACCGCGCACGGAAGGTGATGGCCCTGGCCAACCAGGAGGCCCAGCGGTTCAACCATGAGTACATCGGGACCGAGCACATCCTCCTCGGGCTCGTGAAGGAAGGCTCGGGCGTCGGCGCGAACGTGCTGAAGAACCTCGACATCGACCTGCGCAAGGTGCGGCTCGAGGTCGAGAAGCTCGTCAAGAGCGGCCCCGAGATGGTCACCATGGGCAAGCTGCCCCAGACGCCGCGCGCCAAGAAGGTGATCGAGTACGCGATCGAGGAGGCGCGCAACCTGAACCACAACTACGTCGGCACCGAGCACCTGCTGCTCGGCCTGCTGCGCGAGCACGACGGCGTCGCCGCGCAGGTGCTGATGAACCTCGGCCTCAAGCTCGAGGAGGTCCGCGAGGAAGTCCTCAACCTGCTCGGCGCAGGCGCCGACCAGGAGCGCGACGAGGCCCCGCAGCAGCCCGCCGAGCCTCAGGCCCAGGAGCCCGGCCCGGCCGAGGGCGGCGCGACCGCCCGCCGCGGCAAGAGCAAGACCCCCGCGCTCGACAGCTTCGGCCGCGACCTCACGGAGCTCGCCAAGAACGGCGAGCTCGACCCCGTGATCGGCCGCGAGCACGAGGTGGAGCGCCTCATCCAGATCCTGAGCCGCCGCACCAAGAACAACCCGGTGCTCCTCGGCGAGGCCGGCGTCGGCAAGACCGCGATCGTCGAGGGCCTGGCGCAGCGGATCATCGCGCAGGAGGTCCCGGACCTGCTGTTCGACAAGCGCCTGGTCGTCCTCGACCTCGCGAGCATGGTGGCCGGCACCAAGTACCGCGGCCAGTTCGAGGAGCGCATCAAGGCGGTGATGAACGAGGTGCGACGCGCCAAGAACATCATCCTCTTCATCGACGAGCTGCACACCCTGGTGGGTGCCGGCGGCGCCGAGGGCGCCATCGACGCGTCCAACGTGCTCAAGCCCGCGATGGCGCGCGGCGAGATCCAGTGCATCGGCGCCACCACCTTCGACGAGTACCGCAAGTACATCGAGAAGGACTCGGCGCTCGAGCGCCGCTTCCAGTCGATCCCGGTGGAGCCCCCGAACGCCGAGCAGTCGTTCCTCATCCTGCAGGGCCTGCGCGAGCGGTACGAGAAGCACCACAAGGTGCGCATCACCGACGCGGCGCTGAAGGCGGCGGTGGACCTGTCGGGCCGGTACATCACCGGCCGCGTGCAGCCGGACAAGTCGATCGACGTGATCGACGAGGCCGGCGCGCGCCTGCGCCTGCGCAGCATGACCAAGCCGCCGGACCTCGCCGAGATGGAGGGCCGCATCGAGCGCCTCTCCATCGAGAAGGATGAGGCGGTCAAGAACGCCGACTACGAGAAGGCCGCCGAGCTGCGCGACCAGGCCGAGAAGATGCGCAAGGAGAAGGAGCGCATGCAGCAGGCCTGGCGCGACCGCATGAACGAGGTCGACGCCGTGGTCGACGAGAACGTCATCGCCGAGGTCGTCAGCAAGATGACCGGCGTGCCGCTGACCCGCCTCGAGAAGGAGGAATCGGCGCGCCTGCTGCAGCTCGAGAACGAGCTGCACAAGTCGGTCATCAGCCAGGACGAGGCCGTCAAGCAGGTGGCCCGCGCCATCCGCAAGGCGCGCTCGGGCCTGAAGGACCCGAAGCGCCCGATGGGCAGCTTCATGTTCCTGGGCCCCACGGGCGTCGGCAAGACGCTGCTCGCGAAGGCGCTGGCCGAGTTCATGTTCGGCGACCCCGAGTCGATGATCCGGCTCGACATGTCCGAGTACATGGAGAAGCACAACGTGTCGCGGCTGGTCGGCGCGCCCCCCGGGTACGTCGGCTACGAGGAGGGCGGCCAGCTCACCGAGCGCGTGCGCCGGCGCCCCTACTCGGTGGTCCTCTTCGACGAGGTCGAGAAGGCGCACCCGGACGTGTTCAACATGCTGCTGCAGGTGATGGACGACGGCCACCTGACCGACTCGTTCGGCCGGCGGATCGACTTCCGCAACGCCATCATCATCATGACCTCGAACATCGGCTCCGACATCATCAAGGGCGGCGCCAGCTTCGGGTTCACCAAGCGGCAGGAGGTGCAGGACTACGAGCGCATCAAGAAGTCCCTGCACAGCGAGGCGGAGAAGTTCTTCCGCCCCGAGTTCATCAACCGCCTCGACGACATGATCGTCTTCCGGCCGCTGGTGAAGGACGACCTGACGCACATCATCAACCTCGAGCTCGCGAAGGTCACCGACCGCCTCAAGGCGCGCGGCATGAGCCTCGAGGTCGACGCTGCGGCCCGCGACTTCCTCATCGAGAAGGGCTACAACCCCGACTACGGCGCCCGCCCGCTCCGCCGCGCGCTGGCGCAGTACGTCGAGGACCCGCTCGCCGAGCGGCTCCTGGGCGGCGACTTCGGCGACGGCACCGCGATCGTCGCGACGCGCGAGGAGGGCAAGGACTACCTCACCTTCACCGGCACGGCGGCCACCCCGCCGTCGCCGCGCGAGCCGGAGCCGCAGCCGAGCTGAGGCGACCGCGCGGGGACATCCATGCGTGATTCCGCCGGCCGGCGCCCGAAGAGGCGCCGGCCGGCGTGCTAGCGTTCCGCGCATGAACCTGCTCCTCCTCGGCGGCACCGCGTTCCTCGGGCCCGAGATCGTCGACGCGGCGAAGCGCCGCGGCTGGACGATCACCCTCTTCAACCGCGGCAAGACCAAGGCCGACCTCTTCCCCGACCTCGAGAAGCTGCGCGGCGACCGCGACCCGTCGAAGGGCGACGGGCTGAAGTCGCTCGAGGCCGAGGTCGCCAAGGGCCGCCGCTGGGACGGCGTGATCGACACCTCGGGCTACCGGCCGCAGGACGTGCGGGCCTCGGCCACGCTCCTGGCGAAGGCCGCGCGCCAGTACGTGTTCATCTCGACCGTCTCGGTGTACGCGTCGATGGCCGTGCCGAACGCCGACGAGACGGCACCGGTCGGCGAGATCGATGACCCCGAGTCGAAGCCCCTCACCAACGAGAGCTACGGGCCGCTCAAGGCATGCTGCGAGCGGGAGGCCGGGAAGGCGTTCGGCGAGCGCTGCTCGAACCTGCGCCCGGGGCTCATCGTGGGCCCCGGCGACCCGACCGACCGCTTCAGCTACTGGCCCGTGCGCGTGGCGCGCGGCGGGAAGGTGCTGGTGCCCGCGCCGAAGGAGCCGCGCAAGGCGTTCACCACGTTCGTCGACGTGCGCGACGTGGCCGAATTCGCGGTGCGCTGCGTGGCCGACGGGCACGGGGGCACGTTCAACGTCACCGGCCCCGAGGGCCTGCTCACGTTCGACGAGATGGTGGACGGCTGCAAGGCGTGCACGTCGAAGCCAGTGGAGTTCGTGCCGGCGCCCGAGCCGTTCCTCCTCGAGCACGGCGTGTCGCCCTGGATGGGCCTGCCGCTGTGGCTGCCGGAGGACCCGCAGTTCGCGGGTGCCGGCACCGTGAGCCGCGCCCGCGCCGTGGCCGCCGGGTGCACGTTCCGCCCGCTTGCCGACACCGTCCGCGACACGCTGGCGTGGTGGGCCAAGGAGCGGAAGGACGCGTTCCCGTTCGGCGCGAAGCCGGGTGCGCCCGGGCTGAGCCTCGAGCGCGAGGCGGAGCTGGTCGCCAAGCTCAGGGCCTGAGCCCCCTACGATCCCGCGCGATGACCGCGCCCGTCCCCAACGGAACGAACGGCAACGGCGGCCCCAAGCCCCCCGAGCGCCTGATGCTCGCGGGCCCGCGCGGGCGCCTCGAGGAGCTCTTCCGAGTCATCCGCATCGCGGCCGAGTTCATCCGCGGGTTCCGCACGCTCCACTTCGTGGGCCCGTGCGTCACCGTCTTCGGCAGCGCGCGCTTCAAGGAGGACCACAAGTGGTACGCCATGGCCCGCGACGTGGGCCGTGAGCTCGGCGAGCGCGGGTTCACCGTGATGACGGGCGGCGGCCCGGGCGTCATGGAGGCCGCCAACCGCGGCGCGCGCGACGCGGGCGCGCCCAGCCTCGGGTGCAACATCATCCTTCCGCACGAGCAGGGCGCGAACCCCTGGTGCGACCGCTGCGTCGAGTTCCGCTACTTCTTCGTGCGCAAGGTGATGCTGCTCAAGTACTCGTACGGCTTCGTGGTGCTGCCGGGAGGCTACGGCACCATGGACGAGCTCTTCGAGACGCTCACGCTCGTGCAGACCGGCAAGATCACCGACTTTCCCATCGTGATGATGGGCCGGGAATACTGGGACGAGCTCGACGACTTCGTGCTCAAGCGCATGATCCCCGACGGCACCATCAGCCCGGGAGACCGGGGACTGGTCAAGTTCACCGACGACCCGGCCGAGGCGGCGGAGTTCATCGCCGAGGCCGCGAAGCGGAAGTTCGGGCTGCGCACCGGCGAACCCGCGCCGAAGCGGCGGTGGTGGCTGTTCGAGCGATAACTTCGGCGACTTCCGGCCCCGACCCTGCCATTCCCTGAAACCAGGGCTATGGTTGCGACGTACCCGGATCCTGACACCATGAAGACCCGCACCCCCGCCTTCGTCGCGCTCGCCGCGCTGGCCGCCGTTCCCGCCCCGTTCGCCGCCGCCCAGGAGAAGGGACAGGAGCTGGAACAGGTCTCGACGCTCACCCGCGTCCGCGAGGGCGGCACGCCCTACGACCCGAACCAGCGACTCACGCCCTACAAGGTCGACCTTGCGGGCGCCACGGGCATCACCCTGCGGTCGCGTCCGAACGCCGCGCTCGTCTCGAGCCCGCCGGAGTACTCGCCCACCCGCGGCGTGATGTTCCAGTACGGCAACAGCTGGAACTCGGTGGTCACGGCGTGCGTCAGCGCGCTCACCGCCGGCACCGTGAACGACGAGATCGCCTGGGTGGTGGTGGCGAACCAGGCGGCCGCCACCTCCGCGGCCAGCGCGTTCGCCGCGGCCGGCGCCAACCTCTCGAAGGTGGTCTTCATCGTCGCCCCCGTCGACTCGATCTGGCTCCGCGACTACGGCCCGCACTTCGTCTTCGAGAACGGGACGCTCGCGGTGGTCGACAGCCACTACTACCCCAACCGCCCGAACGACAACTTCATCCCGACGATCGCCGGCGACGGCACCTTCGGCGTGCCCACCTACGACCAGCCCCTCTACTACTCGGGCGGCAACTTCCAGCCCGGGCCGAACCGGTCGGGCTTCTGCACGGCGCTCGTGAACCTCGACAACCCGTCGTCCGCGGGGTTCAGCGAGGCGCTCGTCCGCGAGGTCCACGACGCCTTCCAGGGGATCGACACGCTGCACATCCTGCCGCAGCTGCCCTTCTCGGTGGACGGCACCGGACACATCGACATGTGGATGTACCTCGTCGACGAGGACACCGTGATCATCTCGGAGTTCATCGCCGGCTCCAACGCGACCGCGATCTCGGTCACGAACAACGCGGTGCCCTACATGCAGGCGCTCGGGTTCGAGGTGTTCCGTCCGCAGGCATGGAACGTCGGCGCGACGCACTACACGTACGCGAACGCGTTCCGCGTGAACAACCGGATCTTCATCCCCGTCTACGGGACCGGCATCGTGCCGGGCGGCAACTCCGCGTACAACGCGCGCGACACGGACGCCGTCGCCAAGTGGACGGCGGCCGCCGGCCCGGGCGTGACGCTCGTGCCGATCCAGTGCTCGAGCATCATCGGCGCGTCGGGCGCCATCCACTGCATCGTGAAGCAGGTGCCTCGCTACGCGAACGCGCTGCCGGCGGCGCACGTGTCGCTGCCCGAGGGCGGCGCCGTGGTGCGCGCGGGCGCCGTCCAGGAGATCCGCTGGAACGCGACCGACACGAACAACGTGGCGCTCGCGAACGTCGACCTGGCCTACTCGACGGACGGGACCACGTGGACGGACATCGCGACCGCGATCCCGGACTCCGGCTCGTACCAGTGGAGCGTCCCGGCCGGGCTTCGCTCGGACGCGGCGCGCGTGCGCGTGACCGCGCGCGCGGCCGACGGCGATACCGTGATCGCCGTGGGCAACCCGTTCCGCGTGGGCCCGGGCACGCGCACCCGCTACGACTTCGCGTCGGGTGCGGGCGTCGACCGCTTCGTGACGGGCTCGCAGACGGCCGCGTGGACCAACGCGAGCGCGAGTTCGCTGCCGGTGAGCACCGCGCTCACGGCCGCGCAGTACACGGCGCTCTCCACCTCGAACGCCACGGGAGGCGACACGGACGCGAACCGCTACATCTCGCCGGCGATTTCCGCGGGCAACGAGGCGACCCACGTGTTCCGGGTGCGAATCGCCGAGGCCCCCGCGACGATCGACGAGCTGCGGATCACCTGGGAGGGCTACGCGGACAACTGCACCCAGGCCGAGCTCTACGTGTGGGACGTGGCGCAGTCGCAGTGGGGCGACGCGGCGGGGCTCATCGGCCAGAACCGCTTCGCCGACAGCTACGCGGGTAACCGCGACGAGGCGATGACCGTCGCCATCCGCTCGAACATCGGCAACTACGTCGCCGCCGACGGCACCGTGCGCTTCATGGTCTACGCCGAGCGCTCCGCCGACGAGACCTTCCACGACTACGTCTCCGTCGACGTCACGACGCTCGACCCGGCGCCCGCGTGCCCCGGCGACTTCGACTCGTCGGGCAGCGTGGACGGCGCGGACCTCGGACAGCTCCTCGCGAACTGGGGGCCGTGCGCGGCATGCGCGTTCGACCTGAACGGCGACGCAGTCGTCGACGGCGCGGACCTCGGCGAGTTGCTCGCCGGCTGGGGCGCATGCCCCTGACGGGGGCGGGCCCGAGGCGGTCGGCTCGTGCGCGGCGCCTGCTGCGCACGCCTACGCCGTACACTCACACCCATGGGTGCTCCTGAACGAGTCGGCCCAAGGGCCGGCGACTCAATGACCGAGGTCATCGACCTCTACCGCAGGGACGTCGACAGGACCTTGCTTCGGTCGCGTTTGTCTCTCTCGCACGAGGAACGGCTGCGGGACGCGATGCGCATGCAGGTGGTCGCGGAGGAACTGCGCCGGGCGGGACGTGCGGCGCGCACGGATCGCCCGTGACCGACCTCCCCGCCTTGGTCGCCGCGCTCGATGATGCCGGCGTGCGGTTCATCGTGATCGGCGGGATGGCGGGCATCGCCCATGGCGCCGCCCGCGTCACGTTCGACGTGGACTGCGTCTATTCGCGCGAACCGGACAACCTGCATCGCCTGGCGTCCGCGCTCGCGGGATTCCGCCCAAGGCTCCGCGGCGCCCCGCCGGGGCTGCCGTTCCGGCTTGACGAGCCGACCATGCGGGCGGGCCTGAATTTCACGCTTGATTCGGAAGCGGGGCCGATCGACCTCCTCGGCGAGGTGCCCGGCGGAGGGACCTACGATCAACTCCTACCGCGCTCGGTCGAGCTCCGAGTCTTCGGGCGACCGTGCCGGGTCGTCACGCTGGAGGCATTGATCGCATTGAAGCGCGCGGCCGGACGCCCGAAAGACCTCGAGGCCATTGCCGAGCTCGAGGTGCTGCTGGACACGCGACCGGAGTGAGTTTGCAAAGGCCAAGGCCCGCGGATCGCTCCGCGGGCCCTGTGGTTCGCCAACGTCCTTGATAAAGTCGTACGGGGTTGCCCCGGACGCCTTTTAGTACCGGTAGTGCTCGGGCTTGTACGGCCCGTTCACCGGCACGCCGATGTACTCGGCCTGGTCCTTGCGGAGCTCGGTGAGCTTGGCGCCGAGCTGCTTCAGGTGGAGGCGCGCCACCTTCTCGTCGAGGTGCTTCGGCAGGGTGTAGACCTTCTTCTCGTAGCGCTTGGCGTTCGTGAAGATCTCGATCTGCGCGATCACCTGGTTGGTGAAGCTCGAGCTCATCACGAAGCTCGGGTGGCCGGTGGCGCAGCCGAGGTTCAGGAGGCGCCCCTCCGCCAGCATGATGATGCTCTTGCCGTTGGGCAGCTTCCACTCGTCGACCTGCGGCTTGATGTTGACGCACTTGGCGCCCGCCACCTTCTTCAGGCCAGCCATGTCGATCTCGTTGTCGAAGTGGCCGATGTTGCCGACGATCGCGTTGTGCTTCATCCTCAGCATGTCCTCGGCCCGGATGATGTCCTTGTTGCCGGTGGCGGTGATGAAGATGTCGGCGGTCGAGATCACGTCCTCGAGCGTCACGACCTCGTAGCCCTCCATGCACGCCTGCAGCGCGCAGATCGGGTCGATCTCGGTGACCTTCACGCGGCATCCCTGGCCGCGCAGGCTCTGGCAGCTGCCCTTGCCCACGTCGCCGTAGCCGAAGACCACGGCAACCTTGCCGGCCAGCATCACGTCGGTGGCCCGCATGATGCCGTCGACCAGCGAGTGGCGGCAGCCGTAGAGGTTGTCGAACTTGCTCTTGGTGACCGCGTCGTTGACGTTGATCGCCGGGAAGAGGAGCTGGTTGAGCTCCTGCATCTGGTACAGGCGGTGGACCCCGGTGGTGGTCTCCTCGGTGACGCCCATGATGTTTCCGGCGGTCTTCGTCCAGTAGCCCGCGTGCTTCTGCTGCAGCGCGCAGAGGAGCTGCAGGATCACCTGGTACTCCTCGCTGTCCTCGGAGGTCGGCGTGGGGACGCTGCCCTGCTTCTCGAACGCCAGGCCCTTGTGGACCAGGAGCGTGGCGTCGCCGCCGTCGTCCAGGATCATGTTCGGGCCCTTGCCGTCGGCGAAGTGGAGCGCCTGCCAGGTGCACCACCAGTACTCGTCGAGCGTCTCGCCCTTCCAGGCGAAGACGGGGATGCCCTTCGGGTTCTCGGGGGTGCCGGTCGGGCCCACGGCGACCGCGGCCGCGGCGTGGTCCTGCGTGCTGAAGATGTTGCAGCTGCACCAGCGCACCTCGGCGCCGAGCTCGACCAGGGTCTCGATGAGGACCGCGGTCTGGATGGTCATGTGCAGGCTGCCGATGATGCGGGCGCCCTTCAGCGGGAACTTGCCCTTGTATTCCTGGCGCAGCGCCATCAGGCCGGGCATCTCGACCTCGGCGAGCTCGATCTCCTTGCGGCCGAAGCGGACGGTCTCGGGCGAGAGGTCGCGCACCTTGAAGGGCGGGAACTCCGTCAGCGAGAGGCGCGGGTTGGACAGGAACGGGTTGGTCTGGGTGGCGGTTGCGGTGGCGGTCATGGGGGTCCTTTCATCCGTCTATCCGGATGGAAGGATGATAGTAGCCCCCCAGGGGTGGCGCGGAGGGGCGAAAGAAGGGATTCTGTGGACATGACCCGACCCACCCACCTCGCCCCCGGCCCGTCGTGCCGTGCCGTGAACCTCGTCCTGGCGTCGGCCGCCCTGCTGGCGGTCTTGGCCGCCGGATGCGCCAGCGACGGCCGGAACACGTACGAGGCCCCCCCGGACGACGGCAGCGCGAACGCGAACTCGTCGGACGTGGTCACGGAGCCGCCGATCACGCCGAGGTGACGCCCGCTCAGCGCACGAAGAGCGCGGCGAAGAGCCCCGGGCCCTTCGCGTGGGTGTCGGGGCGCAGCCGCGTGAAGCGCCGCAGCGAGAGGCCGGAACCGCGCGCGAACCGCGCCAGCTCGTCCTCGGCGAACCCGAGGTGGCGATGCCCCATCGACTGTTGGTAGGCCGCGCGGTCGTGCTTGACCATGTCGACGACGAGCAGCGCGCCGCCCGGGCGGAAGCACGGCGCCATCGCGCGCAGCATGGCGGCGGGATCGTCGGCGTGGTGGAAGACCAGCATCACGACGCCGAGGTGCGCCTCGCCGGCCTTGAGGGGCGGCGACAGCAGGTCGCCCTGGCGGAAGTCGACGTTGCGGAAGCGCTTCAGCCGCTTGCGCGCGGCGGCGAGCATGGCCTGCTCGCGGTCGACCGCGATCACCTTGCCGACGACCGGCGCGAGCCACTCGGCCGCCTCGCCGGTGCCGCACCCGAAGTCGACCGCCACGGCGTCCGCGGGCAAGAGGCCGAGCAACGCCTCGGGGACGAACGCAGCGCCGAAGAGCTCGCGGCGCAGCTCGTCCCAGTCGCCGCCGATGCGCCCGAAGAACGTGCGGCTGTCGACCCGGCGCGCGGCGATCACCTCGGCGAGCCGCGCGTCGTCGTCGCCGTAGACGTGGCGCGCCCCCAGGTGCTCGCCGCTCATGCGCCACAGGTCGCGCATGCCGGGCGCCAGGTCTCCCGCGCGCATGCGGTAGAGGCTCTGCGTCCCCTCGGGGCGCTTCGACACCCAGCCCTGCTCGAAGAGCGGCTTCAGGTGGCGGCTGACGGTGCTCTGGGGCAGCTGCAGGGCGCGCGCGAGCTCGCCCACGCCGAGCTCCTCGCGCTCGAGGAGGCGCAGCGTGCGGACGCGCGCGACGTCTCCGAGCGTCGCGAGCCATCCCAGCCAGCGCTCGCGTGCATTGTCGGGTGCGGCGGGCACGCGCGGCTCAGGGGCCCGGGGGAAGCGCGGTGTCCTTGCCGCGCGCGACGCCGCGCTGCTCGAGCGCCTGGTTGATGCGAGGGTCCTCCGGCGCGATGCCGTAGGCCTGGCGCAGGCGGCGCACGCCCTCGGCGTCCTTGCCGAACTGGAAGCAGAGGTCGGCGTCGCGCATGTAGGGCTCGATCGAGGCGCGCTGGTCGGGCAGCGGCTCGTTCACCTTGATCGCGTCGACGGCCGAGGTCGCCGCGGTGTCGGGGTCTCCGGACGACTCCGCGATGCGGCTGAGCGCGAGGTACGCGCGCCACGAGCGGAAGTCCTTGCCGAACGCGCGGAGCACCTGGTACGCGTCCTTCACGTCCTTCTGCTGCGCCATGCACTCGGCGAGCGAGATGACGATCTCCTCGTTCGCCGGCTGGAGCCGGTACGCGCGGTCGAGCGAACGGCGCGCGTCGTCGAGCTTGCCCTGCCCGAGCATCGCGCGTCCGTACGCGAACTGGCCTCGCCAGTCGCCGGGGGTGTCCTTGACGACGGGCTCGACCGCGGCCGCGGCCTCGGCGTACTGCCCGTACTTGAGGCGCTCGTCGGCCTCGCGCGCGCGCGCCTCGTTGGAGGTCGTGTTGCAGCCCGCGAGCGCGCACGAGAGCGCGGCGGCGTGGGCGGCGAGCAGGATGGAACCGGGGACCGTGCGTCCGTGCATGGCGAGATGTGGCATGTGCCCTCCTGGCAGCTGTGCGCCGCGGGCGAAGGCCGGCGGCACATGGGATGATATCGGCGTGGAACGCGCATCGCATGGCCAAGGACGGACGGACGCCGAGGCAGGAGGCGGCTGGCTGCCGGCGGCGGTCATCGAGCATGACGCGCCCGGCGGCCGGCACTTCGACCTGCTGCTCGCGGTCCGCCGGCCGGCGGGGCCCGATGACCGGGCGTGCGCGACGTGGCGGTGCGAGGCGGACCCGTCGGCGCTGCCGGCGGGGGGCGGATGCGTGACGGAGCCGATCGACGACCATCGTGCGGAGTACCTGTCGCTCCGGGGGCCACGCGAGCTCTCGGGCGGCCGGGGTTCGGTGCGGCCGGTGGCGAACGGGAGGTGGCGGGCCGGTGCGACGGGGGCGGCCCATGCGACCGGTGCGCCCCGCGCCGACCACGCGTTCGAGGTGGAATGGACGACCGCGCGCGGCACGCAACGGACGACGCTGCGGTTCGCGGCGGGCGGACGGGAACTCAGGAGGACCGACCGATGACCGGCGAGAGCGTGATCTACGGCGTGGTGATGGCGGCCATCGGCGGGCTGTGCCTGCTGCTGACGGTGGTGACGCTCCCGGGCAACTGGCTGATGCTGCTCGCGGCGGGCATCGCGCAGGTGTGGTCCACGCGCGACGGGGGCGCGGGCGCCTACTCGGGCTGGACGCTCGGGGCGCTCGCCGCGCTCGCCGTGCTGGGCGAGGTCGCGGAGACCGCCATGGGCGCGGCGGGAGCGAAGGCGGGCGGGGCGCGGTCGCGCGGCGCGTGGGGCGCGGTGCTCGGGTCGCTCGCCGGGGCGCTCGTCGGGACCGTGGTGCTCGCGTTCGTGCCGATCGTGGGGACGCTCGCGGGCGCGCTCATCGGCGCGGGTCTCGGCGCGTTCGTCGGCGAACTCACGTACGGCGACCGGCGCGCCGGGCAGCTGCTGGCGCCGGCGGCGGGCGCGGCGGCCGGGCGCGTGGCGGGCGTGATCGCGAAGGCCGCGATCGGCGCCGTCATGTGGACGGTGCTGGTGGTCGGCGCACTGTGGGCGTGACGAGGGCGAGCGGCACGAGGCACTGCTCGCCGCTCTCGAGGTCCTTCAGCTGCACCTGCCCCTGCGCGAGCTCGGCGCCGAGGATCACGGCCCACCGCGCGCGCTGCTTCGACGCGTCGGCGAGCAGCTTGCCCACGTTGCGCGTGGCCTTGTAGGAGTGGCGCACGTGCAGGCCCTCGGCGCGCATGCGCGCGACCAGGCGCGGCAGCTCCGCCTCGGCGGCGGGCTCTCCCGCGGAGATCACGAACGCATCGGGACGGGGAAGCAGTTCCGCGCCGTCCTTCGGGAGCAGGCCCCGGTCGGCGAGCACCAGCCCGAGCACGACGTCGCCCATGCCGAACCCCATGGCCGGGGTGCGCGGCCCGCCGAAGAGCTCGACGAGGCCGTCGTAGCGGCCGCCCCCGGCGATCGCGCGCTCCGCGCCCGAGGCCTCGTGGATCTCGAACACCGTGCCCGTGTAGTACGCGAGCCCGCGCACGATGCCGAGGTCGAACTCGCACCAGTCGGCGAGCCCGGCGGCGACGAGCGCACCGCGCAGGGCCTCGAGCTCCGCGAGCTCCGAGCCTTCGATGCCCGCCGCCCGGGCGAGTTCGCCGAGGTCGCCGGCGACCGGCACGCGCGTGCGCACCGCGGACTCGAAACGCGCGAGCGCGTCGGCCGCGAGCCCGAGGGCGGCGGCGCGCCTCGTGAACTCCTCGGGAGGCATCTTGTCGCGGCGGTCGAGCAGCTCGAACGCGCCCGCGACGGCGTCCTCGGCGACCCCGAGCGCGCGCACCAGCCGTCCCGCCGCCACGCGGTGGCTGACCTTCACTCGCACGTCGGCCGCGGCGAGGCCGAGCCGCGCGAGCGCGGCCACGGCGACGCCGATCACCTCGGCGTCGATCGCGGGGCCCTCGAGCCCCAGCAGGTCGACGTTCCACTGGAAGAACTCGCGCAGGCGCCCGCGCTGCGGCCGCTCGGCACGGAAGAAGTTCGGCACCGCGAACCACTTGACGGGCACGGGAAGCTGCGCGGCTCGCGCCGCGGCCATCCGCGCGAGCGTCGGCGTGAACTCGGGGCGCAGCGCGTAGTCGTCGCTGCCGCCGGCGCGGCGGAAGCTGAAGAGCTCGCTGACGATGCCGTCGCCGCTCTTCGCCGTGTACAGGCCGAGGTGCTCGAAGGTGGGGCCGTCGATCTCGTCGAAGCCGAACGCGACGCTCGCCTCGCGCCACGCGGCCTCGATGCGGCGGCGCACCGCCATCTCGGCCGGGTAGAAGTCGCGGGTTCCCTTGGGCGCCTGGAACTTCACGTCAGTCCTTGCGGGGCGCGATGATCAGCGCGCACGCGACGCCCGCGAGGAGCCACGCCACGAGCCCGTCGACGAACAGCGCGATCGCGTAGCCGTCCGGCAGGTGCAGGAAGTTCCAGTCGACGGCGTGCGTGCCCATGACGGCGAACAGGGGGATGAGCGCGGCGAGCGCCAGCCGGTGCTGCACGCGCATGCCGTAGCGCGCGGCGAGCGCCATCACGGCGGCAAGCAGCGACACGCAGAAGAACTCGAGCACGAAGCCGCGGACGAGGACGTTCGCCGACATCGGGTCGACGCCCTGGCGACGGACGAGGGCCATGACGAGCGGGCCCTTGCGGTGCTCGGCGGCGTAGGCGTCCTGGGCGATCGCGCGCTGCTGGTCGTTGAGGTCCGCGACCTGCGGGGGCGCGGGATGGACGAAGGCCCCCTCGCCGCCGGCGGTCGCGGCATCGATCTGCGCGGCGATCTCGCCGCCGCCGGGGAGCGGCTTGAAGGCGGATCCGTAGATCCCGCTGGTCCACGAGATCGCGCCCCACCCGAAGGCGAGGACCGTCCCGACGATGATGGCCGTGAGCACGCGTGCGCGCATGGGGGGAGGGTAGCGGAATTCACACCCGCACCGGCCTCCGCGTCCGAGCGCAGCGCACCGCGGCGTCGAGCACCCGCTGCGTCTCGTACGCGTCGGCGAAGTCGGGGATCGGCATCACCGGCCGCTTGCGCCCCACCGCCATCACGATGTCGGCGGCCTGGCTCACGAAGCCGTGCTCGTACCCGAGCACGTGCGCCGCCGGCCAGTAGTTCCCCGCATACGGGTGCCCCGCGTCCGTGCACATGATCCGGCTCCAGCCCCGCATGCGCGCCGGCAGCGTGTGGTCCCACCACTCGAGCTCGTTCATGCGCTCGAAGTCGAACTTCAGGCTGCCCTTCTCGCCGTTCACCTCGATCCGGTTGCGGTTGAGGTTTCCCGTGGCCAGCCGCGTCGCCTCGAAGCTCGCGACCGCCCCGCCCGACATCCGTGCCAGGAACAGCACCGCGTCGTCCACCGTGCTCTTGCCCTTGCGCGAGCCGCGCACGGCGCGCCGCGCGCCCTTGCCCGCGATCGCGCCGCCCGCGCTCTCGACGAGGTCGCGCTCCTTCACGAACGTCTCCTCGAGGGCACCCACCACCTCGACGACCTCCTCGCCCGTGATGAACCGCGCCATGTCGATGATGTGCGCGTTCAGGTCGCCGTGCGCCCCGCTGCCGGCGAGCTTCCCCTGGAACCGCCAGAGGAGCGGCGTCGAGGGGCCGCCCCAGTCCTGCAGGTAGCTGGCGCGCACGTGAAAGATGCGCCCGAGCTTCCCCTCCTTCACCAGCTGGTGCGCGAACGCCACGGCCGGGCACCGGCGGTAGTTGAACCACACGAACGTCTTCACCCCCTTGCGCGCGGCCTTCGCCGCCGCGTCCCGCATGGCGCGCGCGTCGGCCAGGGTCCCCGCCAGCGGCTTCTCGCAGGCCACGTGCCGGCCCGCCTCGAGCGCCGCGATCGACACTTCGGCGTGCAGGTGGTTCGGGGTGCACACGTCGACCAGGCCCACCTGCGGGTCGTCCAGGAGGTCGTGCCAGTCGTCGGAGCAGCAGCGCCACCCCCAGCGCTGGGCGAACGCGGCCAGGGACGCCACCTCGCGCCCGGCCACGGCCCGCATGTCGACCGCCAAGGGGAGGTCGAAGAACCGGGGCGCCGTCATCCACGCATTGCTGTGGGCCTTGCCCATGAACTTCGTGCCGACGAGTCCGATGCCGAGGGTCTTCGTGTTCATTGGATCCCGTATCCTACGGAACACTTATGGACACCCACGGCACCCCGCAGACGGACCGTTCCATCGACGCACGCCTCGCCCGCATCGAGGCCGACCTCGAAGCCGCGCGCCGGGACGCGCGCCGATGGCGCCGAGGAACGTTCGTCACGCTCGGGCTCCTGGGCACGGCGCTTCTCGCGGCCGCGATGCAGGACTCCCCGATCGTCGAGGTGATCCGCACGAGGCGCATCGAGGTGGTCGGCGCCGACGACAAGGTCATGCTGCTCGCGCACGCGGGCGAGACCGGCGGACAGCTCGACGTCTGGAGCAAGACGGGCTCGAACACCGTGCGCCTGGGCTCCACCGCCGACGGCGGCGACCTCGCGCTGTGGAACGCGGCCGGCAAGCCCGTCGCGGGGCTCTTCGCCACCGGCATCGGCGGACGCATCGAGATCGGCGACGCCGACGGCACGCCGCTCGCCACGTTCGCGCGCGGCGCCGACGGCGGCGCGATGGTGCTGCACGGCGCGGGCCAGCAGGCCTCGAGCCTGCGCGCCGAGGCGGGCAACGCGGGCGCGGTCATCTCCATGACGCGCCCCGACGGCGAGGTGGGCATGCTCACCGGCGTCGCGCAGGGCGCGGCCGTGCTCTCGATGCGCAACGCCTCAGGCAAGGAAGTGCTGTACGCCGGCGCGGCCGCGGACCAGTCGGGCTTCATGCGCCTGGCCGACGCGGAGGGCGACGAGACCGTCTCGCTGGTCTCGACCACCGGCGGATCGCTCGTGCTGAAGGACGGCGCGGGCGCGATGAGCGCCTCGCTCACGACCCGCGGCGCCGGCAAGGGCGCCGCGTTCGAGATCCTCAACGGAACGGGCGCCCCCGCGCTCGCGCTCGACTCCGGCGAGGACGGCGCGGGCCGCCTGATGGTCGGCACCGCCACCGGCGTCCCGGCGTTCATGGCCGAGGCCAAGGGCCAGGCCGGCACGCTGAGCCTCTACTCGCAGGAGCGCCGCGTGGCCGCCATCGGCGCCGGACGTTCCGGCGGGCTGCTGAACCTGCTCGACCTCGCGGGCCGGCCCATCGTGGTCGCGGGCGCGGCGAGCGACGGCGACGGCGGCGCGGTGAGCGTGCGCAACTCGACCGGCGCGCAGATCGGCCGGCTCGGCGTCGATGCCGCCGGAGGGGGAGAGCTCGCGGTCTACAACGCGAGCGCCACGATGAAGAAGCTGATCGACGCGCCCGGAAGCGCCGCACCCGCCGCGGCGCCGGCGCCCGCGCCTGCAGCAGCGCCCGCTCCGGCGCCCGCGACCGACGACCCCGCCCCGACGGAAT
>CAMDUT010000002.1 GCA_945877905.1 Phycisphaera mikurensis NBRC 102666 | reverse complement strand
TCCAGAACGTGGTCGACTCGACGCGCGTCAAGGTCCCCTTCGGCATCGCGCAGGTCGGCAAGGCGTTCCGCAACGAGGTCACGCCGCGCAACTTCACGTTCCGCAGCCGCGAGTTCGAGCAGATGGAGATCGAGTTCTTCATCCACCCCGGCGAGGCGAACCAGTGGTACGCGTGGTGGCGCGACTGGCGGTTCTCCTGGTGGCAGTCGATCGGGCTCACGAGCTCGAACCTGCAGCTGCGCGAGCACGACCGCGACGAGCTCGCGCACTACGCGAAGGAGGGCGCCGGCACCAGCGACATCGAGTACCGGTTCCCGTTCACCGCGCCCGGGTTCGGCGAGCTCGAGGGCGTGGCGCACCGCGCGGACTTCGACCTGCGCGCGCACGCGACGCACAGCGGCAAGAACGACAAGGCGAAGTACTTCGACCAGGCGCGCAACGAGCGGTACTTCCCGCACGTGATCGAGCCGTCGGCCGGCGCCGACCGCGGCACGCTGGCGCTCATCTGCGAGGCGTACACGCCGGACCCGAGCCGGCCGAGCGGCGTCTTCATGAAGTTCCACCCGCGCATGGCGCCGGTGAAAGCCGGCATCTTCCCGCTCGTCAACAAGGACGGCATGCCCGAGGTGGGCGAGCGCCTGTTCCGGCAGCTGCGCAAGAAGCACATGGTCGAGTTCGACGAGAAGCAGTCGATCGGCAAGCGCTACGCGCGCATGGACGAGGCGGGCACGCCCTTCTGCATCACGATCGACAGTGACACGCTCGCCGCGCAGACGGTGACGATCCGCCACCGCGACACGCAGCAGCAGGAGAAGATGGCGATCGACGCGGTGCCGGCGTGGCTCGACGGGCAGGTCGGGGCGGAGTGAGTTCCCGGACGGGCCTGACCCGCCGGCGAGGAAGGCAGTCGGCGGGCGCACGTACGATGCGGCGATGACTCCGTGCCTGCCGCTGCGCGCCGTGATCGCCACGCTCCTGGCCGCGCTGCTTGCCGGCGCGCCGGCGTCGGCGCAGGTGTTCGGCGACGACTTCGCGAATACGACGCCCGGAACGTACTGGCAGTCCGTCTCGGGCAACCCGGCGCTGGCGATCACCGAGACCGCGGGCCGGCTCCAGTACTCGTCGACGCAATCCACCTCGGTGGCGGCCATGGCATTCGCCGGTTACGCCTCCGCCAACTGGCGGATCCGGACGACCTCGGAGTTCCGTGCACGTGTGACGCTGCGCTCGGCGCTCGTCGGCACGGGCGCCTTCGCGGGCTCGGAGGTCGGCGTGGGCATCAACCTCCACCGGTTCGGGGCCGCTCCCGCCCCGAACCAGCTTCGACCGGGGATCGCGGCGTGGCTCGGCACCCGGCGGTTCGACGCCGGAGCCTTCCGGACGCTGGTGGTCGCGGAGACCTCCACCGCGGGAGCGCCGATGCCCCTGATGCGGCTCTGGGCACCGACCTCCAACCAGACCGCGTTCTATGACGTCGGCACCGGCAGCTTCGCGAGCTCCATCGGGACGGAGACCGTGCTGTACGTCCGCTACGACCCGCTCGATGACGCGCTGTACCTGAGCACCGTGGGCTACCTCGACCCGAATGCCTACGAGTACCTCGACTTCATGGGCTCCCAGCTGGTGCCGGTGCAGTTCTCGATCGGCGGATTCGGCCAGCAGCCGGGAACCCTCACGGGAAACGACACCTGGCTCGACACCTTCCGCGTCGACTCCGGCGTGGTCGAAAGCGCTCCCACCAACGTCGTGGCCACCGACGGGACCAGCACGAGCGTCGTGCGGGTGACATGGACGGCAGGGCTGAACGCGACCGGCTACCAGGTCCTCAGGACCATCGCCGGGGGCGCCGCGCAGCTGGTCGGCACCGTGGTCCCGTCGGTCACCGCGTTCGATGACACGACCGCGGCGCCGCTGCAGCAGTACACCTACACGGTTCGCTCGGTGGGCCCGTCGGGCCCCGGGTTCGACGCGAGTGACGTCGGTTGGCGAGGCCTCCCCGCACCCACCGGCGTCGTCGCCTCGGACGGCACGTCGGTCGCGGGGGTCGCGCTGAGCTGGGGAGCGCTCGCGAACGTCCAGGGCTATCGGGTGCTCCGGGCCATCGGCTCGGGCGCCGCGACGGAAGTGGGGGCGCCGACCGCGAACACGTACATCGACACGTCTGCGGTCGCCGGCGTCGTCTACACGTTCACGGTGAAGGCCCGCGGGGCCACCGGTGACGGCCCCGCGAGCGTGGCCGACACCGGCTGGCGGAACGTGGCGGCGCCGTCCGGGGTGTCCGCGACGGACGGCACGTCGACGGCGAACGTGACGGTGACGTGGACGGCGGTGGCGAGCGCGACCGGGCACAAGGTCTTCCGCGCCGTGGGCACGGCGGCGGCCACGCAGGTGGCGTCGCTCGGCGCGACGGCGGCGACGTACGCCGACACGACGGCGGTCGCGGGAACGGTCTACACGTACACGGTGCGCGCGGCGACGGCGGCGGGAGACAGCGCCGTGAGCGCCGCCGACACGGGCTGGCGCAACATCGCCGCGCCGGCGGGGCTTGCGGCCACCGACGGGACGGTGACGACGGGCGTGAACCTCACGTGGACGGCCGTCACGGGCGCGGCGGGCTACCGCGTGTTCCGCGCGGTGGGCACGGGCGCGGCCACCGAGCTCGGTGCCCCGGCGGCGGCGAGCTTCAGCGACACCACGGCGGTGGCGGGCACGGTCTACACGTACACGGTGAAGGCTCGCACCGCGGCGGGCAACAGCGCCGCCAGCGCGGCCGACACGGGCTGGCGGAACGTCGCCGCGCCGGCAGGGCTTGCCGCCAGCGACGGCACGTCGACGGCGGCGGTGAACCTCACCTGGACGGCGGTGGCCGGCGCGACCGGGCACAAGGTCTTCCGTGCCGTGGGCACGGGTGCGGCGACGGAGATCGCCTCGCTCGGCGCGACGGCGGCGACGCACGCGGACGCGACGGCGGTGGCGGGCACGGTCTACACGTACACGGTGAAAGCGGCGACGGCGGCGGGGACGAGCGCCGCAAGCGCGTCGAACACCGGCTGGCGGAACGTGGCGGCGCCGTCCGGGGTGTCCGCGACGGACGGCACGTCGACGGCGAACGTGACGGTGACGTGGACGGCGGTGGCGGGCGCGACCGGGCACAAGGTCTTCCGCGCCGTGGGCACGGCGGCGGCCACGCAGGTGGCGTCGCTCGGCGCGACGGCGGCGACGTACGCCGACACGACGGCGGTGGCGGGCACGGTCTACACGTACACGGTGCGCGCGGCGACGGCGGCGGGAGACAGTGCCGTGAGCGCCGCCGACACGGGCTGGCGCAACATCGCCGCACCGGCGGGGCTTGCCGCCACCGACGGGACCTTCGCCGACAAGGTGCGCGTCACGTGGACGGCGCATGCAAGCACGTTGGTCACCGGATACCGCGTGCTGCGCAGGCTGCCTTCGGAGACGTCATTCACGGTGATCGCCACGATTTCGGGCCGCACCACGGTGACGCACAACGACACCACCATCCCGGTGGCGATCACCGGGACCTACGTCGTGCAAGCGGTCATGGCCGCGGGGGCGACCGCATCGAGCTCGACCGACACCGGTTTCCGGGCCGGCGCGCCCGGCGGCGCACCGCCCGCCGGCGGCATGCCTCCACCTGGCGGCGAGGGCGGCACCGCGGGCAATGAGCCTCCGTCCACCGGAATGAGCCCGCCGGATGGCGGCGCGGGCGGCGGATCGGGCGCGGGCGGCGGCGACGCAGGTCAAGGCGACGGGACCTCCGGCGGCGGAAGTGGCGGTCCGGGGGCGGGACCCGGGGCGCCCGGAGGAGACGACGCGGCAAACGTCGAGTGCGATGACCTGACGGTCCGGATCGCAGGATTGATCGCGGCGGCGGGCGCGCCAGTCGCCACGGGCGAGGAGGACGAGTTCCTCGAACTCCTCGATCTCCTTGAGCCGGCATCGCGCGTGGCTGGCGTTCACCCGAGTTCGACGACGATGTCCGCGGCCTGCGCCATCCTGGGCGGAGACGCGAACCTCGACGGGCGGGTCGATGCGGCCGATGCCCTGCTCTTCGCGGAGGCGTGGTGCGCGGGCGACCGCATCCTCGCGGACGTCGACCGTGATGGCGCGATCACCGAGCGCGACCTTGACGCGGTGCTGCGTGCACTGAAGCGTCATGGCGTCGGGGACGCGCCCGGGCACGGGCCCGATGCCCGGTGAGCGGATGCCGATCGTCGAGGCCTCCGTCCAGCGCGGTCACACGTCCAGCGCCTTCCCCTCGCGCGTCCCGTCGTACCAGAACCCGAGGTGCTTCCTCGACTGAAGCGGACGGCGCACGCCCGCGAAGAACAGCACGGTCAGGCCGAGCAGCCGCAACAGCATCCCGACCCCGTGCCCGGCACGCTGCTTGCGGGCGCTCGAGACGACCTCCTCGCGCAGGAAGGCGAACCGGCCGCGCTCCTTGAGCGCCCTGCTCAGCCAGTACTCCTCGCCCGCGAACCAGCGTTCGTCGAACCCGCCCGCGGCCTCGAACGCATCGCGGCGCGCGAAGAGGAAGCACCCGGCGGCGAGCTGCTGCGAGTACCAGAGCACCTTGAACGCCTCGAAGAACCCCTCGGCGACCGGGTGGCCCCGGCCGTCGAACGCGACCCGGGAACCGCCTCCGACGGCACCTGAGCCGAGTTCGAGCAGCGCGTGGCGGAGCACGGTCTCGGGCACCCACGTGTCGGCGTCGACGAAGACCAGCCACGGGGCGGTCGTGGCCGCGGCGCCCGCGTTGCGCACGGCCGCGATCTGGCGCTTCTCGACGCGCACGACGCGCGCACCGGCGGCGGCCGCCAGCTCGGCGGTCCGGTCGGAACTCGCGTCATCGACGACCACCAGCTCGTAGGGGCGCCCGAGTTCCTCGGCCACGGTCCGCAGCTGGCCGACGGTCTGCGCGATCACCGCTTCCTCGTTCCAGGCCGGGACGATCAGGGCGTAGTCAGGCACGGTGCGGAAAATGGGAAAAGACATCCCGGATCAATTTCGGTCGACCATGCTCGCGACCGGGTAGGCGCACGCGTCGATCATCGCGGCACCCGCGGGACGCAGGTTGCCCGAGCGCCCCAGGCCGCCGAACGGGAGCTTGCCGCTCGCGCCGGCCGTGCCGCAGTTCACGTTGATGCACCCCGCGCGGATGCCGTGCATCGCCTGGTCCGCCGCCGCCGCGCTCCGGGTGAACACGCTCGCGGCCAGCCCGAAGTCCGTCGCGTTCGCCTGCACGATCGCGTCGTCGAGGTCCCGGCACGTCGAGACCTGCACGATGGGCGCGAAGGCCTCGCGGTCCGTCGCGCGCTCGAACAGGTCCACCTGCAGCACCCCGGGGGTCAGGAACCACCCCTCGCCCGCGGGCGCCACGGCCTCGAGCAGCACGCGCGCCCCGGCCTCGGCACGTTCGGCCTGGAACCGCAGCGCGCCGTCGCGCGCCTCGCGCGAGACCAGGGGCCCCATGAACGGCGCGGGCTCCGCGTCGCCGGCTCCCAGGGTGATCGCCCGCGTCGCGTCCAGGAACGCCGCGATGAACCGGTCCGCCACGCGCTCGTGCACGATCACGCGCCGCGTGCACGTGCACCGCTGTCCCGTCGTCAGGAACGCGCAGCGCACGCACTCGGCCACCGCGACCGCGAGGTCCGCGTCGTCCATCACGATCGCCGGGTTGCTGCCGCCCATCTCGAGCGCCACCATGCGCCCCGGGCGATCGAGGTTCGCTTCGAGGATGCGCCGCCCCACGGGCCAGCTCCCGGTGAACAGCACGCCGTCGACGTCCGCATGCGCCACCAGCCCGGCCGCGACGTCGCCGCGACCCTGCACCAGGTTGAAGGCGCCCACGGGCATGCCTGCCTCGGCCATCAACTCCGCCATCAGCGCCCCGACCGCCGGCGTCCGCTCGCTCGGCTTGAACACCACCGTGTTTCCCGCCAGAAGCGCCGGCACCCAGTGCCCGTTCGGCAGGTGCGCAGGGAAGTTGAACGGACCGATCACGGCCATCACGCCGTACGGCCGGTACGAGCACCGGTTGACGCGCGTGCCGGCCCCCGGCACCTCGTACCCCGCGATCCGCGCGCGCACGCGCTCCTCGAGGGTCACGTCCACCTTGTCCGCAAGCAGCGCCGCCTCCTGGCGCGCCTCGGCCAGCGTCTTCCCCATCTCGCGCGTGATGAGCCGTGCGATGCGCTCGGCATGACGCTTTGCCGTCGCGCCCCATGCGCGCAGGTGTTCCGCCCGCGCCTCGGGCGCGAGCCGCGACCACGCCGGGAACGCCGCGCGCGCGCGCATCACCGCGTCGTCGGCGGCGCCGGGCTCGACCGTGCCCCGCCACACCTCCTGCGAGGGGCGCGCCGGGTCATGCGAGACGATCTCGCGCGGGTCGATCATCGCTCGGCGGCGAGCGCGGTCACGCCCACCGTGTCGCCCGGGCGCGCTCCCAGCGCCGAAGCCACGTCCTTCGGCAGCCGTACGCCGTCGCCCTGCACCGAGCACGCGCTGCGCACGGCGCGGAACCCGAGCCCGCGGTCGGCCGCGCAGCTCACGAACGCCGTCGCGGCCCCGGCCGGCGGCTCGCCGGCCGCGAGGGTCAGGCGCTTGGTCGCCTGCACCAGCGGGATCCGGTCGACCTCGGCCTCGAGGTACGGGCCGCCGTCGAAGGGGTCGCACCGGTCGCGGTACGTGAATCCCTGCTTCTCGAGCATCGCCTTCGCGGGCTTCGTCTCCTCGCCCACCTTGCCGACCAGGTTGCGCGCCTCGGCGGGCAGCGTGCTGAGGTAGATCTCCTCCTTCGGCAGCAGGCTCAGCATGAACTCCTTGCTGTGCTGGCAGAACGCGTCGGCCTCGGAGTAGCTGAGGTTGATGAAGCGGCGCCCGAAGAACTCCCAGAACAGCGTGTTGCTGTCGGGGGTCAGCGGCCCCATCAGCTCGGCGATGATGTGCGGCTGGAAGTGCTCGCGGTGCATGCCCAGGAAGTGGAAGCGCACCAGCGAGAGGAGCGACCCCAGCTTCTCGCGGTGCCCGCGGTAGCCGGGCGCCAGGATCAGGCCGCCGAGCTCGCTCGGCCCGCTCTCGTCCGTCGACACCTGGATCGTCGTGTGCATCGCGCCCGTGTTGAGGTCGCGGCTGAAGTGCTCGCGCCGCCGAACGCGCAGCGAGATGTGCGGCCACCCGGGCCAACCCATGCGGCAGATCAGCGAGCTCGTCCCGATCACGCCGCCGGTCTGCGTGTCCTCGAGGACGAACATGAACTGCCGCTCGCGCTCGTCCGGCGACTCGCCCGCGAAGCTGCGGCGGCTCCTCGCCACCTTCGCGGCGATGATGTCGGGGTCCGCCGGCAGGTTGATGAAATGGACCATCCGCGCCAGCTTCAGGAGCGTGGCGACGTCGTCCGGCAGGGCCTGTCGGATCACGAACATCGGAACCTGTGTATCGGCTGTTTCCGCGGCCCTGTTGACGGTCCGAGAATCACGCCCGCACGTCCGTGCGCACGGCTCGCGCGCCCCACCTCACCCCGCCGTCCGCGCCATCGCCCGCTCGACGATCTCGAACACCGGGTCCCACTGCTCGGGCCGCATCACGCCCACGGCCGGCAGCATGCGCACGTGGTACGGCCCGTGACCGCAGTAGAAGGCCATCACGCCCTCCTCGAAGAGGACGTTCAGGAACTTCATGACGCGGTCCTTGTCGCCGCCGAACGGCGAGATGCGGCACATGCCGCCGGTGCCGCCGGCGAACGAGCGGCTCTCGCGGCCGAACGCGTCGCGTACCGGAGGGAACCAGTCCGGGTGCCGCTCGACGAGCCGCGCGACGTGCGCGCGGAACGCCGCGTGGAGCTTGGCGTTCCGGCCCTCCGGCCCGTAGTACCCGCCGTCGCGCATGGTGCGCACCGCCTCGAGCCCGACCGCGAACGCGGACGTGCTCGCGGTGAAGGTGCCGCTCAGGAGCCCCGGCTTCGGGTTCATGTCGGCGGTGAAGAGGCATGCGCACGCCTGGGTCATCTTGCCCACCGTGACGACGTCGACGTGCTGCCCGAGGTCGAGCGACTCGAAGCAGAACATGCGCTCGGTGCGTCCGAAGGACTGCACCTCGTCGTCCCACACCGGCACCTTCGCCTGCCTGCAGGTCTCGATGAGCGCCATGAAGAACTCGCGCGGCGCGACGTTGAAGCCGCCCTCGCCCTGCACCAGCTCCATGACGAAGCAGGCGTGCTGGCCCGGGTAGCGGTGCAGGTACTGCTTCAGGTGCCACACCGCCATGTCGATGGAGCGCGGCCCGAGCAGCGGGTCGTAGAACGGCATGTAGTCGACCAGCGTCGAGAGCGGGAGCCCCTGGCGGTAGGCGGGGTTGTCGCCGATCTGCGACATGGTGAGCGAGCGCCCGAGGAAGCAGTCCTGGAACGCGATCACGCGCGGCGCGCCGCCCGTCTTCTGCATGCACACCTTCAGCGCCGCCTCGTTCGCCATGCACCCGGAGTTCGTGACGAAGCAGTGGGCGAGGCGGCTCGTGCGCGCCGCCTCCTGCGCGAGGAACTCCGCGAATGCGACGCTGTCGGAGTTGCTCGTGAGGTTGCCCTGCATGCAGAGGTCGGAGAGCGCCGCCCGCAGCGCCGCGGCCACCATGCGGGGATCGCCGTGCCCGAACGCATGCACGCCGATGCCGTTGATCATGTCCCACTTCACGCTTCCGTCGGCCAGCTCGACGAGGGGTCCGTTGCCGTGGCCGGTGCCGAGGTAGGGCAGGATGGGCCCGCGGCTGCGCACCGCGGCCACGCGCTTCATCGCGGCCTCGAACGACTCCTTGCGCGCGGGGTCGGCGGGCCGCGCGCCCGTGAGGGACGACTGCGCCGAGCGCACCGCCGCGACGATCGCGTCGATGTGTCCCGCGATCGCGGGATCGGAGGCAAGCGGGGACGGGAGCGCGCTGATCGGGTCGGTCATGGGCGGGGATGGTAGGGGTTCAGGGGCTCGGCGCAACGCGCTCGCGCGCCCGCATCAGGACCAGCGCCACCAGCTGCGCGCGGTCGACGAGGCCTTCGAGGTCCACCCACTCGTCGGTGCGGTGGAGGTTGCCGCCGCGCACGCCCAGCGTGTCGATCACGGGAAGCCCGGCGGCCTGCAGGTTGTTGCCGTCGCACACGCCGCCCGACCTCGCGAAGGGAAGCGGGCGCCCGAGGTCCTCGCTCGCCTCGCGCGCGAGCGCCGCCAGGCGCTCGACCGCGGGGGTCATGGGCTTCGCCGGCCGGCCGACCACGCGGCGCACGCGCACGCGCGGCACCTCGTCGTCGTCGCCCGATGCCAGCGCGTCGATCGCGCGCTCGAGCTCGGCCTGGCGCGCGTCGTCGGCGAAGCGCATGTTGCCCCATGCGCGCGCGCGGTCCGGGACGGCGTTGGTGACCGCCCCGCCCTGCAGCGGCCCGACGTTCACGATGCGGCCCGCGGCCGCGTCCGACGCGCGCTCGGCCTGCAGGACGCGCTCGCAGAGCACCCGCACGGCGCTGACGCCCTTGGCGTAGTCGCGGCCGGCGTGCGCGGCGCGCCCCGTGGCCTCGACCATGAACTGGCCGGCCCCCATGCGCTCGACCACCAACGAGTCGCCGTCGCCCGCCGGCTCGAACACGAACCCCGCGGCGTGGCCGGGCGCGACGCGCGCGAGCGCCGCCGCCGAGCCGAAGCTGCCGGTCTCCTCGTCGGGGGTCAGCACGAAGGTCCACGCGGGCGGAACCCCCGCGTCGCGGATCGCCTCGAGCGCGGCCAGCGCGATCACCAGCCCGCCCTTCATGTCGGCGGCACCGGGACCCTGCGCGCGCCCGCCCCCCACGTCCACCAGCGCGCGGAACGCGCCGTGCGGGTCGTGCACGGTGTCGAAGTGGCCGCTCAGGAGGAGCCGGGGGCCGGGCGCGTCGTGCTTGGCGACCAGCACGTCGATGCTCGTGTCGCCCTCGCCGACGCCCGCACTGCCGTGGCCGACGCCGCCCGCGGCGCCCCCGTGCGCCCATGGCGGGTCGATCCACGCGGGCCGCGCCTCGCACGGCTCGTCGTGCGTGACCGCGCCCAGCGCGCGCAACCGCGCCGCGAGCAGCGCCCGCTGGCGGTGCAGCCCCGGCACGTGCCCGCGGCCCGTGGGGATCGCCACCCACGCGGCGAGCTCGTCGACCATGCGCTGCCGCCATGACTCGATGCGCGCGCAGGCATCCCGTTCCTTCGGCGTGAGGCTCATGCGCTTCCTTCCCGGCCGTCGCGCGGCCACGCACCGAGGTCAAGCTTCCCCTCGAACACCTCGACCGCGGGGCCGGTCATCATCACGCCCGCCCCGCCGCCCTCCCACGCGATGCGCAGGTCGCCTCCCGGCAGGTGCGCGATCACGGGCGAACGCAGCCGGCCGGTCACGATCCCCGCCACGGCCACGGCGCACGCGCCCGTGCCGCACGCCTGCGTCGCGCCGCTGCCGCGCTCCCACGTGCGCATCCGCACCTCGCCATCGCCGAGCACCCGCGCGAAGTGCACGTTGACGCGCTCGGGGAACCACGGGTGTCGCTCCGCGAACGGGCCCGCGCGGTCGAGCGGCACCGCGGCCGCGTCTCGGCACCAGAGCACCATGTGCGGGTTGCCCATGCTGACGAGCGTCATGCGCGCGTCGAGCCCGCACGCCTCCTGCCAGCCTTCCGGCGCGCCGCTCGCGCGCCAGAACCCGGCGTCGAGCGGATGGTCGACCACGGCGCCCGCGGGCGCGACGCCGGGGATCGCCGCCGGGATCCGCGCGCACGCCATGATGGGCGCGGCCATGTCGACCGTCGCCTCGCACACCGTGCCGTCGTGGCCGCCGCGTCGCCAGGCGACCTCGAGCACGCCGCGGCGCGTCTCGACGCGCAGCGGGTTGCGGTCGGCGAGGCCGCGGTCGACCGCGAACTTCGCGACGCAGCGGATGCCGTTGCCGCACATCATGCCCTCGCTGCCGTCGGCGTTGAACATGCGCATGCGCACGTCCGCGTCCGTGCCGGGGGTGACCGGCTCGAGCATGATGAGGCCGTCGCTCCCGACGCCCACGTGGCGGTCGCTGACCCAGCGCGCGAGCGCCGGCGCGTCGCGGGCCGGGTGCTGCGTGCCGTCCACGTAGACGTAGTCGTTGCCGAGCCCGTGCATCTTGGCGAAGTTCACGGGCGAGTTCATCGCTCAGGTGCCCCGCCGGAAGGTCCCGAGGTCGACGACGACCGGGCCGTGCCGGTAGAAGTCGGCGTTCATGGTGTCGCGACGGATGAAGGTGAACACCAGGCAGTTCGCGCGCGTCGAGTTGGCGTAGGCGAAGTCGCCCATGTGCGGGCCCGCGTAGCTCCCGTTCTCGTAGTCCTGCGCGTGCAGGTGGAAGTGGAAGAGCGCCGTGTACCCCTGGTCGAAGAGGTCCTGCGGGGCCTCGAAGCGCGTGTCGCTTCCGGTGACGCGCGGACGCACCTCGACCACCTGCCAGTTGCCCGCGTCGTCGATGCGGACCACGCCGCCGTACTCGGTGCGGCGGTCCTGCTGGTCGCGGTCGCCGATGTCGAAGAGCGTGGACCGCACCGCGGGGTCGTCCAGCATCTTCAGCGCGAGGTTGCACGCGACGAGGTCGATCCACCTCACCTCGTCGCGCTGCATGCCGAGCGCCTCGGTGCGCTTGCCGCCCGTGTCCCACCCGGTGAAGTTGGCGCCGTACTTCGACGCGTCGCGCGTCTTCAGCCGGACCATCAGGTCGTCGTACAGCTGCTCGCGCGTCTGCGCGAGCAGGCTCGGCTCGTAGCGGTACGCGGCCATCGCCACGGGCACGCCGCGGAGCTCGAACGCGGACTTCTGCGCCTCGGGCACCGCGCGCAGCGCCTCGCCCGCGAGCTTCCAGTAGGCCGGCGACGCGGTCTGCCTGAGCTTCGCGAGCCACAGCAGCTCCTCGCGCGTCTCGGGCAGGATCCCGAGGTCGTCGACGAGCTGCTTGATGTCGCGCAGCATCGCGTCGTCCGGCCGCAGCGAGCTCGAGGTCACCAGCTGCTTCAGCCGGTCCCGCTCGTCGATCCGCATGAGGAGCTCCCACGTGCGCGCGCGCAGGCTGGCCTGCCGCAGCGGGTGCGCCTCGTTCATCACGGCGAACAGCGCGTCGCCCACGCGGTCGGCGCCGTAGAGCGCCGCCATCGCCTGGTACTCGGGGCGCGCCCGGTCGTCGACGCCCCACACCGGCACGGGGCCGGCCCACGAGTTCACGATGACCGTGGTGAAGTCCTTCAGGTCGCGCTTGCCGACCTCCTCGAGGATCCACCGGCGGAACTCAAACGAGTCCATCCGCACGATGTTGGTCTCGAGCGCCTCGCGCAGCCCCTTCGGGTCGTCCTCGACGAGCAGGTTGAACGCGTCCTGGCGCGTCGCGAGGTTGTAGCCGAGCCCGAAGATGATGCGCCGCACGGCGCGCTTGGCGTCGTCGGAGATCGGGCGCGCGCCCTCGCTCAGCTTCCGGATGGCGCCTTGCGTCTCCTCGCCGACGCTGGCCGGGTTGGCCAGCACGGCCATCGGGTCCTGGACCTCGCGGACGCACGCCACGGCCAGCATCGCGGCCAACGACACCGACGCCGCCAGGCGGGCGGCACCACGATGCGATCCTTGCATGAAGGAAGTGTAGGGAAGGCTCAGCCCGATTCGCCCGCGGGCCGGATCTGGCCCGCGATGCCCGGGGGCGCCTCGTCGGCCTTGAGGATCTGGTCGGCGACCTCGCGACGGTGCACATCGACCTCGCGGGGGAACTCGAACGCGATGCGGACGCGGTCACCCTTGATCGCCGCAATGCGGACGATGCCCAACGGGGCCGAGGGGTTGCCGATCACGACTTCTTCCCCCTCGCGGCGAGTGATCACCAGCATCGCACGAGCCTCCTGCCTGCGCCTCGCCGGCCCGTGGGGGCCGTCCCGCCAGCCACCCGGTCTCGCGACCGATCCATGTGGCCTTGCGGCGGAGTGCGGCGGAGAACCCACCGCGCGTTGTTCAAGCGTAGCGATGGACATCGGGCGACCATCCGGGAACCGATGAAATTTGGACACATCAAGCGCGGATTCCCGTCGTTGGGACGAGCCCCGCGGCGCGGTTGGCCAGCGTGAATGTCCGAAACACAAGGCTCTGCGTGACATCCTGTTACGGCGTTTCACGGGCCAATGAAATGCCCCCGCGCCGGGCGACCGACGCGGGGGCAACGACGGAAACTGCGGGTCTCTCGACCCGTGCCCCGCCCCCGCCGACCGTGGCGGATGCGAGGCGCACCATGCATGCCGGGCCATCCGTGGCTCGGCCGTTCGATTCGACGCACCCGAGAGGGCCGTGGTCCGTTCGTGGCCATCCTTGGCCGCGGGGAGCACGGCGCCGAAGCGCGCGTCCCGGAGCTGCCGGCCGGCGATCCGTGCCGCTGGCAGTCCGTTCGTGCGAGTGCGCGTTCCTCCCGACGCACTCGCACGGAAGTTCACTTGTCGGCTGGACTTGCGTCGCCAGCCTCGGCGTGGGTCAGGTCCCCTGGCGCTGGGCGGCGGCCATGGCCATCCGCGCACGACGCCAGATGTCTTCCGTGGCAGGCTGGAGGCGCTCCTGATCGCGCTTCCAGGCCTCGGGGTTCGTCAGTTCCAGGTGATCCCGCACGCCGAGGATCAGGATGGTTCCGCCGAGCCCGAACCGCTGCAGCAACCGGTCCGGGATCCGGACCCGGCCCGCGCTGTCGAGGGGCACACGGGCCGCCTGCGAGAACACGAGCCGCTCGAACTCCTGCAAGGACGGTTCACCGACGATCGAACCGCCCAGAGCATTCGCCAGCTGGGCGAAGGTCTTCTCGGGCCAGAGCCAGAGCGAGCCATTCGACCCAGGCGCCGCAATGAACGCCTCACCGTGCACCTTCTCGTCGAGCACCTCGCGCACCTCTGACGGAATCGCCAGACGTTGCTTCTGGTCCAGCGTGTGCTCGTACTCACCGAGAAATAGCACGTGTTGCGCCTTGTGGAGCCGCGACACACTGTAACCCACATTGCCCCACCTTGCAACACACCGACCCCCAATTTCTTCACTTTTTCCGTCGTCGTCCGCGAACTTGGCGCCAATTTCCGTCGTAACTCACGTTGGCTCCGATTGTTGTGGCAATCGGACAAAGCTCGCGCACAATGCCTTGGGGCGCTCCACTCCGCCCCACTACGGCATCGATGAAAGGACCGTGAGGACGTGACCCCACGAAACCGGAACGCCTTGGACTGGGTCCCCGCCGACCCCGGGGCGGTCGCTCCGGTGGTGCAGCGCATCCCCACGGGTTCGTTCATCCTGACCTCGAGCCACGCCGACCTCCGGGCCGGCGTCTCGGTGCGCTGGGTGCAGCAGTGCTCGCACCAGCCGCCGATGGTCATGGTGGCCGTCACCAAGGGACACGTGCTGAGCCCGTTGATCCGCGACAGCCGCAGCTTCGCCGTGTGCCAGCTCGACCCGACCGACCGCACCACGGCCCGTGCCTTCGACCTGCAGACCCCGGGCATCGACCCGTTCATCGGAGCGAGCGTCGACCGCACGGCGAGCGGATGCCCCGTGCCCGC
Organism: Phycisphaera mikurensis NBRC 102666; assembly: GCA_945877905.1. Classification (GTDB taxonomy): domain Bacteria; phylum Planctomycetota; class Phycisphaerae; order Phycisphaerales; family SM1A02; genus UBA966. Next base: position 30,919 of record CAMDUT010000002.1, on the reverse strand, counting down.
GCGCGCCCTCGGCTACCTCGACTGCGAGCTCGCGCGCCACGTGGACATCGACGGCGACTGCGAGATCTACGTGGGCATCGTCCATCACGCCGCGAACCTGGCCGACCCGCGCGAGCCCGCCATGTGCCTGTGCGAGCGAAGCGAGGGCGCGCGTCGCCCTGCCCCGCCCGCCCCGCGGCGCGCGGTGGCCCCGCCGAAGCCGAAGCCCGTGATCGGCCGCTTGCCGCTGCGCGAGGCCGCCAAGATCCGCGACGCGTCGAAGGCCCGCGGCCGGTCGCGCTGAGCCGGCGCCCGCCGCGCACCACGCACGCAGCCGCGGCACGCACGCACGCGACCGCGGCCTAGACTTCCCGCCGATGCGCAGCCTCGCACCGGCCTCGGGACGCTTCGTGAACCCGTCGAACCGATTCGGCGCCGACTACCGGGCCGAGGCCGTGGCGATGGGTGCACCGCCCGCCCCCATCATCGACATCCACTCGCACGTGCACGGCCCGAGCGCCGCCGCGCTCCTGCGCGACGCCATGGACCTGTACGGCATCGAGCGGATCCACTCGATGACGCGGCTCGACGACATCCCCGCGATGCGCGCGGTGATGGGAGACCGCATCCGGTTCATCGCGGTGCCTGACTTCACGCACCCCGACCGGCTGGCCGCGCACACGCACCACTTCCTGGACCGCATCAAGGCGTTCCGAGACGAGGGCGCCGCGATCTGCAAGTTCTGGGCCGCGCCGCGCGGCATCGACTACGGCATCGAGGCCGGCGACCCGCGCCTGCTGGCGCTCGACGCGCCGCACCGGCGTGCGGGCATGGACCTCGCCGCGTCGCTGGGCATGGCGTTCATGGTGCACGTGGCCGACCCCGACACGTGGTTCGCCACCAAGTACGCCGACCGTGCGCGCTACGGCGCGAAGGCGTCGCACTACGAGCCGCTCGAGCGGCTGCTGGACGAGTACCGAGTGCCGTGGATCGCGGCGCACATGGGCGGCTCGCCAGAGGACCTCGCGTTCCTGGACGGCCTGCTCGAGCGCCATCCCAACCTCTCGATCGACGCGAGCGCCACGAAGTGGATCGTGCGCGAGGTGAGCAAGCATCCCGCGCCGCGCGTGCGCGCGTTCATGGAGCGCTGGCGCGGACGCGTGATGTTCGGCAGCGACATCGTCACGAACGACGACCACCTGCACTCCGGAGAGAAGCAGACCGAGATGGCGGCGAAGGCCAGCGACCGCGAGGGCGCGTTCGACCTCTACGCCAGCCGGTACTGGGCGCTGCGCACGCTGTGGGAGACCCCGCACGCGATGGAAAGCCCCATCAGCGATCCGGACCTGGCGATGGTGGACCCGTCGCGCTCGCCGCTCGACGCGCCCTCGCTCGAGGGCAAGGCGCTGCCCGCGGACGTGCTGCGATCGTTCTATCGCGGCGCGGCCGAGCGCCTGCTCGCTCAGGCGGGCGTGCCGGCAACCGTGGCGTGAAGCGCGAGCGCGCCCAGGTTCGGCCGGCGCGGGTCGAACGTCCGCACGCCGGCCGCGCCTGAGAGCGCCTCGGCCGCGGCCGTGCCGTCGGCGACCACCAGCGGCACGCCCGCGCGTGCCAGCAGCCGTGCACCCACCGCGTCACCCCGCAGGATGGGCCGCAGCGCGGCGCGCCCGAAGGCGGCGAACGCCGTGCCCCACGCGCCCGGCGCGCGCGCATCGAGGTCCACAGGCACGCGCGCGTCCATGACGAGCGCCGCGTCGATGCCGGCCACCAGCAGCTCGGGGTCCTCGGCGCGCGCGTCCGGCACCATGCGCCACGCGCCGCCCGCGACGCCCGACCAGCTCTCGGCGCGCCCGGCATGCCGCGCGCCTGGATGCGCAATGAGCGTCATGGGGCGGCCGAGGATCGCCGCGCGCCCGACGATGTCGAGCGCCACGCGCGCGTCGGCGCACCCGGGCGGGCTCGCGACCAGGATGCATGCGAGCCCGTCGTCCGGGATGCCCCAGTCGACGCGCAGGCGCTCTCGCGACGGCCGCGATTCGGCCGGGACCGGCGCGGGAAGCTCGTCGCCGGGCGCGACGGGCCGCGCGCCCGCGATGCGAGCCGCATCGAACGCGCGCGGGCCGACGGCCGCGACCGCCGCGCCGCGCATGGCCGGCCCGAAGGCACGCCGAAGGGCGGCGCGCGCGAGGACGGGCGCACCCATCGGCGGCGCGACCACCGCACGAACGGGGACGCCCAGTCGCGTCGCGCGATTCGCATCACGCTCGTTGCCCACCACCACCGCCTGCACGCCGCGCGCGGACGCCTGTGCGGCCAGCATGCGAAGCACGGGCGGCGTGGCCGCGTGGCCGTCGATCACGATGGCGCGCACGGCGGGGTCGGGAACGCTTCGGGCGATCGCCATGCGGGGTCAGCCCTCCATCTGCGTGACGCCCTGGCCGAAGTTCATGCGCTCGTGCTTGTAGAAGAGCTTGGCGACCTGGTCGGCCAGGCGCTTCTCGAGCATGTCCTCGAGCCGCCGGCGGTTCGCCGACGTGCGGTACGCGTCGTTGCCGAGCGCGTTCATGTCGACGTTCACCGGGAACCCGAGCGGGTCGCCGCCGTCCGGCGGGAACACGCGGCGCTTCTCCTTGACGTCGATCACCTTCACGCGCACCGCGGCCGTCGGCTTCGGGGTCGCGCCGTCCGGCGTGAGCGCGAACGTGTCCATCTCGACGTAGAGCACGATGTCCGCGTCCACCGCGTTGCCGAGCTCCTCGATCGACACGCGCCGGTTCGGGCTCTCGACGCGGCGGACGTACGCGATCAGCTCGCGGCCGCTGACGACCTCCTCGACGAGCTCGAGCGTCTTCAGCTGCTGGCCGATGTCGTCGGCCAGCTGCGAGCGCAGCTGCAGGCGGCTGATCACGTTGCGGCGGTCATCGACGAAGACGACCAGCTTCTTGTCCTCGGGAAGCGTGAACTCCGCCTCCTTCTTCCCGGGACCCTCGGCCACGTAGAGCGCGGGCGTGATGATGTTGCACGCGAAGGGGCCCGCGAGCGCGAGCGCCGGGACCAGGAGGATGGGCAAGGGCCGGATGCGCATGCGTCAGCCCTTCAGCCGCTTGTTGGGGTACTTGTCCTCGAGGTGGTCATAGAACAGCTTGTTCACGGTCTGCGTGAACTTCGCCACCAGCCCGGTCTGGATGCCCTCCTCGGCGGCGCTCTCGCGGCTCAGCTCCTTCACGTCGGGGAACTTCACCGACACGCTGTACTCCTCCGCGAAGGCGTCGGGGTCGATCGAGTCGCGCTCGACGATGCCGATGGTGGCCCCGGCCATGCCGTCCCAGATCCACCGGTTGCCCGGCGGGTGCAGCCGGAACTCGAAGATGTCGACGATCACGACCCGGTCGACGCCCAGCTCCTCGGCGATGTGCCCGAGCGGGAGCGTGTTCCAGCTCGGCGTGCGGTAGGTCCAGTTGAGCGACTCGCGCCAGTCGAGCACCTGCGCGCCGCTCACCTTCACGCGGATGCCCGCAGCCACGTTCCCCGCGACGTTCGGCACCACGGTCGGGTACTCGTAGAGCACGCCGCGCTCGGCGTTGACGAGCACGGCGACGGTCTTGTTCTCGAGGCCGCGGTACTTGGCGAGCACCTCGACCTTCTTCTCGACCTCGATGGCCTCGCCCACCTTCGAGGCGACGCCGAAGACGCCGCATCCCGGAAGCAGCGCGAGGGCGAAGGCTCCGGCGGCGGCGAGGGCGCGCAGGCGCGCGGCGCGGTCATGGCGGTCGACGGTGTCGTTCATGGCGTTGCTCCGACTGCGGCCGGGCCGCGCGCGTTCGTGCGATGGTCCCACACCTTGTAGCCCCAGGCCACCAGCGCGAGCGCGGCGAGCGCGACCACCACGCGCGGCGTGAGGCGCGCGCCGAGGACGTGCCCGAGCCGCGAACCGGTCGCGGCCACGTACGCGCACGTGACGGCCACCGCGGCGGTGCCCACGGCGAGCAGGCACCCCATGGGCTGTACGCGGAATGAGGCCCAGAGGCTGCCCCGTGCGGCCAGGCTGAAGGCGGTGGTCATGCCGCAGGTGGGGCACGGAAGGTCGTAGCCGGCCACCCACCCGCAGGGCGGGAGGCCCAGCGCCACGTGCGTCCCCAGGCCCGTGGGCGACGGACGCAGCCACAGCGCCACCCCCAGCACGGCGAACGCGCCGAACGCAAGCAGCGCGCAGACGGTTCGCTCGGGGCGCGTGGCGCGCATGGGGCCGGGGGACGTCGCGGCGCGATCGGGCATCGCGGCCGGGGCGCCCGCAGGCGGTGAACTCGTCGGGAACGCTGCCATCCGAAGGGGTGCAGCGTACCTTCCCGCGCCATGCCGACGGATGCTCCGAACGACCCGTGGTGGGTGGATGCGCACCTCGACCTGGCGTACCTCGACCTCCTGGGCCCCTCGGTCGAGGTTGACCACCCCGACCACGCCGCGCGCGGCACGTCGCTGCCGGCGCTCGTGCGCGGCGGCGTGCGGATCGCCCTCGGCACCATCTTCACCGAGTTCGGCTCGGGCGGCGCGGCGTGGGGCTACTCCGGCCACGACGACCTCGAGGGCGCGCATGCCGCGGGCGTGCGCCAGCTCGAGCGCTACGAGGCCTTCGAGCGCGCGGGCCGCATCCGCATCGTGCGCACGCGCGAGGACCTCGAACGGTGCGCGCGGCCGGGCGGCGCGCCGGGCATCGTGATCCTCATGGAATGCGCCGACCCGATCCGCACCCCCGACGAGGCCGCATGGTGGCATGCGCGCGGCGTGCGCGCGGTGGGGCTCTCGTGGGCCCACGGATCGAGGTGGTCGGGCGGCAACGCGCGCGCGGGCGGGCTCACCGCGGGCGGGCGCGCGATGGTGCGGGCGCTCGACGCGCTGGGCGTGCTGCACGACGCGAGCCACCTGTCGGACGCCGCGTTCGAGGACCTCTGCGGAGCGACCGACCGGCGCATCGTCGCGACGCACTCGAACATGCGCGCGCTCATGGACCCGCGCGAGCGGCACGCCACCGACGCGCAGGTCGCCGAGATCGCGCGCCGCGGCGGCGTGGTGGGCCTGAACCTCTACGGGAAGTTCCTCGCGCGCGACCGGGCGGCCACGCTGGACGACGCCGTCGCGCACGTCGAGCACGCCGCGGCCATCGCGGGACGCACGGGCGTCGGGCTCGGCAGCGACCTCGACGGCGGCTTCACGCCCGCGGACTGCCCGGCCGGGTGCGGGCGGCCCGAGGAGCTCGGCGCGCTCGGCCGCGCGCTCGCGGCGCGCGGCTGGGGCGAGCCCGACCGCCAGGCGTTCATGCACGGAAACTGGATGCGCGTGCTGCGCGAGGCGCTGCCCGCGCGGTGATCAGCCGCAGGTCGTCGCGTCGTTGAGGGGCACCACCACCTGCACCGGGCCGGACGGCGTCTGCGCGACCACCAGCACGTCGAGCAGCGCGCCCGTTCCGTGCAGCACGATCGCGTCACGCGCGTCGCCGAGCAGGATGCGCTCGCGCACCTCGAAGCCGCCCTTCAGCTCGGGGAACGCGAGGCCGAGGAGCTCGGCGTGCATCGTGGCCCACGTGCGGACCGTTCGCACGCGCGCGAGCTGGTCGCTGCGGCCGACGATGTGCATGCGGTGCTCGTCGTCGAGGGCGAGCTCGAGCTCGGGCGCCAGCGGGCACGCGATGCCGAGCGGGCGCAGCCCGCGCAGGAGCGGCACCAGGCGCGGCGGCAGCTCGGCCATCGGAAGCGCGGCGTAGGCCGGCGCGGACCGCGCGGCGGGCGGCGTCGCATGACCGTTCGGGGCGGCCGCGAACGGACCGGGGGCAGCGGGCGCGTGGTTCATGGCGGGCACCGTCGGCTGGGGGCGTGCGGGCGCGGACTTCGGATGCACCGAGCCGTCGATGGGGATGGATGCAGGCAGGTCGTCCCCGGCGTCGAACCGGAGCGCGGCCTGGCTGCGCGCGTTGGCGAGCTCGCCGAGGAAGGCCCCGACGCCCGGGCATTCGTCGCCCGGGTACGAGGCGCGCGCGCTCGACTCCACGCGCTCGATGCGCGGAAGCCGCGCCACGAGGTCGACCTCGAGGCCCAGGAACGAACGCGCCGCCTCGCCGAGCTTGCGGAACGCGGCATCGGCCTGGTCGGGCGAGGCGCCCACCACCACGATGCCCACGCGATCGACGGGGCGTCCGCGGTGGATGCCCTCGTCGCACAGCTGCTTGAGGCGCAGGTAGCCGCCGGTCACCGCGGCCTCGTCGGCACCGAGCATCAGCACGATGCGTTCGGAGGCATCCATGTACTCCGCCGGTGCCGTGTCGGCCGGAACGCACACCAGCCAGCGCCGCAGTGCGCCGGCGCCGCGAGGCAGCCAGCGCGAGACCGCGCCCGGGCCCGCGGGAGGCACCTGGCGCCCGTCGGCGCGGAGCAGTTCGATCGTGACCTCGCCGCGCTCGAAGCGCACGAGGCCGGCGGGGCCGAACGCGCGCGCCACCTCGTCGGCCAGCTGCGTCGTCCAGAGCCCGGCCATGACCGGGAGGTTTCCGACGAGCACGGTCGTCACCTCGCCGATGCGCGGTGCGGCGTGCGCATGCGACGTCTCGGGCGAAGCTGGCGTCGTGAAGAGCGCCGCCAAGCTGCCGTACGGATCCACGTTCGAGGTCATCGTTCCTCCAGGCTTCCTGCCTCTCGACCCGATGCGGCAACGCCCGAGGTCCGCATCCGATGCGCGAGCTCCGCCGCGCGTCCTGTCACCGCCGGCCTCGGCAGGCCGTTCCCGTCGAGGTCCCCTGACGGGGCCCCGAGGGTGTCCGAACCATACACGCTGGACGCCGGAACGCCAGCATCCGGTGCCGCCGAAGGCTCGAGGGCCGGGACGGCGACCGTGGCCACCCACTCGGCCAGGCGCCTGAAGTCGTCATGGGCGGCCGAACCGGGGGCGAACGCCGTGACGGCCTGCCCGAAGCTGGCCGCCTCGCGCAGCACCTCGTGCTCGCGGATAGGCGCCGGGGCCAGGTGGCGCTCGAAACGCCGTCCGATCGCGCCCAGGATGTCGTGCGAAAGCTGGCTGGAGTCCCGGTGAAGCGTGGGCAGCACCCGGACCGGCAGCGAACGGCCGATCCGCTGCACCAGAGCCCCGATCGTCACGAGCTGCCGCTCGGCGCCCCGGAGCGCGAAGTACCCGGTCTCGACGGGCACCAGCACCTCGTCGGCGGCGCGCAGGGCATTGAACGTCAGGTAGCCGATCGTCGGCGGGCAGTCGATGATGCAGCGGTCGAAGCTGCCGGCGACGCGCTCGAGGAGCCGCGCGAGCCGGCGGTCGCGGTCAGGCAGCGACACGAGCCCGCCTCGCGCGCTCTCGAGCCCCGCGAGGGACACCGTGCACGGCGCCAGCCGAAGGCCACGCCCCACCTCCCACAGCCAACCCAGGGGGTCGCTGCCGCCGGGGGGCTCGCAGAGGAGCGCCTGCGCCAGCCCGAACTCGATGCGCGCCTCGGGAACGCCCAGCCCCGCCGCGCAGTGGCCCTGCGGATCCATGTCGACCAGCAGCACCCGCTCCCCGCGCTCGGCGAGCGCGGCGGCGAGGTTGATGGCCGTGGTGGTCTTGCCGGAGCCACCCTTCTGGTTGACGATTGCGAGGGTCAGCATCCGTACGACCGGGGACTCATCGGCGCGCGGGGCGCGCGGGCTGCACAGGACTCGCCCCGCGCCTGCCGCGCGCCCGTTCCGGCACCGCGCGCCTCACGCCGCGCCGACCGCGCGCCATGCCAGCTCGACGATCGGCTCGGGCACGCCGGCCAGGGTGCGCACGTCGTTCGGCCCGAAGGGCAGCACCAGCCGCAGCGCCCCGCCCCGCCGCTTCTTGTCGGTGTCCATCGCCGCGCGCAGCGCCGCCGCGGGACGCGGGGCCGGCATGCGCACGGGAAGCCCGAGTGCGCCGAGTGTGCCGCGCACCTCGGCCTCGAGCCCGTCGGCCCCCTCGGCGCCCAGCTCGCGCACCACCGTGCACGCGGCCACCATGCCGATGGCCACCGCCTCGCCGTGCGTGCACTGCGCGTGAAGCATGGCCTCGATCGCGTGCGCGAACGTGTGCCCCAGATTCAGCGCCTCGCGCGGGCCCGACTCGCGCTCGTCGCGCGAGACCACCTCCGCCTTGATGCGCACGTTGCGCTCGATGAGCTCCCCCAGCGTGTCGGGGTCGTGCGCCAGCAGCCGGTCCGCGCGGTCGCGGATCCACGCGAGCATCGCGCGGTCGGCCACCACCGCGTGCTTCACGCACTCGGCCAGGCCCGACCGCAGCTCGCGCCCGGAGAGCGTCCCGAGCACCTCGGGGTCGCACGCCACGAGCCTGGGCTGCGCGAACGCGCCGATCGCGTTCTTCGCGATCGACCCGTCGGTGCGCTGCAGGTTCACCGCGGTCTTGCCGCCGACCGACGCGTCGACCATCGCAAGCAGCGTGGTCGGCACCTGCACGCACGCGATGCCGCGCATGTACGTGGCGGCCACGAACCCCGCGACGTCGCCGACGACCCCGCCGCCGACGGCGACGACCGCGCCGGTGCGGTCGATCCCCGCGTCGAGCATGCGCGCCGAGACCGCCGCCACCGCCTCGAGCGACTTGCCCGACTCGCCCCCCGCGATCCCCACGCGCACGGGGTCGATCGACGCCGCCCGCAGCGAGTCCTCGACCGCCGCGAAGGCGTCGAGCGGCACGCAGGAATCATGCACCACCGCCGCGCGCACGGGGCGCAGGCCGACGGCCACCATGCCGTTACCGACGTGGCGGACGATGCCGCGCGCGATCTCGATGGGGCAACGTCCGGAGGCGGCCTCGACCACCACGGTGCGCAGAGCGGTCATGCCGGAAGGCTAGCCGCCCGTCGCGTCAGCCGGGGCAGGCGCCCCACGCACTGAGCATGACGCCGAGGTCGATGCCGTCGACGGAACCGTCGCCGTTGAGGTCGCCCTCGCCGTTCGTGCCCCACGCGCTCAGCAGCACGCCGAGGTCGATGCCGTCGACCTGGTTGTCGCCGTTGAGGTCGGGGGCGCATGCGGGCGGCGGCGGCGGGGCGTCGGGAAGCTCGTACGCGCCGCGGTCGATCACGGGTGCCGGGCCGACGCCGGTGTCGGTGACGGCGACCACGTCGACGTACCGCGGAAGCACCGCGAGGTCGACGGTCATGCCGCCGGTCGGGAAGAGCGAGTTCGAGCCCGAGTCGATCGCTGGCGAGGTCGCCTGCAGGCGATAGTCGCCGTTCGCCGCGGACACGAAGAGCGGGTCGGTCGCGAGGTTGCCGGTGCCGGTGAACCCACCCTGCACGGTGCAGTACTGGACGAGGTTCGTGCCGCCGCCTGCGTTCACCTGGTTCGCCGACGTCTGGCCGGTGGGGCCGCTGTTGCCCCAGAAGACGCAGTTGTAGGCGTTGAGCGTGCCCTGGCTCGTCGTGTTGACGCCGCCCGCGGTGCTGGTGGCGATGTTCCCGGCGAAGGTGCAGCTGTAGGCGCGCACGATGCTCGAGGAGACGCCGATCCAGATCGCGGCGCCGCCGCCCGTGCCGGTGGCGCGGTTGGCCGCGAAGAGGCAGTTCTCGAAGGTGGTGTTGCCGCCGCCGTAGGTCTCGAACGCGCCGGCGCGGGCGGCGCTGTTGCCCTTGAACACGCAGCGGCGGAACGTGCTGGTCACGTTGTTCGTGTCGAACGCGCCGCCGTAGCTGCCGCCCACGTTGTCGAGGAACTGGCAGTCGGTGAACGTGGCCTGCGCGGCGAAGATGTACCCCGCCCCGCCGCCGAAGGTGCAGCGGTTGCCCTGGAAGATGCAGTTGCGGACGGTGGGCGCGCCGCTGTTGACGATGAGGATGCCGCCGCCCTTGTCGTAGTTGCTGGCGGTGGCTCCGTTGGCGTTGCCGCCCTTCACGGTGAACCCGTCGACGATGGCCGTGACCGCGGCGCCGGAGCCCACCAGCACGTGATAGCTGTTGTCGGTGAGGTTCGCGGTGCCGCTGTCGTTGCCCAGGAGGTCGCCCGTGAGCACGGTGACGTTCGCAGTCCAATTCCGCTGGTCGCGCGCGGTCTCGGTACCGGCGAACCCGCCGTAGATGCCGACACCCGTCTTCATCGTGAGGAACACGGTGCGCGAGGTGCCGGTGGTCGGCTTGTAGGTGCCGGCCTTCACCCAGATCTCGTCGCCCGAGACCGACGCGGTGAGCGCGGCCGCGAGGCCGCCGGCGCCCTGGTAGGCGTCCGCCCAGCTGGTGCCGGTGTTGGCGCCGGAGGCGAGCCCCGCGTCGACGTAGCGGACGGCGGCCGAGGCGAAGGGCGCGCAGGCGAGCGCGGCGGGGAGGACGAGGGCGGCGAATCGGGTGGTAGGACGCATGGGATCGTGGGGGTGCATACGGACGGACAGCGTGACCCGTTCGAGGCGGACACGGAAAGGTAGCCCGGGGATGCAGGATCGCCGAACGGAATCGGGCGCGAGGGCGGTGATTGCGACGGAACGCGCTGGTCGTTCGAGCGCAGGAGTCCGAGAAGGCCAACCCGAAGGCCCCGTGCGTACCGCCAAGCGCCGGGAATGACCCCAGAGGGATTCGAACCCTCGTTACCTCCGTGAAAGGGAGGTGTCCTAAACCGGGCTAGACGATGGGGCCGGTTCGGCGCTGCTGCGGCCCGCAGCAAGCGCGGGCTTCTTGTGAAACCGGCGCCTGGACTGGGCGCCGGTTGCGGGAGTGACCCCAAGGGGATTCGAACCCCTGTTCCATCCGTGAGAGGGATGTGTCCTGAACCGGGCTAGACGATGGGGCCGGCGAACGAGGGAGACAGTATACCGCCCTGCCCGCCATGCTGCATGTCGCCTGCCCCTTGGATTTCGAGCGTTCCGTCCTGGCCCGCCTGGGCAAGGCCCGGGGGTGGACCTACCACTGCACGGGCCCCGGGCGGGCGGGAATCGAACGCTGGGCGTCCGGCCCCGATGCGCCGCCCGCCGGCGCGCGGGTGGTGCTCGCGGGGGTGGCCGGCGCCATCGCCCCGCTCGATGCCGCACGGGCCGTCGTCGCGGGCACCGTGATCGGGCCATCGAACGAGGAATGGGACCCCACCCTGCCCGGCGCGGCCGGGGGGCCGCTGCGCATCGTGGGGCTCGACCACGTGCTGGCGTCGGTGGAGTCGAAGGACCGCGCGGCGCGCACCCATCGCGCCGACGTGGTCGACATGGAGTCGGCCGCATTCGCGCGCGAGGCGCAGGCGCGCGGATGGCAATGGGCCGTCGTGCGCGGGATCAGCGACACGGTCGACGAGACGCTCCCGAAGGACATCGGCTCGTGGGTGGACGAGCGCGGGCGGCTGCGCATCTGGCGCGTGGTGCGCGCGATCGTGGCGAACCCCATGCTGCTGCGCCGCCTGCACCGGCTGCGCGCGCGATCGCTCGCGGGGCTCGCGGCGGCCGACGCGGCGCTCGCGTCGCTTGACGCGGGGAGCGCGCCGTGAGCGCGCCCGTCGTCCTCTTCGGCGGCACCTTCGACCCGCCGCACCGGCGCCACGTCGAGCTCCTCAAGGGCGTCGACGCGCTGCTGCGCGCGAAGCAGGCGATCGTGATCCCCGCGTGGCGCAACCCGCAGCGCGGCGAGCCGGGCGCGTCCGGCAAGGACCGCCTCGCGATGGCCTCGCTCGCCTTTGCCGGGATGCCGGACGTGGTGGTCTCGGGCATGGAGCTCGACGTCGGCGCGCCCAGCTACTCGATCGACACCGTGCGGCGCATCCACGCGATGCAGGAGTCGGGCGAGGTGATGCGCGGACCGCTCAGGCTCCTCATCGGAAGCGACCAGGCGCTGAACTTCACCTCGTGGAAGGACTGGGCGGACCTCGTGGCCCTGGCGACGCCCGCCGTCGTGCTGCGCCCCCCGCACACGCGCGAGGACTGGCCCGCGCTGGTGCACGAGCGCCACGGCGAGCAATGGGCCCCGCGGTGGCTCGAGTGGACGCTGCCCATCGACCCCGTTGACGTGTCGAGCACGGACATCCGCGCGCGCCTTGCGAAGGGCGAGCCCCTCGGCGACCGGTTGCCCGAGGCGGTGGAGCGCTACGTGCGCTCGGCCGGGCTCTACGGCGTCACGGGCGTCACGCCGGCTCGATCGTGAACTTGTGGATCTCGCTGTAGGTGCGGCGCGGCGAGAGCGACTGCAGGAACTCGGGACGGTCGTCGAACGCGACGCGGTCGAGCGTGTACCACTGCCCGGTGAAGCGCCACTCGTCCTGGAGCTCCAGGCGCGACTCGATCATCTGCTGCACCTCGGCGATGCTGCCGGCGGTGACCCACGCGAAGAGGTAGCCGAGCCTCGGCTCGTCCTCGTCGGCGCCCTCGACGATCGCCACCGCGTCCCAGAGCGTGCGGCCCACGTGGCGCCCGCGCTCGTCGAGGTTGTCCTCGGGGTCCTCGTCGAGCTCGAGGCCCCACGACTCGCGCAGCTGGAAGATGATCTCGTCGAGGTCCGGGCACTCGCGGTCCTCGAGCTGCAGGATCTCGCGCGGCTTGAAGGGCGGCTCCGGGCGGTCGTCGAGGTCGGACGGCCACGTCTCGGCGACCTCCTCGAGCCCGTGCGCGGCCATGATGCGCTCGACCTCGTCGCGCATCGAGGCGGGCACCAGGACGTCGATGCCCTTCCAGCTGTCGAGCACCACCTCCATGGCGGGGTCCTCGCCCTCGGCGCCGACGCTGAGGGAGCCGTCCTCGACGATCACGTCGCGGTACTCCTTCAGCACGCGGCGGAACTCGTCGAACGGCATCGGCTCGTCGGAGGCGAACACGTCGACGGTTCGGAACGCGTCGCGCGAGGTGGCCTCCAGCAGCGGGAACACGTCGTCCGGGAGCAGCTCGAAGAGGTCGTCGAGGAGCGCCTCGACCTTCTCGATGCTGGTCACCGCGTAGAAGCGGAGCGCGGGAGGCGCGTCCTCGGGCATGTCGGCCTCGGCCACGGTGTAGCCGTGCGCGGGCGCGGGCAGGTCGACGGGCTCGAGGCCCAGGGGCAGCCAGTGGCTCCCAACGCGGAGGCGTTCAAGGTCGGTGCGCAGCGCGAACGTCTTCATCCGAACTCCGAGTGTAGGCGCGGCGGCGCGGAACACCAAGCGCTCAGTGCCCGAGGTACGCCGCGCGCACGCGCTCGTCGCGCAGGAGCTCGGCGCCGGTGCCGGAAAGCGCCACGTTCCCGGTCTCGAGGACGTAGGCGCGGTCGCTCATCCGGAGCGCCGCGTTCGCGTTCTGCTCCACCAGGAGCACGGTCACGCCCTGCGCGCGCAGCACGTCGCGCACGGTACGGAAGATCTGCGCCACCAGCATGGGAGCGATGCCCATCGACGGCTCGTCCATCATGAGGAGCCGCGGCCGCGACATGAGCGCACGGGCGATCGCGAGCATCTGCTGCTCGCCGCCCGAGAGCGTGCCGCCGAGCTGGCCCGCGCGCTCGCGGAGGATGGGGAACATCCCGCACATGCGGTCGATGTCCTCGGCGACACCGGCGCGGTCGGTGCGCGTGAATGCGCCCATCTCGAGATTCTCGCGGACGGTAAGCCGCGGGAAGATGCGGCGGCCCTCGGGCACCTGGACCAGCCCGCGGCGCACGACCTCCTGCGGCGCGAGGCCCACGATCGACTGCCCGTCGAGCTCGATGGTGCCCGTCGCCTGGCGGTGGACACGCGAGACGCACATCAGCGTGGTCGACTTGCCCGCGCCGTTCGCGCCGATCAGCGAGACGATCTCGCCGGCGTGCACCTCGAGATGCACGCCGTGCAGCACCTCGGCGCGCCCGAAGGCGCACCTGAGGTTCGCCACGCGCAGGAGGGGCGCCCCGCTCACCCGAGCTCCTCCGTGCCGAGGTAGGCGGCGACGCAGACGGGGTCGTTGCGGATGGCCTCGGGCGTGCCCTCGGCGATCTTCTTCCCGTACTGGAGCACGGCGATGCGGTCGGAGATCCCCATCACCACCTTCATGTCGTGCTCGATGAGCACCACCGTGACGCCGCTCTCGCGGATGCGCCGGATCAGCTTCATGAGGTCGGCGCTCTCGGCGGGGTTCATGCCCGCGGCGGGCTCGTCGAGCAGGATGAGGCGCGGGCGCGTGGCGAGCGCGCGCGCGATCTCGAGCCGGCGCTGGTGGCCGTAGGGCAGGCTCCGCGCGGGCTCGGCGGCCTCGTCGGCGAGGTCGACGAACTGCAGCAGCTCGAACGCACGGCGGCGCATGCGCCCGCGCTCGCGCCGGAAGCCGGGCGTGCGGAAGAGGCACGCCCAGTAGCCGCTGCGGAAGTGCTGGTCCATGCCCACGAGGACGTTCTCGACGAGGTTCATCTCGCCGAAGAGCCGGATGTTCTGGAACGTGCGCGCGATGCCCGCGCGCGCGACGAGGTCGGGCGTGCGGCGCTGGGCGCGCCAGATCGCCCCGAACGCGAGCCGGCCGACGAGGAACGCGGCGGCCGCGGCGAACCACGTCGGCCAGAAGCCGGCGTCGCGGAGCGTGGCGGGGACGGTGGCGAGCGCACCGCCCCACGGGAACGGCTCGCCCATCACGTAGCGGTCGTTGATCGCGGCGGTCCAGAGCGCGGTCGCGTTGAGGGCGAGCACCGCGGCGGCGGCGCTGGTGGCGCCGACGGCGAGCCCGCGCACGCGGTCGGCCGCGGTCCACTCGCGGCGGATGGGCTTCCCCTCGAATAGCACGTCGCCCTCGGTGGGCTCGTAGATCCCGGTGATGGCGTTGAAGAGCGTGGTCTTGCCGGCGCCGTTGGGACCGATGACCGCGAAGATCTCGCCCGGGTGCACGGCCAGGCTCACGCGCTCGTTGGCGACGAGGCCGCCGAAGCGCATCGTGACGTCCTTCACCTCGAGGATGGCGCTCATGCGTGCGCCTCCCCTCCGCCCGGGGGCGCGGGCGCCGGCGGGTCCTCGTGCACCGCGCGCGGGGGCAGGATGCCCTGCGGCCGGAAGATCATCATGAGGACGAGCGCCAGCCCGAAGAGCAGGAACTTCCAGTTGGTGGGGGTCAGCAGCACGTTGTGCGCCCACGTGCGCACGAAGTGCCACGCGTGCGCAGGCGCGCCCGCGTCGGCGGCCGGCGCCGCGGCGGCCATCCCCTCGGCGCCCGAGCCGAGCACCTCGGTGAGGCGCACGAGGACGATCGAGTTCATCCCGACCATCACGAAGGCCCCGAGGAGCGTCCCACGGACGCTCCCGATGCCGCCGACGATCACGATGCAGAGCGCGATGATCGAGACCTCGAACCCGTAGTTCGAGGGCTCGCCCGAGCTCGACAGCCGGCTCACGAGGAGCGCGCCCGAGAGCGCCGCGAGCGCGGCGCACGTGGCGAAGGCGAGCATCTTCGCGCGGTCCGGGCGGATGCCCATCGCGCGGCTCGCGAGCTCGTCCTCGCGGATCGAGATCCACGCGCGGCCGACGCGGCTGCGCTCGAGGGCCCGCACGCCGAGGAAGGTGGCGGCCACGAAGCCGAGGTACAGCCAGTACTGGCCGCGCGCCTCGAGCGGCGTGCCGAGGATCGAGGGCGGCGGCAGCGGGTTGATGCCCTGCGTGCCCTTGGTGATCGCGTCGAGGTTGACGAGCACGTCCTTCACGATCTCGCCAAAGCCGAGCGTGACGATCGCGAGGTAGTCGCCTCGCACGCGCAGGGTCGGCGCGCCGAGCGCGAACCCGGCGATCGCGCCGACGGCGCCGGTGACCGCGAGCGCGGGCCAGAACCCGAGCTGGAACGGATAGACCTCGCACGTGGCGATCGAGTACGCGTAGGCGCCGATCGCGGCGAACGCGGCGACGCCCAGGTTCAGGAGCCCCGTGAACCCGGTGAGGACGTTGAGCCCGAGCGCGAGGATCGCGTAGACGAACACCTCGGTGAGCGGCTCGCCCAACTGCAGCCACGCGGGGAGCGCGGGCTCCAAGAGCGGCCACGCGGCGAGCGCCGCCAGTCCGGCGACGGGCACCCACGGGTTGCGGCGCGCGGCGGCCATCAGACCTTCTCCCTCAGCTTGGCGCCCAGCAGGCCCGAGGGCCGGAACACCAGGATCAGGATGAGGATGCCGAAGACGATCGCGTTGGTCCAGCGGGCCTCGACGTAGCCGTCGCTCATCGCGCGGACGACGCCGATCACGAGCCCGCCGAGGACCGCGCCCGGGAGGTTCCCGATGCCCCCGAGGACGGCCGCGATGAACGCGTCCATCCCCATGCGGTAGCCCATCTGGAAGCCGACGGTCTGGTTGTAGATGCTGTAGACGACGGTGGCGAACCCGCCGAGCGCTCCGCCGATGAAGAACGTGGCGCCGATCACGCGCTCGACGTCGATCCCCATGAGCGCGGCGGCGACCGGGTTCTGCGCGACGGCGCGCATCGCCTTGCCGAGCTTCGTGAACCGCACCAGCCACGTGAGCGCCAGCATGAGCGGGACCGTCACCGCGAGCACCAGCACGTCGGGGCGCGAGACGATGACGTCGCCCACCGTGAACGCGGGCTTCGGCTCGACGAGCGCCGGGAACGCCTTCGGCGCCGCCGCGCTGGTGCCGCCCGCGAAGACCTCCATCGGCAGGCCGCCCCAGAAGAGCCCGAGGTTGACGAGCACGAAGCTCGCGCCGATCGCCGCCACCAGGAGGCTCAGCTTGCTCGCCGAGCGCAGGGGCCGGTACGCGAGCCGGTTGATCGACCAGTTGAGCGCGCCGCAGAACGCGGCGGTGGCGACCAGGAGCGCGACCAGGCCCACGACCCCGCCCGCGCCCGAGGCGCCGTCGAGGGCGAACGCGCCGACCGCCGTCAGCGCGAAGAACGCGCCCAGCATGCAGAGGTCGCCGTGCGCGAAGTTGATGAGCTCGACGATGCCGTACACCATCGTGTAGCCGATGGCGATCAGCGCGATGATCATCCCGTTGGAGAGCCCGGTGACGAGCTGCTGCGAGAAGACCTCGGGCGGGCTCAGGGCGCCGTCGGCCGCGAACGAGGGCACCGAGTCCGCGCGCGCGAGCGCGAGGATCGCCAACTGCTCCGCGGCCGCCGCGGCGCGCAGCATCACTTGGCCTGGCCCGCTCCGCCGCCCGCGGCCTTCACGAACGCGAACTTGCCGTCCTTGACGGTGTTGACGCTCATCAGGCGGTTCGTCGTGTCGCCGTTCTCGTCGAAGCTCCAGGTGCCGAGCGCGCCCTCGAAATCCTTGGTGGCGGCGACGGCGGCGAGCACCGTGGCGCGGTCCTTCTTGCCCGCGCGGTCGATCGCGTCGAGGAGCACCTTGCACGCCTCGTAGCCGTACACCGCATAGGCCTCGGGCACCTCGCCGTGCTTCTTCTTGTAGCGCTCGACGAACTCGGCGCCGCGGCCGGTGAGCTGCTCGGAAGGAAGCCCGCCGAACGTGATGTAGACGGGGCCCGACTCGGGGCTCATCGCGTCCTTGCCCGCGGCCTCGATGTAGGCGTTCTCGAACGTGCCGTCCGGGGTCACGAACGGCACCTTGCAGCCGCCCGAGCGGAGGTCCTTCAGGATCTGCGCCGCGTTCGTCTGCGTGGTGCCTCCGTAGAAGACGACGTCGGCGCCGGTCGATCGGATCTTCGTGACCAGCGAACGGTAGTTCGACGCCTTCGGGTCGATGCCCTCGAAGCCCATGACCTCGATCCCCATGCCGGGTGCGCTCTTCTTGAACACGTCGGCGATGCCCTTGCCGTAGAGCTCGCGGTCATGCAGGATGAACGCCTTCTTCGAGCCGAGGTCCTTCGCGCAGAACTCGCACGCGACGGCGCCCTGGATGTCGTCGGTGGGGACGACCCGGAAGTACGAGATGGTGCCCGACGGGCGGTAGATCCTCGGCTCGTTGGCCTCGCCAGCGCCCGGCTTCGTGAGCCCGGGGTAGGTGTTGCCGGGGCTCACCATCACGAGGCCCGCCTTGTTGAGGATGGGCATCGCGATCTTCGCCGCGCCCGAGTTGTAAGTGCCGATGTAGCCGACGCAGGTCGGGTCCTTCGCGGCCTTGTTCGCGTTCGCCGCCTCGATGTTCTGGTCCCAGTTGCCCTTCTGCGGGCTGGCGTCGTCCAGGTCCTCGTAGCGGATCTCGAAGTCGCCGATCTTCCCGCCGCGCTCCTCGATCGCCATCTTGATGCCGTTGACGATGCTGGTCGTCTGGCTGTTGGCGCTACCGGTGCGGGGAAGGCTGCTGACGATCGTCAGGAAGGGCGGCGCGGACGCGCGCGGCCCCGAGGGCGCGGCCGCGGCCAGCAGCGAAGCGAGGGCGAGCGCGGCGGCGGCGGAGGCGGTCCGGCGGATCATGGAGAGGGATCATAGCCGTGCGCAGGGGAAGGTTCCGCGGTTCGCGCGGGGCGCGGCGCACGGTCGAGCGTGCCCGGCCGGCGGGCGGCGCGCGCCGTCGCGCCGCGCGGGCTATCGTGCGCGATCCACGAAAGGAACTCACGACCATGACCACCAGATTCATCTCGCTCGCCGCGCTCTCGCTCGCCGCCCTCGTCCTCGCGCCCGTCGGCTGCGGCCCCGACTCGAGCCTGCCCCCCGAGGAGCAGGTGAAGATCCTCAAGGGCGACGTCGAGTCGACGATCACGACGTGCCAGAACAAGTACCCGGAGAAGTCGGCCGAGTTCAAGTCGGCGCACGCGTACGCCGTGTACCCCTCCGTCGGCAAGGGCGGCCTGATCGTCGGCGGCTTCGAGGGCAAGGGCCTGGTCTACGAGCGCGGCGCGCTCGTGGCGCGCAGCTCGATCGGCGGCGGCACGCTCGGCGCGCAGATCGGCGGCCAGTCGTTCTCCGAGGTGCTCTTCTTCAAGGACAAGGCGGCGTTCGAGAAGTTCAAGCGCGGCGAGACGGCGTTCCAGGCGGGCGGCAGCGCCACCGCGGGCACGGCGAGCGCCAGCGCCGCGAACGACTACAAGGACGGCGTCATGGTGCTCACGTTCGGCGGCGGCGGCCTCATGCTCGAGGGCGTGATCGGCGGCCAGACGTTCAGCTACGAGCCGATCAAGTGACCGCACCGCGGGCGCACGCCCGCGCGACGGCTCACCTCGGAAGGAACCCACGCACGACCTCGGCCGCCTCGCGGCCGGGGTCGTGTCCTTCGAAGCGGCGCGCGACGGCGTCGAGCGCGCGCGCGGTGCGTTCGCGCGCCGCCGGGTCGTCGAGGAAGGGTTCGAGCGCGCGCACCACGGGCCCGGTCCCGCCCGCGTACGGGACGAACTCGGGCACGATGCGGCGGCCGGCGACGATGTTCGGCAGCAGGCGGTCGGGCATGGTGAGGATGAACCGCGACGCGAGCGCGCGGAACCATCCGACCCAGTAGACGGCGACCATCGGCTTGCGCTGGTGCGCGAGGTCGAGGCTCACCGTGCCGCTCACGTTGAGCGCGCAGTCGCACCAGGCGATCGCGGCGTCGGGGTCGCCGTGCGCGACGTGAAGGTTGGGCGGCCACGCGGCGCCTCGCGCGGCCTCGCGCACGAGGGGGACGAGCGCCTCGTTCGCCGCCATCACGAGCCCCGTGAGCCGCGGGCGCGCGGCGGACGCGGCGCGGAACGCCTCCAGCATGCGCGGCATGTTGGCGCGGACCTCGGACGAGCGGCTTCCGGGCAGGAGCAGGAGCCGCGGCCCGCCCGCCGGCAGCGCGGCGGCGCGGGCGCGCGCGGCGGCGTCCACCGGGTGCGCGAGCACGGGGTGGCCGACGAACACGGCGTTCACCCCGCGCGAGCGGAACCACTCCTCCTCGAAGGGCAGGAGGCACATGATGGCGTCGCTTGTGCGCCGCCACTTGCGGATGCGCCACGGCGCCCACGCCCAGAGCTGCGGCGCGACGAGGTTGACCACGCGCGAGCCGCCGGCCGCGCCGCGGCCGTGGCGCTTCATCCACGACGCGATGTGCCAGTTGGCGGCGGGGCTGTCGACCGGGACGTGCACGTCCACGGGGTTGGCGGTGACCCACGCCCGGATGTCGCGCACGATGCGGCGCACCTCGAGGATCTTGCGCAGCCCGACGAGCGTCATCGCCCCGTCGCGCGCGGTCTCGCCGACGAGCTCGCACCCGGCGTCGCGCATGCGCGGGCCGCCCCACCCGACGACCCGGACGCCGGGCGCCGACGCGAGCAGCGCGCGCACCAGCGGCGCTGCGTGGGCGTCGCCCGAGGGCTCGAACGCGGTGACGAGGACCGTGGGCACGGGGGGAGGATAATCCGTATCCTCCCCCTCCCCGATGATCAAGCGCACGCACACCTGCGGACAGCCGCGCGCCACCGACGCCGGCAAGACGGTCGCCCTCAACGGATGGGTGAACACCTACCGCGACCAGGGCCGCGGCCTGCTGTTCATCGACCTGCGCGACCGCGACGGGCTGTGCCAGGTCGTGTTCGACCTCGAGCAGGGCCACCCGGACGTCGTCCAGGCCGCGCGAGCGCTGCGCCGCGAGGACGTGATCGGCGTGCGCGGAACGCTCCGCACGCGCGCCGGCGACCCGAACCCGAAGCTCGCCACCGGCGAGGTCGAGCTCGTCGCCGAGGAGCTCGAGATCTTCAACAAGGCCGAGAACCCGCCCATCCTGCCCGACGAGCACGACGCGGAGAAGATCGGCGAGGAGACGCGCCTCAAGTACCGCTACATCGACCTGCGCCGCCCGCGCATGCAGCACATCCTGCGCACGCGAAGCAAGGTCACGAAGCTCGCGCGCGACTACTTCGCGCAGAACGGCTTCGCCGAGATCGAGACGCCCCTCCTCATCAAGAGCACGCCCGAGGGCGCGCGCGACTTCATCGTGCCGGCGCGACTGCACCCGGGCATGTGGTACGCCCTGCCCCAGAGCCCGCAGCTCTTCAAGCAGATCCTGATGGTGGCCGGCTTCGACCGCTACATCCAGGTCTGCAAGTGCCTGCGCGACGAGGACCCGCGCGCCGACCGCCAGGCCGAGTTCAGCCAGATCGACCTCGAGATGAGCTTCGTCGACCGCGAGGACGTGATGGCCATGATGGGCGGCTTCGCGCGCGCCGTGTGGCAGGACGTGCTCGGCCGCGACATCGGCGAGATCCCCCGCATGACGTGGCAGGAGGCGATGGACCGCTTCGGCATCGACCGCCCCGACCTGCGCAACCCGCTCGAGATCCGCGACGTCTCCGACCTCGTGAAGGCGAGCGAGTTCCAGGTGTTCCAGCAGGCCCTCGCGAAGCGCCGCGCCGGCCGCGACGGCTGCGTGAAGGCGATCCGCGTGCCCGGCGGAGCCGAGCGGCTCACGCGCAAGATGACCGACGGCTACACCGAGTGGGTGAAGCAGTTCCGCGTCGGCGGCGTGGCGGTCGCCAAGTTCACCGCGAACGGCTTCGACACCGGCGTCGCCAAGCACCTCGAGCCCTTCAAGGACGCGCTCGTCGCGCGGCTGGGCCTCGTGCCCGGCGACAGCGTGCTCATCGTGGCCGACCACTGGGACGCCGCGACGAAGGCGCTGGGCGAGCTGCGCATCCGCCTCGGCCGCGACCTCGGCATGGTCGACGAGAAGGACTGGAGGTTCCTCTGGGTCGTCGACTTCCCGATGTTCGACTGGGACGACGAGGGCAAGCGCTGGGTGGCCATGCACCACCCGTTCACAAGCCCGAACCCGGACCAGTTCCACCTCCTCGAGAAGGACCCCGGCGGCTGCCTGAGCGCGGGCTACGACCTCGTCGTCAACGGCAGCGAGATCGCGGGCGGCTCCATCCGCATCCACCGCATGGACGTCCAGGAGAAGGTCTTCAAGCTGATCGGCCTCACGCAGGAGGACGCGGAGCTCAAGTTCGGGTTCCTCCTGAGCGCGCTGCGCCACGGCGCCCCGCCGCACGGCGGCATCGCGTTCGGCCTCGACCGCCTGGTGATGCACCTCGTCGGCACCGAGAACATCCGCGACGTGATCGCGTTCCCCAAGACGCAGTCCGGCGGCGACCTCATGATCGACGCCCCGGGGCCCATCGACCCGCAGCAGGTCGAGGACTGCGGGATGCGGGTGACGATGATCGAGCGCGCCTGACGCGACCGACGCCAACGTCCGCAATAAAGTCGTACGGGGTTGCCCGGGACGCCACTTACCCGTCCGGCGCGAGGCGCGTCATCACGCGCGCCGCGCCCATGTCGCCCCACACGTTCACCGTCGTGCGGCACATGTCGAGCAGCCGGTCGACGCCGATCACGATGCCCATCGCGCCCACCGGCAGCTTCTCGCTGCCGAGCGACGCGTTGACCGCCGTGATCACGATCACCATCGTCACGAGGCCCGCGCTCGGGATGCCCGCCGCGCCCACCGCGGCGAGCGTCGCGGTGGCGACCACCACGGCCAGCTCGCCGAAGCTCAGCTGCACGCCGTAGAGCTGGAAGAGGAACACCACCGCCACGGCCTCGTACAG
The DNA here is from genome assembly GCA_945877905.1 of Phycisphaera mikurensis NBRC 102666. GTDB lineage: Bacteria > Planctomycetota > Phycisphaerae > Phycisphaerales > SM1A02 > UBA966. Next base: position 8,577 of record CAMDUT010000002.1, on the reverse strand, counting down.
CGCCGTGCCGTCCATGTTCAGGGTCGCCCCCAGCGGCGCGCAGAACCGCGTCGCGCGCTTGGAGCAGCCGCCCTCGGTCTCGCACACGCGGATGGTCACGGGAAGCGTCGCGCTCGAGCTCGCGGTGGCGAACGCGGTGGCCAGCGCCTCGCGCATGCGCCACATGAAGCGGAACGGGTTGCCCCCGCCGAGCGCGAACTGCAGCGCCGGCAGGATCACGAACATGTGGAGCAGCAGCCCGCCGATCACCACCGCCATGTACATCCCCAGCGGCCCCAGCAGCTCGCGGAGCCCCACGCGGCCCACGCTCGACGCCACCAGCAGGAACGCACCCACGGGCACGATCCACATCACCCAGCCCACCGCGCGCAGGAGCGCCTCGTTCAACCCGTTCAGTACGCGCATCGCGGCATCGCACGCGTCGCCGCAGAGCGCCATGGCGATCCCCAGCACGATCGCGAACACGATCATCCCGAGCGGCTGCCCCTCGGCCATCGCGGCGAACGGGTTCGCGGGCAGCATCTGCCGCGCGATCTGGAGCCACGCGGCGCCGAGCCCCTGCTCGCCGGCGGCCACCGCCTGCGTGAGCCTCGGCGCCGCCTCGAACCGCTCGATGCCGCTCTTCGTGAGCGCCGCCACGTCGTCCGGCGACAGCCCGAACCCCGGTCCCACGAGCGTCACGAGCGACGCGCCCAGCGTCGCCGCCACCAGCATCGTCACCAGGAAGTACGTGCCGGTCGCGAGGCCGAGCCTGCCCAGCCGCGACGGGTCCCCGAGGCTCGTGATTCCCGCCACGACGCTCGTGAAGATCAGGGGCAGCACCAGCATCATCAGCGGGCGCACCAGCATCAGGTCGCCCGCCACCGAGAACGCACCCACCACCCCCTGCGCGCCGTTCTTGTGGAGCACCTCGCCGACCACCATGCCCCCCACGAGCGCCGCCACCGAGCCCGTGGCCACCCAGCGTTCCTTGGCGCCGAGCGTGCCGGGCATCAGTGGACGCCCTGCTCCGCCAGCCAGCGCTCGCAGTCGATCGCGGCCTGGCAGCCCATGCCGCTCGCCGTGATCGCCTGCCGGTAGACCTGGTCGGCGACGTCGCCCGCGGCGAACACTCCCTCGACGTTCGTCTGCGAGCCGCGCGTGCGCAGCATGACGTATCCCTTCGCGTCGAACTCGATGCCCGAGCCCTGCAGGAACCTGGTCGCCGGCGAGTGGCCGATCGCGATGAAGAGGCCCTTCACGTCGAGCCGGCGCGTGGCGCCCGTGTTCACGTCCTTCACGACCACGGCCTCGAGGTGCTTCTCGCCCACCACGTCCTCGACGGCGCTGTTCCACACCATCTCGACCTTGGGGTTCGAGAGGACGCGGTCCTGCATGCTCTTGCTCGCGCGCAGCGAGTCGCGGCGGTGGATGACGTAGACCTTGCTCGCGAACTTCGTGAGGTAGCTCGTCTCCTCCATCGCGGTGTCGCCGCCGCCCACCACCGCGAGGGGCTGGTTGCGGTACGCGGGAAGCGCGCCGTCGCACACCGCGCACGCGCTCACGCCGCCGCCGTTCATGGCGAGCCTGAGCTCGTTCGGGTGCCCGAGCCAGTTGGCGGTCGCCCCGGTCGAGATGATCACCGACTGCGCGTGGACCGCCTTGCCGTCGGAGTCCGTCAGCGCGAACGGGCGCCGCGAGAAGTCGCACCTCTCGATGTTCGCGTCCACCACGCGCGTGCCGAATCGCTCGGCCTGCTCGCGGAACTTCGCCATCATGTCGGGGCCGGTCACCCCGTGCGGGAAGCCCGGGTAGTTCTCGACCTCGGTGGTGAGCATGAGCTGGCCGCCCGGAAGCACCGGCGCGGGGTTGGTCGCGGGCACGCCCACGTACACGACGGGCCGCAGGTTGGCGCGCGCGGCGTAGATCGCCGCCGTCCAGCCCGCGGGGCCGCTCCCGATGATCACCACGCGCTCGGCGCTGCCTTCGGTTCCGCTCACGTCGCCCGCTCCTTTCGTTGGACCGCCGTCACTTCGCGCCCTGGCCCTGCGCGCGGCTCAGCGCGCGCAGCGCCGGCCACACCACCAGGTCGCCCGACACGCCGTCCATCGTCGCCTTCGCGGCGCGGCCGTCCTGCTTGTCGGCGCCGTAGGAGAACACGAGCGCGCCCGACACCTCGAGCCGGCCGAAGTCGGTCTCGATCGGCCGCGGGCTCGAGAGCACCTCGTACTGCCAGCGGTCGCCCGCGCCCTTGGCCCACTCGGGGTTCCACGGGTCGCGGTCGAAGCGCTTCACCGTGTACTGCGTGTACGTCGTGTCGATGCCGCGCGGCCACGAGCCCGCGTCGCGGTAGCTCGCGCACACGCCGAACACGAGCACGGTGCCGTTGAGCTCGGCGTTCAGGCGCTGGCGCAGGAAGAACACGCGCTCGAGGTCCTTCACCATGAGCAGCACCATCGCGTAGCGGACCTTGTTGGTCACGCTGATCTTCGTCGGCTTCTGCAGCTGCTCCTCGTAGTAGCCCAGGCGCCAGCGCCGCCACCAGTCGTCGTAGATGTTGGTGAGCGCCTTGCGCGTGAGGTCGAGCGAGCCGTGCACCTGCGCGATGGACTGCCAGCGGCGGGCCGCCCCGAAGGCGCCCAGCGGCTCCTCGCGCGCCTGCAGGTCGCCCATGGTCGAGGCGAACTTCGAGGAATCGGGCTGTCCGCGCGAATCGAACAGCTGCAGCAGCATGGCCTCGGCGAGCACGCGGTCGCCCTCGGGCATCTCGAGCCGGCGCAGGCGCTCGCTGTCGGACGGGTGGACCATCGGGTAGCCCGACTTCGCGACGCGCTTCAGCGTCGCCGCCGGGACCTTGTCGAGGAACGTCTGCAGCACGTCGCGCTGCACCGAGCACAGGTCGCACATCTCAGACAGCGCCCACGACTTCTCCTCGAGGAGGTACTGGTCGGCCACCTGCCGGAGGACGCGCAGCGTGGCGATGCCGAGGTCGAATGCCTCGTCGAACTTGCCCTCCTCGCCGAGCCGGTACATCTCTGCCGTGACGTACCCGGTCATGAGGTCGAGGACGCGCAGGTAGCGCGGCTCGGCCACGCTGACCTTCACCCCGTCGCCGATGCCGACGTACAGGCCCTTCTCGACCATCGCCGGAGGCACCGAGCCCCGGCCATAGGGCGCGCCGAACACGCGTCGCTTCTGGGCGTTCATGAGCGCCTCGCGCACCGGCCCGTTCGCCGCCGCCCACGCCTTCACCTGGTCCCAGCCCTGCATGCCCGGCCAGACGGCGAGCGCGTCGAGCTCCTCGGCCTTGACGGGCGGGGCGGTCATGGCCGCGCAGGCCTCGAAGACCATCCGCCAGCTCTTGCTCTCGTCCTGCACGCTCTTCATGGGCGCGTTCAGGGCGGTCACGGCCGCACGGTCGTCGGCGCGCGCGGGCGCCGCCGGGGCGGCCACGCAGGTCAGTGCGGCGGTGAGGGCGATCGCGCGGACGCTTCGCATGGTCATGGATCTCCTTGCGGCGGACTCGTGGGCGCGACGGATCGCGCCCGGCCGGGGCGGCGGAGGGTAGCAGAAACTCCGCTAGACTCGGTCGTTCCCTCGCCCCCGGACGCCGCCCCGACGAACCATGACCACCCTGCCCGACCGCTGCAACGTGCTCCTCATCGGTACCGGCGGGCGCGAGCACGCGCTCGCGTGGAAGCTGGCGCAGTCACGGCGGCTCGGCACGCTCTGGGTGCAGCCCGACGCCAACGCCGGCATCCTCGCGCTGGGCACCACCTGCCCCGCGCCGTTCACGCCGCGCGAACGGTTCTTCCTGAAGTCGTGGCTCGACCGCAACGAGGTCCACCTCGTCGTCGTCGGGCCCGAGGTGCCGCTCTCGGAAGGCATCGTCGACGACCTGCAGGCGCCCGGGCGCCGCGTCTTCGGTCCCTTGAAGGACGCCGCACGGCTCGAGTTCGACAAGGCGTTCGCGAAGCAGGTCATGCGGCAGGCCAACGTGCCGACCGCCGACGGCCGTTCGTTCACCAACCTCGAGCAGGCGAAGACCTACGTGCAGGCGCGCGACGTGCCCATGGTCGTGAAGGCGGCGGGGCTGTGCGCCGGCAAGGGCGTCACGGTGTGCGACGACGCCGCGCAGGCCGTCGCGGCGCTCGAGGCATGCATGCGCTCGCGCGCGTTCGGCGACGCGGGCACCACCGTCGTCATCGAGGAGCGCCTGTCCGGGCAGGAGATGAGCGTGCTGGCGCTGGTCGACGGGCGCACCATCACCGTGCTCGACCCGTGCCAGGACCACAAGCAGGTGGGCGAGGGCGACACGGGACCGAACACCGGCGGCATGGGGTCCTACTGCCCCACGCCGCTCGCCACCGAGGGCGTCATGGAGTCGATCGGCCGCGACGTGCTGGTGCCGACCGTGGACGCCCTGCGCCGCGACGGCATCGAGTTCCGCGGCGTGCTCTACGCCGGCATGATGCTGACGCCCGGCGGCCCCAAGGTGCTCGAGTTCAACACCCGGTTCGGCGACCCCGAGACCCAGTCGATCATGCCGCGCCTCCAGGGCGACCTGGTCGAGATCCTCTGGCGGACGGCCGGCGGAGAGCTGGACGCCGCGGGCATCGACTTCGACCCCCGCGCGGCATGCTGCGTGGTGGTCTGCAGCGCGGGGTACCCCGGCGCCGTCACGACGGGCCACGCGATCCACGGGATCGAGGACGCCGAGCGGTGCGCGGGGGCGGGCGAACAGGTGATCGTGTTCCACGCCGGGACGGCCCCGGGCACCGACGGCCGACCCGTGACCGCCGGCGGCCGGGTCCTGGGCGTGACCGCACTGGCCGGCTCCCTGCAACGTGCGCGGGACCTTGCCACCGAGGCCGCAGGGCGCATCCATTTCACGGGCGCGTTCTTCCGACGGGATATCGGGCATCGGGTCCTGCCGGCCGCGGCGGCGGGCTCGGTCGCGGGCGCCCAAACCGCCTGAACACGCGGTTCCCGAAGTTGCTCCCGCAACAAGGGCCGGGTAACTTCCGTATGGACTGTCCGTGGTCGCAGGGGCGCCCCTGCGACCGCGCTGTGTTGTATGCCAGAAGTGCCAAGACTTGGACCTCACATGCTGACCCGAATTGCCTCGACGCTCTGCGCTGCCGGACTCCTGACCGGGCTCCTTGCCGCGACGCCGATCGCTCCTCCCGCCAAGGGCCGCCCCGAAGGCACCATGATGAAGCCCGAACGCGCCCCGGCGGGCTTGCCGGGCGACGCGTCGACCCCTTCGACGACGCTCGCGACGGGAGGCACCGCGAACACGGCCGGGCTCACGCCGCGCACGCCGATGCCGAAGGTCAGTTCGTCGCGGCTGCAGCTGCCCTCGCACCCGCTGACGGGCCGCCCCACGTGGAACGGCCGCCTGGTGGTCAAGTTCCGCGACGACCTGAAGTACCGCGCGGACGTGATGCCCGCGGAGACCGTGCGTGACCGCGACGGCAAGCCCGTCGAGGTGGTCGCCGAGATCCTCAAGAACTTCGGCGGCACGGTGCGGTCGCTCACGCGCCGGAGCGCCTCCGAACTCCGCCAGCTCGAGCGCCGCGCCGAGACTCGCAGCGGCACGCAGGCCGCCGACCTCGCGGGCATCGTCTACGTCGACGTCAGCCCCGACAACCTCCTCGCCGCGGCCAAGGCGTTCAATGACCTCGACATCGTCGAGTACGTGGACATCCAGCGCACGCCCGAGCAGCATCGCCAGAACTTCTCCACCCAGTACGGTTGCGGCGTGGCCGGCCCCGACAGCGGCCTGGTCACCGGAATCAACAACTGCTACACCGCCAGCGTCCCGCCCCAGGGCCCGCCGAACAACCGCTGCTCCGCGCTCGGCGGAGGCGGCGCCTGCAACGACGTGGGCGGCTGCACCAACCCCGCGGGCCAGGCCCCCACGTGCCGCTTCGGCTGCAACCACACCGCGTGCTGCAACCTGATCGCGGGCTGCCTTCCCAACTGCGCCGACGAGGAGCAGGGCCAGGGCTGGGACGCGATCTGCGCGACCTACGCCAACGTGCTCTGCGCCGTGTACAGCAGCGTCTACGACGCCGGCGGGCCGCAGGCGGGCGACCAGCCCTCGGTGCCCCAGCAGTACAAGTACGACCCGTGCTTCGCGATGCGCGGCACCATCGTGCCGCCGGGCGGCGCCGGCGGCGACGTCCTGATCCAGGGCCAGGTCATCACCCCGAACACGGCCAACGACCTGTCGTACGGCCTGATGACCTACACGATCAACGGCGCCACGGGCGCGTTCGTCGCGGGCACCGACACGCTCGATGCGGTCCCCTACCCCAATGGCACCATCCTCGACGAGGCGGACCCCTCGACGGGCGTCCCGCAATCGGCGCTTGCCGACCCGAGCCTCGAGGGCGCGGGCGCCCTCCTCACGGCGGGCTGCTTCACGCCGCACCCGCTCGGCGGCTGCAACCAGGTCACCTGCTGCGTCTACGTGTGCCGCACCGACCCGGCATGCTGCCTGGTCGGCTGGGACGACAACTGCGTCGCCATCGCGAACAACGCCGAGACCGACCCGGTCTTCGGTTCGCCGTGCGCCACCGGCGTGCTGCCATCGACGCCCGGCGTGTTCCCGAACCTCAACTTCCCCAACGGGCTCAACGACACCACCCCGCTGCTGACCGGCGGACGCGTCATCGACCCGGTCACCGGCCCGGGCAACGCCCGCGGCTACCAGGTCTACACCGTCGGGCAGCCGGTCATCGAGCCGTTCGCGCCGCCGCCGCTCGCCTATCCGGTGCCCCCGCCGACGCAGCCGAGCTACGACCCGCTGCTCGCTGACCCGACGCGCACCAATTCGCAGGGCAACCTCGGCACGCTCGCGGGCATCAACTCCGGCTACCGCGGCGGCGGCCTCGACATGGAGGCCTTCGACAACGCGCTTGCCTCGCTGGCCATCGACCCCGCCACGCGCGGTCGCGGACAGGGCGTCACCGTGGCGGTCATCGACCTCAGCGCCTACGTCGACCATGAGGACCTGATCAACGTGGTGGTGCCGGAGCCCAACCAGACGATCATCCTGCTCGACCAGGACCCGATCGACCCGAACCACGGAACCGCCGTGCTGGGCGTCATCGGCGCCGAGGACAACGACTTCGGCATCACCGGCATCGCCAACGGCGCGACCCTGCGCTTCTACCCCTCGGTCAGCATCGAGGAGGGCGAGCGCCTCGAGTCCGCGATGACCAACGCGATCATCGACCTCGTCGAGGGCGACGTCATCTGCCTGCCGATCGGCATCGACGGCAACACGATCCTCGCGAACCCGACGGTCGACGTGCTGGTGGGCATCGCCACCACGGCGGGCATCACGACCGTCGTGAGCGCCGGCAACACGAGCTCAGAGATCATCGCGGGCGCGCCGGGCAACGGCGCGATCGTGGCCAGCGCCTGCTGGCCCGGCTACCGCGTCGGCACCGCGCCGACCTTCTCCGCGGTCCCCGGTGGCCTGCCGGGCTACTACTACTGCCGATTCCAGCAGTCGAACTTCGGCGCGGCGTCCACCGTGTCGGCGTGGGGCGCGGGCGTCGCCACGCTCGGCTACGGCGACCTCTTCAACGGCGCGAACCCGCCGTCGGACCCCACCGATCCCCCGGCAGTGCAGGCGCTCACGCAGAACAAGCTGCGCTCCTACACCTCGGGCTCGGGGTTCGAGGGAACCAGCCCGGCGTGCGCGATCATCGCCGGTTGGTGCGCGTGCCTGCAGGGCTTCTCGGAGGCGTTCTTCGGGACGTCGCTGCCGCCCACGGACCTCACCACGGCGCTCACGGCCGTCGGCAACTACTACCAGCCGTGCGGTCTGCCGTACGGAACCCAGGTGTACCCGGGATATCCCGAGGGCTGCCCGCAGTACGGCGACATCATCTCGGGCGGCACCACCGCGCGCATCGGCGGCTTCCCCCGCACGCCCAACACGGTGGCGTGGATCGTGGCGAACGCCTTCTCGGGCGCCAACCCGGTCGACTTCGACGTGATCACCGGCACCTACGTCGCCGGTTCGGCCTTCGCGCTTCGCGAGCTCGACGGCGTGGCGCTCCAGATCGCCTCGGTCCGCAAGCGCGCGGGCAACCGCGGCCAGGGCTTCGGCACGGCGCTCTTCTACCCGCTGAGCGGCGCGACGACCGACCTGCAGATCTCGACGACGTCGCCGCAGGACCCGTCGCTGGTCACCGGGTTCACCCTCACCACCGGCTCGCGCGTGTCATGGGGCTTGCCCGTGATCGAGGTCGTCTACTTCTACAACATGGTGCAGAAGCGCTGGATCGCCGCGGGCTACACCTCGCTTGGCGTGGCGGTCGGCGGCGGCAACTACTCGACCGCCGCGGGGCAGTTCCCGGGCGACTACAAGGACTTCCTCCGCCGGACCTCCAGCGGCGGCACCGAGATCTATGCGCGCATCTACACGTGCGCGCTCGCGGCGGGCAGCTACTCGGTCCTCCATGACCAGCTCGACATGCGCATCCTGGTCGACTTCTTCGGCGGTGGCGGCGGCGTCAACCCCTGAGCCGCCGATCAAACCCACGAACACCCCCCTCCCCCGGCCTTCGGCCGGGG
>CAMDUT010000001.1 GCA_945877905.1 Phycisphaera mikurensis NBRC 102666 | reverse complement strand
GACCAAGTACACCTCGTTCCAGGATTTCGTGGCCGGCACGAACGGGCAATACTCCGCGTACAGCACCACGTACGGCTGGAACGACCGCTTCTTCGCCTTCGAGGGCAAGTTCTACCGGACGAACACCGGCGGCCCGAACGGCAGCGTTTCAAGCTTCGATGTCTACAACAGCTTCGGCGACCTGCTCGCCGGGAACCACTCGCAGCGGATCAACTCGGCCAACTGGGACCGTGCCGACCTGTTCATCCCGGTGCCCGCCCCGGGCGCGCTCGCGCTCCTGGGCGTGGCCGGCGTCGTCGGCTCGCGCCGCGCGCGCCGCTGACGGCCCGCCGTCCCGACTGACTACCCTGCGCCCCGCAGCCCCGCTGCGGGGCGCGTTCCTTCGGTCGCATGCCCGACGGCCCAGGCAATCCCCCGCCCGCGTCATCCGGCACCCTCGAGGTGATCTGCGGCCCCATGTTCGCCGGGAAGACCACGGCGCTGCTCGCGCGCATCGCCGCCGCACGCGCTGCCGGCCGCTGCGCGATCGTGGTGAAGCCCGCGCGCGACACCCGCTACGACGCGGTCGCGCTTGCGACGCACGACGGCCGGCGCGAGCCCGCCCTGCCCGTGCGTGCGCTCGACGAGGTGCGCGCCGGCGCCGGCGAGGCCGTGTTCGTGGACGAGGTGCACTTCTTCGGGAGCGACGCGGTGCCGCCCATCGAGGCGCTCCTCGCCGCCGGCGCGGACGTCACCGTGGCCGGCTGCGACATCGACCACTTCGGCGGCGCGTTCGCGCCGTTCGACGCGCTGCTCCCGCGCGCGTCGGTCGTGACGCGGATCGCGGGCACGTGCGCCCGCTGCGGCGCGCCGAGCACCCACAGCGAGCGATTGATCCCCACGCGCGAGCGCGTCGTGGTGGGCGGGATCGGCGACTTCGTGGCCACCTGCGCGGCGTGCTTCCGGCCGATGGCGCGCTAGCGCCGCGCGCCGTCGTGTCCATGCGGCCGGCGCGCCGCTCAACGGCCGGGCCCGGACCCGGGCTCGGGCTCGATCTCCGGCCTGTCGGCCGGCGCATACGCGTCCTCGTCGTCGCGCTCCTCCCACCGATGGGTGTTCGGGTCCCCGGGCTCGGCCTCGAGGCGCACCGGTCCGTCGCCGACCCGGGTGACGGTCGTGCGCGACCGGCCCTGGATGAGGTCCGACAGCATCGCGGCCGCGAGGTCGCTCATCACCGCGTGCACCGACACCGGGTTCGACACCACCGACTCGGTGTAACCGGTCGAGTCGCCCACCGACTGCCACACGATCCGGCCGCTCGGGGCGTGCCAGAGCTGCAGGATCATGTTCATGGTGGTCCAGTCGCTCCGCACCATGGTCAGGCCCAGCGGGTTGAGACGCACCGCGTTGGTGGTGCCGTGCGACGCGACCGTGCCCAGGAAGAAGTAGTCGAGCCCCGTGGCCTTGCCGAGCGCCGCGAGGTCCTCGGCTGCCAGGATCCCCGAGTTGTTCGCGTCCTCGAGGAGCTTCGCCAGCTCTCGCGACTTGCCCACGCGCGCCGCGAGCCCCACGGTGGCGGGGCCCGTGAGCACGGTGGACCGCGGGCACTCGCGGTGCAGGCCGACGCGGATCGCGTCGGACGCGAACGCGCCCAGGCCGCGCAGCGGTGCGCCCGGCGAGACGCCCTGGAGCGTCCCCACGCGCGGCGGGTTCGCGGTGAGGATCGCCATCGCGCCCTTCTCCTGCTCGAGCAGCGAGTTCGCGTAGACGGCCGAGCGCGTGTGCAGGCCGACCTGCAGCTTGACGTCGGCGCACCCGCCGGCGAACGCGCCCGCGGCGAGCAGCATGATCGCGATGGTTCGCATGGGACTCAGTTCGGGCTGAAGGGCAGGGCCGACTTGTGCACGCACAGGCGCAGGTTCCCGTCCTTGCATCGCCGGAAGACGAAGGTCTTGTCGACCATCACCTCCTTGCCGTCCGGGCCCGTGATGTGGACGTTGCCCATCGTGATCGCGATGTCGCCGTGGATCTGGATGCCGTTCTCCGACGCGTTGTTGTCGTAGCGCGCCTTCGTCCAGCCCTTGAGCGCGAAGCCCGTGTCCTCGGGGAACGCCGGATTGCCGCCGACGAAGTAGGCGAGCGCGCCCTCGCGCGTCGGGCGGAAGGTCCGCGGGCCGAAGGCGAGGGTCGGCTTGAAGAAGACCTTGCCGTCGGCGTAGTCGTAGAGGTCGTCGATCATCCTGGCGGCCACGGCCTTGGCGTCGCCGCCGCGTGCGTGCGTCTGCGCCACGTTCACCAGCCCGTCGCACCACGCCTGCTGCGCGGCGTTGACCTGCTGCTCGGTGATGGGCGCGCGCGACTCGGCCCCGGCCACCGTGGTGGTCTTCGTATTTCCGATCGAGACGCAGGCCCCCATCGGGAGCGCCAGGGCGGCAAGCGCGAAGCAGACCAACGTGGAAGCACCGGGTCGGAGGCGTGTCATGACACGAGTCTATTCCAATTCAAGATCCCGACGCGGAAGGGACCGTGCGGGCGGACATTCCATCGTTCTGCGGGCCTTCGCGGGATTTGCGGACGCACGTGCGTCCCTTTCCCGTCCCGCGGCGCGCACCCGTGGCATGATGGTGCATGGCCCGCGCCCGAGACGTCCATCCCATGATCCCCGCCGCGGCGGCGGTGCTCGCCTCGCTGGCCATCGACTGCTCCCATGCCGGCGGTTGCCCCATGGACCTCGATTCGAGCGGCGCCATCGACGGCGCGGACCTCGGCATGATGCTGGCGACGTGGGGCACCCCCGAGCACGACGCGACGGGCGACGGCATCGTCGACGGCGCGGACCTCGGCATCCTGCTCGCCGCGTGGGGCCCGTGCCCCGCGGACCCGGAGTGGACGCTGGTGACGGCCATCAACTCCGGATCGACCGTGGCCTACGACGCCCAGTGGAACGCCGTACGCACGTGGACCGGCGCCACCGGTGGCGCGAGCGTGGCGTACCTGCGCCCCGACGGCTCGCTCGTGCGGCCATGCGTGTTGCCGGGCGGCGGGTTCAGCGCGGGCGGCCGCGGCGGACGCATTCAGGTCTTCGCGCCGGACGGCGCCCTGCAGCACGACGTGCGCATCTCGGGAACGGGGTTTCTCCAGCACCACGACGTGCGGCCGATGCCGAACGGAAACGTGCTGTGCCTGGTGTGGGACTCGCGATCGCAGGCCGAGGCCTCCGCGGCCGGTCGGCAGGGCCTCGCTGGACCGATGTGGTCCGAGCGCATCATCGAGATCCGCTTCACGGGCTTCGGGACCTACGACGTGGTCTGGGAGTGGAAGCTGTGGGACCACCTGGTCCAGGCCGTCGATCCCTCATTGCCCGGCTATGGCGTGCCGGCGCAATTGCCCGGCCGCTTCGACGTCAACCGGGGCAACGTCACCGCCGTGGGCGACTGGGTTCACTTGAACGCGATCGACTACAGCCCCGAGCGCGATGAGATCGTCGTGAGCTCGCGCAACGTCAACGAGGTGTGGGTCATCGACCACTCCACCACCACGGCCGAGGCCGCAGGCTCCGCCGGCGGCGCACGAGGACGCGGCGGCGACTTCCTGTACCGATGGGGAAACCCCGCCAACTACGGCCGTGGCTCGGACGCGGACGCGCGCTTCAGCGTCGTGCACGGGGCCGCATGGGTGCCGGCGGGGCAGCCCGGCGCCGGGAACATCATCGCGTTCAACAACGGCGATCGCCCGGGTGCGGCGAACGACTGGTCGCAGGCGGTCGAGATCGTGCCGCCGCGCGGTGCGGGCGGCACCTACGAAGTGCCCGCGTCGGCGGCATTCGGCCCTGCGCAGCCCGCATGGACGTTCGGCGGCACCGGGACGTTCTACGGCGGGCCCACCCAGTGCGGCGCGTTCCGGACGCCGGCCGGTACGACGCTCGTCACGCTCTCGAACGCATCCACCGTGATCGAGGTCTCGCCCGCGGGAAGCGTCGTCTCGACATGGACCGCTCCCGTGAGCCTGGCGCGCGCCGTCCGGTACCGGTTGGTCGACGGGCAATGGGTCGGGCCGTGAGCACGACGCTAGTCTGCGCGGCATGATCAAGCCCGCCGCCCCGTTCCTCGCCGTCCTCGGTGCGTTCGCCTCCCTCGGCGCCGCGATGCCCTTGGCCGGGGCGCAGGCACCCGCCGCACCCACGGCGCCCGCGGCCTCCCCCGCGGCGCAGGCCGCGCCCGCGTGGCCCTCCGACGACAAGGCGCTCGCCGCGCTCGGCACCTCGCTCGTCACGCAGTGGATGGGCGCGATCGCCGCCGCCGACGTCGCCGCGGTCGACCGCATGATGCAGCCGGGGTTCCAGCGCATCGGCTTCGACGGGGCGGTTGGCCATGCGCAGCAGCTCGAGGCCGTGAAGGCGATGGGCGCGAAGGGGCCGAAGGTCACCGACGTGATCGCCACGCGCGTGGGCGACGCGCTCGTCGTCACGTGCCAGGTGTCGGTGACGCAGACGCTCGCAGGCACGCCGCTCGACGCCGCGCCGGCGTGCAGGCTCGGCGTGTGGCAGCCTGCGCCCGGCGGGTGGAAGCTTGCGGCGTGGGCCTCGCTCAACATGCCTGCCGCGCGCCCTGCGCCCGGCGCGCCGCGCGTGACCGCCGACGAGTCCGCCTCGAAGGACGGTGCCGCGATGGTGCGGCGCTTTCTCGACGCGCAGCGCGCGAAGGACCTCGCGCCCTTCGATGCGATGATCGCCGAGGGCATGCAGGTCGTGAACTTCAAGGGCCAGAAGGCGAAGGCCGACATCGTGAAGGGCGCGTCGCACGCGACCACCACCGAGCCCGTGATCGCCGACGCGCGCGCCACGGCGTGCGGCGGGCTCACGGTGGTCACCTGCACGCTCACCATGGGGCAGAAGATCGGCTGGACGACCCTGCCGGCCGATCCCGCGCCCTTCCTCTGCGTGTTTCAGGGGACGGGAGACGGCGCGAAGGTGGTCGCCTTGGCGAACACGAACAAGCCGAAGTGAGCGCGGGAATGCTGCCGGCCGCCCCGCGGCTCACGTCACCAGCACCATCTCGCCCACGAGCCCCGGCCCGAACGCGAGTCCCGCCCATGGCCGCGGCGTGCCCGCGTCCGCCAGCCGCTTCAGGATGAAGGGCAGGGTGGCGCTCGACATGTTGCCGTGTTCGCGCAGCACCGCGCGGCTCCCGTGAAGCGCCTCGGCCGGGAGGCCGAGCGATTGCCCCACCGCGTCGAGCACGCGCGGCCCGCCGGGGTGCACGGCCCAACCGCCCACTGACTCGCGCCGCAACCCGTGCTCCGCGAGCGCGCCGTCGACCCACGGCCCCACCGTGCGCAGGAGGACGTCGGGCACCCCCGCGCCGAGCGTCATGCTGAAACCATGGTCTCCGACCGTCCACGCCATCTCGTGCGCCGTGCCCGGGATCAGCGCCGAATGCGTGCCCGCCACGCGCGGCCCGTCGCCCTCGGCCACCATCATCGCGGCCGCACCGTCGGCGAACAGCGTGTTCGCCACCAGGTGGTCGAGCCGTGCCGACCGATGGAAGTGCGCCGTCGAGACCTCCGCGCAGCACACCAGCGCCGCGGCGCCCGGCCTCGAACGCACGGCGTCGCGCGCGACGGCGAGCGCGTTCACCGCGGCATGGCACCCCATGAAACCGACGTTCACGCGCCGGACGTTCGACGGAAGCCCCAGCGACTCGATGAGGTGCGCGTCCACCCCCGGTGACTCGAACCCCGTGCACGACGCCGTGATCACGTGCGTGACCTCGCCTGGCGCCACGCCGGATTCCCCGAGCGCGCGCCGCGCCGCGCGCTCGGCCATCGCGCGCGCCGACCGGCCCCACAGCGCCATGCGCGCCGCCGTCCCGGGGTCGGGGTCCGCGTGCGTGCGGTAGAAGGCGTCCGGTCCCTCCGTGGTCGCCGAGCATCCGCGTGCGTCGATCCCGCTTCGCTCCGCCAGCCGCACGAGCACCTTGCGGTCGACCTCGGGTGGGCTCATCTGGTCCGCGGCGGCAAGCCACCGGTCACGGCCAAGCGAGTCGTCCGGCACGGCGGTCGCGATCGATCGAAGCGCAGGGTCGTTCATGCCGTCCTCGCCGTGGGTTTCCCGATGCGACGCGCGAACGCGTCGAGGAAGGACGGCGCCAGCGCGAACGCCCGAAGCGCCGCGCCGGTGAACGCCGGGCTGCGCAACGCCAGCGCGATCGCACGGCAGCGGATCCGGTCACGCGACGCCAGCGCATGCAGCGCGCGCGGCCAATCGTCGGTCCGTGCCGAGCCTTGCGCCACGCGCGCGGCGAGCGCGCCGGCCGCGCGCCCCGCGTTCATCGCCCAGCCCATGCCCTCGCCCGTGAACGGCTCGACGTACCCCGACGCGTCGCCGACCACCATCAGCCCCGGCCCGTCGACGCGTGCGCGCCGGCGCGTCAGCGCGGGCGTCCCGCGCCACGCGGCGTCGCGGATCGCGTCCGCCCGGAGCACGTGGTCCGCAAGCCACGCCTCGGCGCAGGCCGCCGGGCCACCGAGCCGCCGGACCATCTTGGGGTCCGCCGCGGCGGCGACGTCGACACGGCCGTCAGGGAGCCGCACGAGCCCGACGTACCCGCCGCGCACGACCTTCATCGTGATGCACCCGGGCGCGCACCGCACGGCATCGCCCGGAAGCACGGCACCGAATCCCATGCGGCTCCCGCGCGCGATCCGCCAGCCCGGCACCGCTTCCGGCGCACCCGCCGGCGTGGTCCCATGGGCCGCGAGCGACGATCCTCCGAGCCCGTCGGCCACCACGACCACGCCTGCCCGCAGCTCGAGGGTCGATCCGCCGGCGCGATCGGTCGCGGTCACCGAGCCCGGGGCCGTCACGGACGCGGTGGTTCCCGTCCATGCGACCGCGCCCCGCGCCCGCGCATGCCGCAGCAGCCGGTCGTCGAGCGCGTCCCGCCCGATGGCCACGCCGCGGTCGCCCTCGATCCGCGCGATCGCGCCGGAAGCCTCCACCGTCACCTCGCGGAGCGGCACCGCGTCGCGCAGCGCGTCGTCCGCGCCGAGCGCACGGAGCGCCGCGACCCCCGCGGGTGACAGGCAGCATCCGCAGACCTTGGCGCGCGGGAAGTCAGCGCGTTCGACGATCGCCGTCCGCGCGCCGGCCGCGATCGCCGCGAGCGCCGCGCACGTGCCCGCCGGCCCGGCGCCGATCACCAGGACGTCGAAGCGGTCGTCGTTCATGCACGCTTCCATTCGAGCACCCACCGGAACGGGATGCGCGCTCGCACGCACGCCCCCGGCATGCCCGCATCGCGGGCCATTGCCAGGACCTCGTCGGGCGCGTGCGCGGCCCGGACGCTCGCGGTCGCGTCGAAGTGCACCACGGGCGACCGCGAGAGCGCGTGCGCTCCGAGCCACGCCAGCGCAAGGCCGCCGCGCGACCGATCGAGGTCCGCGACCGCGACCGCATCGCCCGCGCGCGACATCGTGCGCATCGCCCGCACCGCGTCCTCGCGGTCGAGGTGGTGCATGAACAGCGAGCACGTCACGAGGTCGGCGTGCCCGGGCATCGGGTCACGCAGCACGTCGCATCGGTGCGCCTCGGCCTCGACGCCCGCGTCACGCGCCCGCGCCATCGCGGCGTCGAGCGCCGTCGCGCTGCTGTCGCAGAGCACCAGCGTGAGGGGCATGCCGTGCCGTGCCGCCGTCGACGCCAGGCGCACTGGCCCGTCGGCCGAGCCGGTCGCCACGTCCGTCACCACGGCGCGCCGTCCGGCTTCCCGCGCCGCCAGCGCCGCCCGCCGCACGGCGGGCCACAGCAGCCGGTGGCTCGCGGACCACCCGTTCAGCCGCGCCAGCCCGCGGAGCGCATGCGTGTGCGCCGCCGGGTCGATCGCGGGATCGTCCATCCGCTCGGGGACGCGCGTGCGAGGCATGCGTGACGCGAAGGCCATCCCCTACCTCCGCCGCCTGCGCGGGCGTTCCCCGGCCGGGGCCGCGGCGATCGCGCGAACCTGCGCGCGGTACGCCTCGGGCACGTCGGCGCGCCCGGCCGCCGCACGGTCGAACGCGGCGAGCAATCGGTCGGCGGCGGCACGGTCGGGCGCCGCGGCGAACGCCGCCTCGATCACCGCCAGGCAGAACGGGTTGCGCCGCACGCCCGCCTCCATGAAGGCCTCGCACGCGCCCGCGCGCGCGTCGGCCGCCACCCCGTCGTCCCATGCGCGCCGCATCACCAGCGTCTCGAGGAACGGAATCACGCCCGCGTTCACGCCCCACGCCACGCTCTGGTGGAACACCATCGGGCGCCGGCCGCCGCGGTCGTCGTAGTTCCAGCCGGCGTGCACGGTGGTCACGTCGTCACCGCCCGTGGCGTACTGCTCGCCCTCGCACCCGAATGCGCCCGTCCCCGGGTCGTGCGTCATCTTCACGAGCGCGCAGTGCCCGGGCTGCCCGGCGGTCGACGCCGGCACCCCGAGCACGCGCCACGTGCGCGCGCCGATGTTCCCCATGGTTCCGCAGACGCCGCCGTCCTTCCACATCATCTGGACGCTGCCGTACTGGAACGGGAAGGGCGACAGCCGGCGCGCGCTCTGCATGTCGAACTGCTGCGCGATGTCGCCGATGTACTCGCCGTAGGTGCGCGCCTCGCCCGTGGCCACGAACCTCCGCCAGAGTTCCTCGCGCTCGCGCAGCGGCTGGTCGTCGCCCGCCAGCATCATCAGCACCGGCCACGGCGCGTTCAGCGGGAACCTCGGCCATTGCCGCGCCGTCCGTTCCCCGTC
Source organism: Phycisphaera mikurensis NBRC 102666 (assembly GCA_945877905.1). GTDB lineage: Bacteria > Planctomycetota > Phycisphaerae > Phycisphaerales > SM1A02 > UBA966. Next base: position 52,615 of record CAMDUT010000001.1, on the reverse strand, counting down.
GGTGAACGGCCATGCGTCGTTGCGCATGAACCACGCCATCGACTCGGCGGCGGTCGGCGCGGCGTCGCGCGCGGCCGGCAGCCGGCCGGTGCGCTCGTAGGCCGTGCGGAACAGCTCGTGCGCGGCGGCGATGCGGCGGCGCAGCGCGTCGTCCGAGACCGCGGCCGTCGATCCCCACGCGACGGCGCCGTCGCCGCAGTCGATGGCGACCTCGGGGTGGCCGTTCGAGGCCATCCACGCGTTGAACTCGCGCTGCAGCGAGGCCGAGGCGATCACGTCCGCCGCCACCATGGGCCGGGTCGCCGTGCGCGTTCCCTTCACGGGCTTGCCGCGCTTCTTCGCGATTCCCTTGTCGTCGTACTCGAGCGGGGCGGGCTCCTCGAACCGCTCCTCCACCGTCACCGGCGCGTGCGCCTCGAGGAACGCGACGATCACGCAGTCGCGGTCCTTCGCGCGCGCGGGGTCCTTGACGTCGACGCACGTGCGCGGGTCGCCGGGGATCCGCAGCGAGATCGGTGCCCGCGGCGACACGTCGGGCAGCGCCGAGGCGGGCGACGCGCCGTCGGCGTCGTTCCACCTCGTCCCCTGCGCACCGCGCGCGGCGTACGAGTCCTGCATCGCAAGCGCAAGCGCCAGCTGCGTGTGCGTTCGTCGGACGGCGTCCTGCCCGAGGTCGATCTCGAGCGAGCGCAGCCCAAGCAGCACCGGAAGCGGGTCCGCGCGGCATCCGTAGACCGATGCGCGCAGCGCCCGGTCGCCGTCGATCCACGCCACGAAGTCCGCGGGGAGATCCGCCTTCCGCTCTGCGCACGCGGCGAGGGCGCGCGCGCGCGCGGAGGCCAGGTGCCGCTCGACGCGGTCGCCCCAGTCGTCGCCGCGCGCAGCCGCGGCGGCCGCCTGCGCCAGCACCGTAGCGACCAGGCACGTCCTCAGGAGTCCCATGCGCGCGATCCTATCGGCACGCCACTACGATTCCGCGATGCCCTCGCGCAACGCCGTCGTCCCTGCCGATTTCGACCCCGATGCCGCAGCCACGGGCGACGGCCTCTTCGGCCTCGGCACCCGTCCGGAGGACGCACGGCTCGTCGTGATCCCGGTGCCGTTCGACGCCACCACCAGCTACCGGGCCGGCACCGCGCGCGGCCCGCGGCACGTGCTCGAGGCGAGCAAGCAGGTCGACCTCGAGGACATCCAGTACGGACCCGTCTGGAAGGCCGGCATCGCGATGCTGCCGATTCCCAAGAGGATCGCAGCGCTCTCGAAGCGGGCGCGCGCGGCGGCGGAGCCCGTGATCCGGGCCGGGGGTGCCGTCGCCGGCAACCGCGCCCACGCGAAGGCCGTGGCGGCGGTGAACGCCGCCAGCGAGCGCGTGCACGGGTACGTCGCGCGCGAGGCCGAGCGCATCCTCGACCGCGGCGCGATCCCTGCCGTGCTCGGCGGCGACCACGCGAGCCCGTTCGGCCTCATCGCCGAGCTCTCGATGCGCCATCCGGGCATGGGCATCCTCCAGGTCGACGCGCACGCGGACCTGCGCGACTCGTTCGAGGGGTTCGCATGGAGCCATGCGAGCATCTTCCACAACGTGATGGCCAGGCTGCCGGGCGTGAAGCGCCTGGTGCAGGTGGGGATCCGCGACGTCGGCGCGCGCGAGGTCGCGTTCGCCGAGCGCTCCAAGGGCCGCGTGAGGACCTTCTACGACCAGCGCCTGCGCGACCGCCAGTTCGGCGGCGCCACGTGGACCAAGGTGTGCAAGGACGTCATCGCCGCGCTCCCGCGCGACGTCTACGTCTCGTTCGACATCGACGGGTTCACCGCGGACCTGTGCCCGCACACCGGCACGCCGGTGCCCGGCGGCCTCACGTTCCCCGAGACGTGCCACCTGCTCGAGCTGCTCGCCGCGAGCGGCCGCCGCGTGGTCGGGTTCGACCTCTGCGAGGTCGCGCCCGGCGCGCCCGGCGACGAGTGGAACGGCTGCGTCGGCGCGCGCACGCTCTACAAGCTCGCCGGCTGCGCGCTGCGCAGCCGCAGGATCATCTGAACGCGGTCATCCTCACCGCACGTCGAACCGGTCGAGCTCCATCACCTTCCGCCAGGCGTGCGCGAAGTCGTGCACGAACTTCTCCTTCGCGTCGTCGCTCGCCCACACCTCGGCCAGCGCGCGCAGCTCGGAGTTCGAGCCGAACGCGAGGTCGGCGCGGCTCGCCGTCCACCTGACGGCGCCGGACTTCCGGCAGCGGCCCTCGAAGCCTTCCTCGCGCGGGCACACCGGCTTCCACGCCGTGCCCATGTCGAGCAGGTTCACGAAGAAGTCCGTGGTCAGCGCGCCGGGGCGCGCGGTGAGCACGCCCGTCGCCGAGCCGTCCCACGTGGCGCCCATCGCGCGCATGCCGCCCACCAGCACGGTGAGCTCGGGCGCGGTGAGGCCGAGCAAGGCGGCCTTGTCGACCAGCAGCTGCTCGCCGCGCTTGGCCTGGCCCGCGGACAGGTAGTTGCGGAAGCCGTCGGCCTTCGGCTCGAGCACCGCGAACGACGCCGCGTCGGTCTGCTCGCTCGTGGCGTCGGTGCGCCCCGGCGTGAACGGCACGGTGACCGCCACGCCCGCGAGCTTCGCCGCATGCTCCACGGCCGCGCATCCGGCGATCACGATCATGTCGGCGAGCGACACCTGCTTCCCGCCGCCCGGCTGCGCCGCGTTGAACTCGCGCTGCATGCCCTCGAGCGCCGCGAGCACCTTTCCAAGCTCGGACGGGTGGTTCGCCGCCCAGTCCTTCTGCGGCGCCAGGCGCACGCGCGCGCCGTTGGCGCCGCCGCGCTTGTCGGTCGAGCGGAAGGTGGACGCCGACGCCCACGCCGCGCGCACGAACGCCGCGTGCGGAAGGCCGGTGGCGAGCGCCTTCGCCTTGAGCGCCGCGACGTCCTGCGCGTTCACGAGTTCGTGCGTCACCGCGGGCACGGGGTCCTGCCAGATGAGGCGCTCCTTCGGCACCAGCGGCCCGACGTAGCGGGACACCGGTCCCATGTCGCGGTGCGTCAGCTTGAACCACGCGCGCGCGAACGCATCCGCGAACGCCGCCGGGTCGTTCAGGAACTTCCGCGAGATCCGCTCGTACGCCGGGTCGGTGCGGAGCGCCAGGTCGGTCGTCAGCATCACCGGCGCGTGGCGCTTGTGCGGGTCGTGCGCGTCGGGGACGGCGGACTTCGCCGACTCCTCGGTGGGGATCCACTGCGACGCACCGGCCGGGCTCTTGGTCAGCCTCCACTCGTAGCGGAAGAGCGTCTCGAAGTAGCCGTTGTCCCACTTCACGGGGTTGGGCGTCCACGCGCCCTCGAGCCCGCTCGTGATCGTGTCGCCGCCGTGGCCCGTGCCGAACGAGTTCTTCCAGCCGAAGCCCATCTCCTGGATGGGCGCGGCGCCGGGCTCGGGCCCCAGGTGCGTGGCGGGCGCGGCGCCGTGGGTCTTCCCGAAGGTGTGCCCGCCCGCGATGAGCGCGACGGTCTCCTCGTCGTTCATCGCCATGCGTCCGAAGGTCTCGCGGATGTCGCGCGCGGAGGCCGCCGGGTCGGGATTGCCGTTGGGGCCCTCGGGGTTCACGTAGATGAGGCCCATCTGGACCGCGGCGAGCGGGTTCTCGAGCTCGCGCTCGCCCGTGTAGCGCTCGTCGGCGAGCCACGTGCGCTCGGCGCCCCAGTACGTGAGGTCCGGCTCCCACACGTCGGCGCGGCCGCCGCCGAACCCGAAGGTCCTGAAGCCCATCGACTCGAGGGCCTCGTTGCCGGCGAGGATCATGAGGTCGGCCCACGAGAGCTTGCGGCCGTACTTCCGCTTCACCGGCCAGAGCAGGCGACGGGCCTTGTCGAGGTTGGTGTTGTCGGGCCAGCTGTCGAGCGGCGCGAAGCGCTGCATGCCGGTGCCGCCGCCGCCGCGGCCGTCGCTGATGCGGTAGGTGCCCGCGCTGTGCCAGGCCATGCGGATGAAGAAGGGGCCGTAGTGGCCGTAGTCGGCGGGCCACCACTCCTGGCTGTCGGTCATGAGGGCGCGCAGGTCGCGGCGCACCGCGTCGAGGTCAAGCGTGGCGAACTCCTTCGCGTAGTCGAAGCCGGTCCCCATGGGGTCGGTGAGCGCGGAGTTCATGCGCAGCGGGGAGAGGTCGAGCGCATTCGGCCACCAGTCGCGGTTGGTGGTCTGCTCGGAGGCGGGGCGCGTGAATCCGCCCATGAACGGGCACTTGGCGGTGGCGGTGGTCATCGGGGAGTCTCCTGGGGAGGAGAATGATAGGAGGGCTGGCGCCAAGAGACCGATCATCGCACCGCCTCGTACCCGCCGGGAACGCCCTCGGGGGAGAGCACGGCCTGGAAGAGCTGCATCTGCCGCGCCCGGAACGCGCCCGCGCACGACAGCATGTAGTAGCGGAACATCCGGAAGAACCGGTCGCCGTGCCGCTCGCGGAAGCGGGGCCAGGCGCGCTCGAAGCGCCCCCACCAGCCCATGAGCGTGCGGTCGTAGTGCGCGCCCATGCCGTGCAGGTCCTCCAGCACGAAGTGCCCCTCGGCCGCCGCGGTCAGCTGCGCGGGGGAGGGCACGCAGCCGTTCGGGAAGATGTAGCGGTCGATCCACGGGTCGGCCGCCGGGCGCGACACGTCCTGGCCGCAGGTCTGCAGGAGCATGAGTCCGCCGGGCCGCAGCGCCGCGCGCACCGACTCGAAGAACGTCCGGTGGTTCTTGCACCCGACGTGCTCGAACATCCCGACGCTGACCACCTTGTCGAACTCGCCCGCCAGGCGGCGGGGGAGGTCGCGGTAGTCCATCGCGACGAACTCGGTCCCCGGGCCGCGCGCGTGCGCCCGCGCGTGCGCGAGCTGGCCCTCGGCGATGTTGATGCCCGTCACGCGGCAGCCGTGGCGCTCGTTGATCCACCGCGCCAGCCCGCCCCATCCGCATCCGACGTCGAGCACGCGGTCTTCCGGCCCGAGCCGCAGCTTGCGGCAGATGAGGTCCATCTTGTCGCGCTGCGCGCGGTCGAGGTCGCCCGGCGCGGCATCCTTGAAGTACGCGCACGTGTACTGGCCGTACGGGTCGAGGAACGACATGTAGAGCTCGTCGTCGATGTCGTAGTGGCGGCGCGCCACCTCCCTCGCGCCGCGCCGCGTCTGCAGGTTGACCGCCTTCGCGCGCAGCACGTGGAGCGCGGTGCGCCAGTTGCGCGTGATCGCGCGCTCGCCGCCGGCGCGCAGGGCGCGCGCCATCATCTCGTCGAGCGCGTCGCAGTCCCACCAGCCGTCCATGTACGACTCGCCAAGGCCGAGCGTGCCGTCGCCGACCACGCGGTCGTAGAAGCCGGCGTCGTGGACGCGGATGTCCCACGGGCGGTCGCCGTTCACCTTCACGTCCGCCGCGTCGAGGACGCGTTCGCAGAGTTCCTTGGCGCCCATGCGCGCAAACCTATCGGCGGCGTGCGGCGAAGGGCAGCGGGAAGTTCCCGCGCGAAACGCGCCCTCACGTGACGAACGGCAGCAGCACCGTGACCGTCGTGCCGACCCCGACCCGCGAGTCGAGGATGACCGAGGCGACGATCTATGATGGCTTCATGGCTCACATCACGTAGCCTGCGGACGTCTCTGGCATGAACGCACCCGTCCCGAGGATCGAGCGCAACGCCGGCATCGACTTCGCCCGGGGCATGGCGCTGCTAGGCATCATCCTGGTGAATGCGCGGTTCTTCTTCCTGCCGATGGGGTGCGCGCTGGGGCAAGGTCCGCTGCCGGAGGGGCTTGGACGATCGACCCTCGACTGGGCGGTGCATGACGCGGTCGATGCGCTCGCGACGTTCAAGTTCATCTCGATCTTCTCGCTGCTCTTCGGGTTCGGGCTCGCCCAGCAGGCGGCGCGGGCGGCCGCGAACGGACGGTCTCGCTGGCCGAACGCGCTGCGCAGGCTGGAGCTCATGCTGGCGATCGGCGCGGTGCACGGACTGGTCATCTGGTACGGCGACATCCTGACCCTCTACGCGCTGCTTGGCGTGCTGGTGGTCGCGTGCATCGGGCTCGACGACCGTTGGCTGCGGCGCGTCACGATCGGCGTGCTTGCGGTGATCCTCCTCGTCACGCTTGCCGGCCTGGCGCTGCAATGGGCGTTCGCCGACGCATCGGCGGCGACCGCGCCGGCGGAACCGGCCGCCGACCCGGCCGCGGGGCCCGTGCGGGGCTTCGATGCCATGCTGGCGTCGGAGTTCAACCCGGCCAGCCCGGAGTGGATCGAGGCCGAGACGAGCGCGTTCCGCACCGGTCCGTGGCATGAGGCGCTGCTCTTCCGCGCGGCCGGCTACCTGTTCGGCACGCTGGCGGCGCCGTTCAGCTACGGGTGGCAGTCCTTCATGATGATGCTGCTTGGCGTGTGGGCGCAGCGATCCGGGCTGTTCGCGGCGGACGCTTCAGGGCGGCGGCGCCGACTCGCCACCCGGCTCGTCCTGGCCGGGCTTCCGTTCGCGGCGCTTGCGGTGTTTCCGTGGTGGCTGCTTGGGCGCGAGAGCGGCGCCGCCATGGCGCTGACGGGGCTTGGGCTGTCCCTGAGCGCGATCCTCCTGCCGGTGGGCTATGCGTGCCTGGCGGTCGAGTTCGGCCCACGGCTGCCGGCCATCCTGCGCGCGCCCGTGCAGGCGGCGGGATCGATCGGCCTCACCGTCTACCTGGGCGAGTCGATCGTGTGCACCATGATCGCATCCTGGTGGGGGCTTGCGATGTTCGGCACGATGGGCGACGCGCGATTCACCGCTGTCGCGGTGGGCGTGTGGGCCGCGCTTGCGGTTGCCGCGCTGGCATGGACCAGGTTCGTCGGCAACGGCCCCATGGAACGCCTGTGGCGTTGGGGGACGTACGGGTCGCGCTGAATCCCGGCCGTGCCGGCGCCGACGCCAGGTGGTGGTGCAGGAGTGGGATGACTCGGGGGTTCTCGGGGTGTGTCACGGCAACCCGACCGGGAGATTCACGCCCTGCAACTCTGCATCAACGACAAACCCGCAGGCACTGCTTGCGGGTCTGCCTCAATGGGCGATACTGGATTCGAACCCCTCGCTGAACGCCGCGGGATTCGGTGGGGGAGGGTGAAAGCGGCGCAGAATGCGTCGCAATGGCGGGCGTGGACGCCAGCGTGAGGGCCGGGCTTGGGGCTCGGGGGGGGCGGAAGGGTTGCGGCCCGGGGAAGGGCGCACAGGGCAACGGGGGGCTTCCCGGGCGAGTGGCGCGGGGCCAGCCGACGGGCGCCTTTGGCGGCCGCGGGTCCTCCCTGACGCGAGCGCATGCGCGTGGCCCAACGGAGCGGCTGGCGGGGGCGATCAAGTTTGTTTCGTACGGGTGTCACCCGTGTCACCGGAACCGAAACCTCCGCTTGCGGACGGGGGAGTCGGTTGGCCACGCGCTTCACGGGGCTGCAGCGTGCCACGTGTCGCCGAAACCCGATCTGCCGGGGCGATCGCGCTTGGTTTCGGTTCCGGTGACAGCGGGGACGCGTTTCGCAACGATGAGTTTGCCCCAGGAGGAGCTGCGGGCGCCGTGCCGGCGAGCCATCAAGCTGGCCGAATTGGCCGTGAAACCAGGCCTTGATCGTGAGGCGGGGTTGAGGGAATGTGTGGGTCGCGGAATGGTCCGCGGCCCGGCCGAGGAACGATGGCAAGCGTCTCACGAGACTCAAACGGCTCGAAGCGCGTGTGCTTCACCGACGGCACCGGCAAGCGCCACGTGCTCCGCCTCGGGCGGGTGAACGTGCGGCAGGCCGAGGAGGTCCGGGTGCGCGTCGAGGCTCTGCTGGCGGCCCGGATGTACCGGCGCTCGCCCGGCGTCAAGCTCCTCGGCTGGCTCAACGGCCTCGACGACCGCGTCCACCGCCGCTTCGCGAACAAGGGCCTCGTGCCCCACCGCGAGCGCGCCGCCTACAAGCAGACCACCGACAGCCTGCTCGAGGTCATTGGCCGCCGCACGCCCGTCACCGAGATCACGCCCGCCGACGCGGACCACTGGCGCAAGGAGATCTCCGAGAAGGGCGACCGACACAAGCCCCTCGCCGCGGCGACGATCGCGAAGCGCGTCCACGTGGCCAAGTGCATCTTCAGCCGCGCACGGCGCTGGAAGCTCGTTCCCGAGAACCCCTTCGAGCACCTGCGCGCCGGGCCGCAGTCAAACCCCGACCGCGCCTTCTACGTTCGGCCCGAGGTGGCGCAGCGGATCATCGACCAGTGCCCCTGCCCGCAGTGGAGGGCGATCATCGCCCTGAGCCGCTTCGCGGGCCTGCGCTGCCCCTCCGAGATCGTCGAGCTCCGCTGGGGCGACATCAACTGGGAGCGCAGCCTGATGACCGTGCGTAGCCCGAAGACCGCCGCCCACGACGGCCACGCCGTGCTCATCGTGCCGATCACTCCGGAGCTGCGGCCCATCCTGCAGGCGCCTGTCGACCGTGAACTTCCCCCAGAAACCATGCCAAGCCTGACTTTGGTCTGAATTCAGGGGAAGGAGCATCGGGCTAAACCTCAAGCTGCTCGCTGTCGCCAAACAATTCAAGGCACGGACTAAACCAAGAGTGCAGGTCTCCGGCATCTCTGCTGCAGCAGGGAGTCACTCGCCCGACAGCCGAGGTCGGGTTCAAGCGCGTATCACTCGTAAGCGGGACCGAAGGACGAAAGGTGTTTGGCTCGTCCACCTCGCCGCATCAAGACGACGCAGAGAGCGCTTGGCTGGGAGTGCGCGATTGCGCTCTGGAACGCAGGACTTGCCGCGTCATCGCGCCGCGCCATCCGTCGTGTGCACGCTGCTTGCGTGGAGTAGATTCCATTCGCACGGGTGTCGCGTACCGGTCGCGACCTGCTGCGAAATCGACTTTGTTGCTTGAGATCCTGCGTGACCACTCCGCTTCCATCGTCCGAAGAAGAACTCGCCGTCGCGCTGCGCGACTCGCTCGCCACCACCCTTGAGAAGCACATCGAGCGTGGCAGGAGTTCGCGCGACTTCGCGCGACGACTCGGCCTCGACAAATCGCTTGGTTGGAAACTGTGGCGCATGAGCACGGCGCCATCGGCCGCCGCGCTTCTACGGGTGCTCCCAAAGTCTCGTGGCATGCAAACCATGCTCGACGCGGTGCGCGCGCACAGCCCATCGCGGGCGCTTGCCGACCAAGTCTCAGCGATCGCAACGGCACTCCTCGCTGCACGAGCGTCGGCCGAGAAGCAGGCCGCGGAAGCAGGCCTTGGCGGACCCGCGACGTCGGGGCCGTCCAGGCCACTGGCAAAGGTGCCACGCGTAACCGGTGTCGCCCGGCTCGCGCAACGCTTCGACGAGGATTCGGATCGGGTCGGGACATCGCTCGAGCTGCGGGTCGGCGCATTTCTCCTTGCGCCCGACGAGAATCGCGAGCGAGTGCACGTCTCCGCATGCGCCATGATCGTCGGCCCCCGCTGCTTCCGACCGAATCTGCGTGCCATCGTGTACTCGCCCATCGCACGCTGGGAAGGCAGCTCCGAGATCGATGTCCGCGCATCTGGTGCCACCACCATGCAGCAGGCGCCCGGGTTCCTGCCCGAGCTCTCGACGGTCGGCATTCACGCCGATCAGTTTGAAGCCATCGAGTTCGATCGTGGCCAGCCCCTTCGCTACTGCACCTTCCTTCCGCGGCCTGGCGTGCCGGAGACGCTCTCGTTCCTCGAGGTGGTGCGGAGCGCGGGGGATGTCTGGGCCAAGGACCGCCACGCCTTTGGCTCGCTGTCGATGAGGATCTCCGCGCCAACACGCCGAGCGACACTCGACATCTGGGTTCATCGGTCCCTGCCGACTCCCGATTTCACCGTGTCGTGCCGAGAGGTTTCGTCCATCATCCCTCATCCCGCGGCGCCTTCCGCGCCGCTGCCGAGTCCTCTTCCCGACGGAGTGCTGCTGGGCAGCAAGTCATCGAGCCTGGGACCTGCGATTCGCGAAGACAACGAACGCTATCGAATGCTCCTTGATCGCGGCGCGGCGCAGATCGGCGCCGAGTTGCGGGATTTCCGTCTGTTCCGCGCCTCTGTGAAGCATCCGGCGCTCGGGGCATCGATCGTGGCCGACTGGCCGCTTCCGAAACGACGCTAGAGACATGATGTTGTCTTCAGAGGCACCCCAATGCCTCGGAAGACGCGGAATCGCCAACTGATCCATGTCGCGTGTTGGAGCGACTCGCACTTCGCGTTACACCCGCAGAGGAGTGGAGCGTCAGATCTGGGCCGCGCGCCGACGGACTCGGCTGTGGAACCGCGCGTGGGCCGTTGATGGTCTTCCCCATCACGACCCCCCACCGCGCAATCTGAGGAGTTTGGCATGCGCACTGCAGCGCTCGTCTTCGTCGCGACTTCGCTTGTGTCCGTCATTGGAACCTCCGCGAACGCGGAACTGATCGCCGGCTGGTCCATCACCACCGCTATCTCAACGCCCACCACGGGCTCCGCGTTCAGCTATGGCGCCGCCGATCAGGGCGCGCTGACCGCTGGCACGATGCTGAGCGGTTTTCATGCACAGGCCGCCGCGGCGTGGACCACGCCGGCCGGAAACGGATCGACCTACTCGCTCTCGAGCGACAAGTGGTCACAGGGCGACTACTACCAGATCGCGTTCTCGACAGTGGGCTACGAGTCCATCTCAGTCGAATGGGACCAGACCCGATCCGGCACGGGTCCGTCTGATTTCCGCGTCGATTTCAGCGTCGACGGAGGGAATTCGTTCACGACCGCACTCAGCTACTCGGTCATCCAGGCGGGAGCCGTCCTGTCGGGCACGAACGCGTGGAGCTCATCCAGTGCTCGACAGCCTCAGTTCACGCTTTCGACTCCCTTGCTTGTGGGCGCAAGCGATTCCTCCGTCATCCTTCGGTTCATCGCAACCGGCCTCAACCTCGGTGCCGGCACCAACCGCATCGACAACATCAGCGTGACGGGCAACGCGATCGTTCCGGCGCCTGGCGCGGCAGCACTGCTCGGCCTCGCGGGTCTCGCCGCGCGCCGTCGTCGCTGAGCGGCACGAACGCATCGGCTCAGTGCGGTTTCCGCCAGCGGCCCGTTCCGTCGCACCAAAATCCCCCTCGCTGGGACACACCCCGCGAGGGGTTTCTCTTTTGCATGCGCGATTCGGACGACTCCTCTGCTGCCCTACCGAGATTTCCGAGTTCGGCTCTGGCGCCATCAACTGCGAGCGCAGCCTGATGACCGCGCGTAGCCCGAAGACCGCCGCCCACGACGGCCACGCGGTGCGCATCGTGCCGATGACGCCGGAGCTTCGGCCCATCCTGCAGGCGCTGTTCGATCAGGCGCCCGAAGGCAGCGAGGCCGTCGTGCCGCGCCTCACCGACCCGACCACGAACCTGCGCACCACGTTCATGAAGCTGATCGCCCGCGCGGGCTACGAGCCCTGGCCACGCCTCTTCCACAACATGCGCGCCAGCTGCGCCACCGACTGGGCCGAGGCCCTGCCCGCCCACGTGGTTGCCAAGTGGCTCGGCCACAGCCCGCTGGTGGCGGCGAAGCACTACCTGCAGACGCGGGACGCGCACTTCGAGGTGGCGATCCGGGGTGAAGCGTGCACATACACGCCCCGGGTCCACTCAAGCACCGCGTTCAGGCCTTGAGATCGAACCCGGCGACGTGCTTGGCGCCGCCCTCGACCTCGAATTCAACCCAGAGCTTGCTCTCGGCCGGCATCGGCGAAGGGAGTTCCGCGTGGGTATGCCAATTGTCCTTCTCGAGGGCGGCCTTCGCCTTCACGGACCCCTTCGCATCCTGCGTGCCGATCCAGAACCGCACGGACACGACCTTTGCCGGACCGCCGGCGATCCAGACGTCGATCGGCGCGTCGGCTGCCCCGGCGATGGCACCGTCACGCGAGGCACGCACCGTGAAGCCCGCGACCTGCTGCTCGCCGAGCTGCACGGCCGGCCCGTGGGCGTGGCCATTGTCATCGGCGTCGGCCGCAGCCGCCGGCTTTGCCGGAGCGTGGTCATGTCCGTCACGGCCACCGCCGGAGCCGTGGTCGTGCCCGGGGTCGTCCTTCGCGGCGGCCTTGGCACCGCTCGAAGGCTTCGAATCCCCGCATCCGGCGGGCACCAGTGCGAGGGTGGCGGCAGCGAGGACGGAGAGCATGCTCGGGAGGTGGCGGTTCATGATGGAGCTCCTTGGACCAGGGACGCGGGGTGGGTATCCGCCCGGCGACCTCGCGAGAAGAGCGAGTAGCCGACCGGGACGACAACGAGATTGAGGATGGTGGACGAGAGCAGCCCGCCCAGCACGACGGTCGCGAGCGGCGCGAGCAACTCGCTGCCCGGGGCGTTCCCGGCGAGGGCGAGCGGCAGAAGGCCGAGCGCGGCGGTCAATGCAGTCATGAGGATCGGAATCAAGCGTTCCACGGAGCCGCGGACGACGGCTTCCTGCGCCGAGCATCCCTCGTTCATCCGCAGGTGCTCGTAGTGGTTGACGAGCAGGATGCCGTTGCGGACCGCGATGCCGAACAGCGTGACGAACCCGACCATGCTGGCGATCGAGAGCACCGGCGCGACGTACCGGTTCTCCCCGAGCCCAAGCAGGGCGGCCGCGTTCGACCCGATGTCGGGCGACTCGCTGACGAACACGGCGATCACGCCACCGATCAGGGCGAGCGGCAGGTTGAGCATCACCAGCGCCGCCGTGGACGCCCCGCCCGTCGATGCCTGGAGCAGCAGGAACATCACGACCACGATGCCGGCGCCCATCATCCAGATGGTGCGGCTGGCCGACTGCTGGGCCTCGAACTGTCCCCCGTAGTGCACCGTGCACCCTGCCTCCCGGACGATCGGGTCGACCTGCGAACGCACGGCTGCCACCAACCCTCCGAGGTCGTGGCCGGGCCCGACGTTCGTGGTGACCAGCGCCTTTCGCTGGGAGTTCTCCCGCGTGATGAGGTTGCTGGTCCGCTCGGGCCCGATGTCGGCGACGTCCCGGAGCCGCACGAGCCCGCCCCCGGAGCCACGCAGCCGGAGGTCCATCACTTGATCCAGCCTCTGGCGCTCGCTCTCGGCGAGGCGGACCACCATGTCGAAGCGACGTATCCCGTGGTTCACGCTCGCGACCTGTACGCCTTGGAGCGCTTCCTGGACCTGCTCCGCGGCGTCCGCAGGCGAGAGGCCATGCACCGCCAGCGCTGCCGGCCGGTACCGGATCGGAAGCGACGTGATCATGACCTCGCGGTTGGCGGCCACGTCGCGCGTCCCCGGGATCGTGCGCAGGGCCGTCTCGACCTTCCGTGCCACCCCGCGCAACGTGTCGAGGTCGTCGCCGTAGATGCTGATTGCGATCGCCGCCGGCGTGCCAGACAGGACGTGCGACAGCCGGTGCTCGATCGGTTGGCCGACCATGACCGAGATCGACGGGATGTTCCGCACGATGCGGTCAATCGCCTCGCGCACGGCCTCCTGGTCGGCATCGGCATCGACGGTCACCTCGATCTCGGAGTTGCTCACCGGCTCGGCATGCTCGTCGCGCTCGGCGCGGCCCGTGCGCCGAGTCACGCTGTGCACCCCATCGACGGCCATCAGCTGGCGCTCGATGCTCCCCGCGAGCCGGTCGCTCTCCGCAAGCGACGTCCCCGGGGGAGCCATCAGGAAGACGTTGAAGGTGCCTTCACGGAAGCTCGGGAGGAACGAGCTCCCGAATGTCGACGCCAGCACCACCGAGAGCCCCGCGAGGACCATCGCGCCCGAGATCACCCACCAACGGAGCCTCAGCGACGCGGAGAGGAGCGGCGCGTAGGCGCGCTTGAGCGCCCGAGCCAGCAGTCCGTCCCCGTGGCCGGCGTCGCCCGCCGACGGAGCCTCCCGTGTCATGCCATACGAACGCGCGAAGAGCACCCGGCAGAGCGCCGGGGTCACGGTCAGCGCCACGACGAGCGATGCCATGATCGAGACGATGTACGCGATCCCGAGCGGCTGGAAGAAGCGACCCTCGACGCCCTGCAGGAAGAGCAGCGGCACGAAGACGATGCAGATGATGACCGTGGCGAACACCACCGACGAGCGGATCTCGTTGCTGGCGTCAAAGATCACCTGTACGGCGGGGCGCCGCCGGTCGGGCGGCAGCGACCGGTTCTGCCTGAGCCTGCGCAGCACGTTCTCGACGTCGATGATGGCGTCGTCGACCAGCTCGCCGATTGCGACCGCAAGCCCGCCGAGCGTCATGACGTTGAGCGACATCCCGAGCGCCCAGAGCACCAGCAGCGCCGCGGCGAGCGACAGGGGCAAGGCAGTGAGCGTGACGACCGTGGCACGGAAGTCCATCAGGAAGAGGACAAGGATCACCGCGACCACGATGCTCGCCTCGACGAGGACGCGGACCACGTTGTTGACCGACCGCTCGATGAACCGCGAGGCGCGAAAAGGGTCCCTGTTGAGGATCAGTCCGTCGGGCATGGTCGGCTCGAACTGGTCGAGGACGGCATCGATCCGCCGGGTCAGGTCGAAGGTGTTCGTCCCGGGGGACTTCTGCACGCTCACGACCACGGCCGGCAGGCCGGAATCCGCGGCGGTGCCCCGCTTCGGCGAGGCCCCAAGCCTGACGTCGGCCACGTCCCCGATCGTCACCGGAAGCCCGTCGCGGAGCACGACCAGCGCCGCGCGGATGTCCTCGACGCCGCGGACCTTTGCCATCTGGCGAATGGGCAGCTCCTGGTTTTCGACGTTCGGTAGGTACCCGGCGCTCGCCGTGCTGTGGGCGCGGCGGGCCGCTTCCGTGACGTCGCGCACCGTGAGCCCGAAGGCATCGAGGCGGTCCTGGCGGACGGCGACCTCGTACTGCGGCAGCTCGCCCCCAATCGCCACCACCTGCGCCACCCCGGGCACGGCGAGGAGCTTCTGCCTCAGCTCGAATTCCGCGAGGCTTCGGACCTCGAGCGGCGATACCCGCCCGTCCGGCGACGACAGTGCGAAGAGCATCACCTCGCCGGTGATGCTCGTGATCGGCATGATCTCGGCATGGGTGCCCGGCGGGAGCTCCTCCCGGACGGCGGAGATCCGCTCCGACACCAGCTGCCTGGCGCGATAGAGGTCGGTGCCCCAGTCGAACTCCGCCCACACGATGGACAGGCTCGTGGCGCTCGCCGAGCGCACGCGGCGCGTCCCGGGCAGGCCGTTGAGCGCGCTCTCGACCGGGAAGGTGACGTTGGTCTCCACCTCGTCCGCGGCCAGCCCGCCCGCCTCCGTCATCACGACTACGGTCGGGGCGTTGAGCTCCGGGAACACGTCGACCGGCATGTCGCCGAGGCGCACACCGGCGAACACCAGCAGCATGCCCGCTAGCACGAGCACCAGGGACGGAAGCCGAAGGGAGATCCCGATGAGCCGCTGCAGCACGTCAGTCCTCTCCTTCGTGGAAGGTGCCGTCGGGGTGGAAGTGGCCGCCCTTGGCCGCGGTGCCGCTGGTCGCAAGCATCAGCTGGTGGCTGCCTGCGACCACGACCTCGTCGCCCTCGCGCACGCCGCTGAGGATCGAGATCCACTGGCCGTCGCTCGGCCCGAGGTCCGCATCGAGCCGGAAGGCGCGGTCCGGGTTCGCCGGGTCGCGCCGGAAGATGATCGGCATGGCGCCATCGCGCACCACCGCGGAGAGCGGGATCGCCAGTTCCTCCGACGCTCCCTCGAGCGGAAGCTCGAGCGTGCCCGCGATGCCCGCACGCGCCCACGGCGTGAGCGCCTCGGGAACGACGAGGAGCTCGATCGTCCGCGCATCGGCGTCTGCGACCGGCGCGACCGTCAGTGGCCCGGCGATCGCGGCGTCCGTCGCGGCGGTCGCCGACCCGACGGCGATCCGGGCGCGCATCCCGTCACGCAGCCGGCCGAGGTCCGACTGCAGCGCCTTGGCACGGAACCGCACCTGGGCAGGGTCGATCACGGTGGCCACGAGCCCCGAGCGGTCGATCCTCCCGCCCTGCGTGGCAGGAACCTGGTCCACCTGTCCGGATGCCCCGGCGCAGACGACCAGCGTGCCATCGCCCGCCTGCGCGGCCTCGGCGCAGCCGGTCCCCGCCAGCAGCAGCGACCGGCGTGCTACGAGCGCGCGAAGGCCGGACTCTGCGACCCGCCGCGTCGATTCCAGTTCCGCTTCCTCGGCCGCCACCTCTGCCAGCGCGATCTGGACGGTGCCGAGCTCGGCGCGAGCCGCCGCGATCTGCGACGCACCTCCGCCGCCGGCATCCCGGATGCGTTCGAGCTGGGCGACGCGTTCGGCCCAGAGCTTCGCCTGGGCGCCAAGGCTCTCCCGGTGCGCCTCGTGTGCCCGCTTCATGGGCTCGCAGGCATCGAGGCGTGCGCGTGCCGCGGCGGTGTCGTCGCGCAGCTGGACGAGCTCGGGGGAATTGACCCGGAAGAGTGGCGTGCCGGCCTCGACGCGCTGGTGCTGGGAAACGAGCACCTCGACCGTTCCCTCCACGGGGCTTCGGTACTCCCGTCGTGCGGAAGGGACGAGCTCGAACCTGCCAGGGACCCGGAGCGTCCGTTCCACGGTCCGCGGTTCGACCCGCGCGAACGTGATGCCCAGGTTGCGACGGACCGACTCGGGGATGTCGACGCGATTTGTCGGTGCCGCTGCCTGTGCCGGCGCCGTCGCGGGCGCGGCCGGGGCGGGATCCGGTTCTCGGGAGCAACCTCCGATGGGCATCGCAACGAGCGATGCAATCGCAAGGAAGGCGGTGGCGAAGCGTGGTGCGGTTCGCACGCGGAATCGGTGTCCGCTCGGGTTCATCTGGTTCCTCCTGCAACCTGGCCGGCGGGCGCGCCGACCACCTCCTCGATGCCGATTGCGGCGATGGCCTCGTCCCGCTGTGCAGCGATCAGGCCGGTCTGCGCCTCCTTGCGGCGCTTCAGTCCCTCGAGCAGCGCCAGCGTGTTCACTTCGCCCAGCCTCGCGACTTCCCGCGCCTCGCTGTACTGCAGCTCCGCCAGCGGCACGAGGTCGCGCGCGAAGATCTCCCGCTGCATCGAGGCCGCACGGAGCTCGGAGTGCCTGAACGCCACCGCGGCGATGGCGGTCTCGAGCTCGAGCTCGATGTCGACCCGGGCTGCCTCGCGAGCGGCGAAGGCCTCCGCGATCGCCTGCCGGTTGCCATTGAGGATCGGCAGCGGGATCGCGAGGCCGAGAAGGAACTGGCGCTCGGCGTTCTGCGTGCCGTAGTTCGGGCTCACCTGCAGGTCGGGGAGCTGCCGCGCGACCTCCTCCTTGAGGCGTAGTTCCGCGACCTCGTACTCGGCCTTCGCTACCAGGAGCGACGGGCTCGAATCGAGGATGCGGCGCTGCACGGCCTCGGAATCCGGATCGAGCGCCGCCGTCGACCCGGGCGAGAGATCCGACGGCTCGAGCCGTGCGATGAAGCTCGGGGGCAGGCCCAGCAGCCGCATGATCGAGAGCTCGGCCTGGCGACGCTGCGCCTCGAGCCGCTGCACTTCCACGCTCGCGGACATCTGCTCGAGCCTGAACAGGCGCGCCTCGATGCGGGCCACCTCGCCGGTCGTCGCCATGGCGTCGACCACGGCGACGACTCCGGAGACGAACCCCGAGAACTGCAGCACGGCATCGAGCTGGCGGCGCAAGGCGGTCCATTGGGTCCACGTGCGCCGGAGTTCCATGCGGGTCGACCACTCGAGCCGGGCCACGTCGGCCAGGGCGGTGGCATGCTCAAGTCCGAGCCGGGCCTTCTCGATCTCCAGCCGGCCTGAGATCGGGATGCTCAGGTTGAAGCCGCCGAAGAGCTCGTTCGGGTTGCTGACGGTCTGCAGGATGCGGGTGAACTCGAGCGACACCGTCGGGTCGGTCCAGAGGCCGCCGTTCTCGGATGCCGCCAGCGCGATCCCCGCCTCGCGACGGGCGCGTCGGAGCGTTGCGTTGAAGTAGAGCGCCACGCGCTCGGCGTCCTCGAGCGTCAGCGCAGGCAGGCCTGCTGGCCGAGCCGGGGTCGCGGCGGTTCCGGAACCGGGCCCGCTTGCCAGGTCAGGGGTCCGGGCGAGGAAGTCGGCTCGGTGCGCGGCGACGTCGACCGGCCTCGGTTCGTACTGCTGGCAGCCTTGCAGGAGGGCGCACCCGATGGCTGCTGCCGCGGCGGCGGCGCGCGACCGAGGCGCGATGGATGGAATCGACGGACACTTCTTCATGGAATCCCGAGGTCATCAGGGGCGAATCGATCCCGCCCGGGTGATCGTCGTCGCATGGACGCGACACGATGGCCGTGGCGTGAAGGACACCGGCGCAGGGCGCCAGGGGGGGCATCCACCTACGGGAGGCGGATGCGATCGCCGGGATTCACACGAGCAGGCGGATGGCGCGCAACGCGGCGAGTTCGCCCCTCGGGGGCGGCCGCCACGGCTCGGAGATGCGCATGGGTCGCGAGAGGCAGCTCGCCGCCCCCACGTCCGGGAATGCCGGGAACTGCAGCGTCACCAGCACATGCAGCTTCGGCATGTCCACGGCGGCCCGAGCAGCCATCCGCGCCCAGTCCGCGATCGAGAGGTGGAGGTGGGTGTCGTGGTCGTCGTGCGAGTGCGGGGCCGCCGGGGAAGGGTCGTGGTGGTGGTCGTGATGGTGCCCGTGGTCGGCATGTGCCGAATCCGGGCCGTGCGCGTGGTCGCCACCCAGCGAAAGCGTCTGGCCACGCAGTCCGCCGACGGCCAGCAAGGCCGCGATCAAGAGGGATGCGAGGAGGCGTCGAATGGCCAGGGCCATTCGGGAACTGTATCGCCCAACAGCGAGCGGATGGAAGGCGCCCGTAACACACGCTCGCTGAGGCGTCGATGCACGTCTGAGCTTCGGACGGAAGGGAGCGATCGATTCGGCCCCCCCAAACCGACGCAGAAAGCGACGCACTTCGCCCCCAATGCGGCGCAATGGGCGTCACAGCACCGGACCGCCCCGGTTCGCAACGCGTCGTTCGGACTGCACGCAACCCCCGAAACGCAGCGCGGTTGTGCCGCTCAGTGCGAGCGAGCACAACCGCGTGCGTTCATTCCTGAATGGGCGATACTGGATTCGAACCAGTGACCCCACGCGTGTGATGCGTGTGCTCTAGCCAGCTGAGCTAATCGCCCGGAGCGTCAGAGTCTAGCCGGGACCCCCGGCCGTGTCACGCGGGCCCTGCGCGCGGCGCGGCCCGTGTTATCCGTCCTGCCAGGGGTCCACGACGTCAATGCCCGCACCGACGAAATGCCGGCGATTCCGCGTGGCGAGCGTGCCCCGGCGCGCGGCGACGGTGCCCGCGATCTGGACGTCCCGCATGTCGACCGGCCGCCCTTCCGCGCGGCGCCGGGCCGCGATCTCCGCCGCCGCCGCCGCGGCCGAATCGTCGAACTCAAGCACGCGGCGGCCCAGGTCGGTCGCGAGCATCTCCTCGAATGCGTCGCGAAGCGCGTTGCGACGCCTGCCCGCGGGCAGCGACCGGATGCCGAACCGCACCTCGAAGCGCGTGATCGCGGTGGTCCAGAGCGACTCCGCGGGCTGGCGGTCGAGCCACTCGATCACCGGGCGTTCAGGCCGCTCGCGCATCAGTGCCGAGAGCACGTTCGTGTCGAGCACGATCACCGCCCGAGCCTCGGCGGCTCGACGTGCGTGCCGCGCAGCTCGGCGATGTCCGTTTCAAGCCCGCACCCGCGGAACCTCGCGGACGCCCGGCTGCCGAAGCGCGCCGCCCCCGTCGGGCGCGACGCGACCGCCGCACGCAGGATCTCGCGGATCTCCTCCTCCATGCTGCGCCCGTGGCGCTTCGCCATGGACCGGAGGCGGTCGCGGACCTCATCCTCGATGTTGCGAACGACGAACTGAGCCATGCAAGTGTGATAGCACGATAGCATCAGAATGCACCAAGGTAAGGCCGATTCGGCGCGAATCGCGAGAATCGGCCCTTTCGCACCGCCCCTAGGATCCCACTTCATGACCTCCACCTCCGCTCGCTTCGCGTTCGTCGCCGCCTCGTCCGCCGCCATCCTCCTCGCCTCCGCCTCCGGCTGCGCCGGCCGCATGGCCGCGGGCCACGTGGCGCGTAAGGCGCTCTCGCAGCATGACGGCGCGCACGAGTCGAGCTACGCGACCATGGACGAAGCCAACATGGCGTTCTACGCCGCCATCAACGGCGTCTGCGCCGGCAGCGCACAGGGCATGGAGTCGGTGTGGTCGCACGCCGCCGACGTCTCGGACTTCGGGCCCGACGGCAAGACCAACGTCGGCTACGACGCCGTGATCGGGCGCTTCCGCCGCGAGGCCGGCATGAAGATGGGCGGCACCGTGGCCTGCACCGACATGCACACCATCGCCGGCGACGATTTCGGCGTCGTCACCTGCGTCGAGGTCTGCAAGGGCTCGGTCATCGACGGCAAGCCCGCCGACATGCGCTTCCGTGCCACCAACGTCTTCCGCAAGGAAGCGAACGGCTGGAAGATGGTGCACCACCACACCGACCTCGGCGCGCCGCTCGCCAACCGCTGATCGTGCGGCGCGCGTTCCGCGGCGCCCGTTCCGCGCCTCACCGCCAGATCGCCACGCCGAGGTCCTTGCGGTCCTCGCGCATGGCGGGCGCCGGCACGCCGGCCGACTTCGCGATCTCGTCGAGCCGCGCGGGCTGCCCCAGCACGCCCACCGTCCGCGGCGGCCGCGCCTCGCGCGCGGCGCGCACGCGCTCGGCCACGGCCCTCCAGTCGATGCGGCGCTCGCGCTCCTCGGGCAGGTCGAGCTCGTTGTCGAACTCGTCGGCCCACCCGGCGATCACGAGATCGCGTCGGCCCGTGTCCCAGCTCGCGGCCAGCGCCGGCGTGCCGCCCGCCACGATGAGCACGTCGCTTGCGCGCAGCGCCTCGCGGTGCTCGGCGAGGAACGGCCACGGGTGCTTCGCGGTGTTGAGAAGCGCGGTCGGGTAGAGGAACGGGATGACGGCGAGCATCGGCACCGGCGCCATCGCCGTGCGCGCAAGCCACCGCGTCGCGTCGTCGGTCGACCAGCTCCATGCGTCGATCAATGCCCATGCGGCCAGCGCCGCCGCGATCACGAGGAGCCGCGTCGCACCCCCCGATTCCCACGGATCCGGCAGCCCGAACCGCGCGGGTCCCGCGACCGCCGTCGCCACGCACGCCACCAGCGCAATCCGCAGCACCCATCGCGCCGCGGCCGCCGAGTGCCCGCCCGTGCCCGGGTTCGCCGCGCGCCAGTGCCACAACCCCACGGCCACCAGCACCGCCACCGGCGCGAACATCGGCAGCATGTAGGTGGCGAGCTTCCCGCTCGAGAGGCTGAGCGCCGCCAGCGGCACGAACGCCCAGCACGTCATGAAGCGCACGCCGCTGCGCAGGCGCGGGCCAGCATCGTGCACGCCGCCGCGCGCATGTGCGTCGCCCGGTCCGCGCCCTGCGCACGCGCGCAGCCCCGCGGCCGCACGCGGCCACGCCAGCATCCACACCAAGGCGCCCGCCGGGAAGAGCACTGCGTAGAACCACCACGGCTGCGGCTGCTGCGTCGGGTCCGGGTTCAAGGCGCGCCGCACGTGCTCCTTCATCACCAGGTACTTCCACATCCCCGGGTTCGCGCGCTCCACCGCCAGCGCCAGCGGCAGAAGCGCCACCGCGGCCGCCGCCAGCGGCACCCACGGCATCGAGAGCATGTCGCGCCATCGGCGCTCCCACGCGAGGTAGGCGATCGCCGCCGCGCCCGGGATCGCGAACGCGAGCAGCCCCTTCGCGAGAAAGGCGAGCCCCGCCGCCGCACCGGCCGCCGCGAGCCACAGGATGCGCGTGCGCCCCTCGCTCGTGCACGCACCCAGGAATGCGCCCATCGTGACCGCCACCAGGCACGCGAACCACGGGTCGAGCGTCGTGACCGTGCCGAGCACCAAGGGCATGACCGTGGTCGCCTGCACCATGAACGCCAGTGGGCCCAGCTCGCGCCGGCCCGTGATGCGCACGGCGCACCAGGCGGCCACCAAGGCCGCGCCGCACGCGGCCATCGCACTCGGCAGTCGGATGGCCCACGCGTTCTGCCCGAACGCCGAGATGCTCGTCGCGGTGATCCAGTAGACGAGCGGCGGCTTCTCGTAGAACCGGAACCCCGCCAGGCGCAGCGACAGCCAGTCCCCCGACTCCACCATCTGCGCCGGGATGATGCCGTAGCGGGCCTCGTCGGGCACCTGCAGGGGGCGGACCCCCAGCGTGACCACCCCCACCGCCAGAAAAACGAGGGCCGCGAGGGCCCAGAGCCTCCGGGGGCTCACTTCTGCTGCGCCGCCTGCTCGGCCTTGAGGCGCCGGACGGCCTCCTCGGTGGCCCGTTCCATCTGGTCCTGGCTCAGCTGCGGCCGCTGCGCCGAGTCCTCCCGGGAGATCTCGTCGCTGGCGTCCTTCATGCCCTTCTTGAACTCGGTGATCGACTTGCCGATGTTCCGCCCGACGCTCGGGAGCCGGCTGCCGAAGAGCAGCAGGCCGATCACCGCCACGATGACCAGCTCGGTGGTCCCGAGCCCGAACATCGCGAGGACGGGGGCGGGGGTCCCGGCCGGGGGCAGGGCGGAGGCGAGCAGGTCGGTGGGCATGGCGGGAGTGTAACGGCATTCTGCACGTTTCAATGCGTCCCGGACGATATTGGCCGGATGCACGGACGCATGACCGGTTCCCTCGTTGCCCCCTCCCGCCGCTCGATCGCCGCGCTCGGCCGCGCCCGCTCCGGCGCGGCGCTGGCCGTGGCCGCCACGCTCGCCGTCGCGGGCTCGCTCCTCGTCGGCGGCTGCAAGGCCGCGCCGAAGCCCGCCCCCGAGGCCGACCCCGACGTGCAGATCCCGCCCGGCGAGCACGGCCTGCGAAAGCTCTCGCCCGAGGAGTACCCCGACGTGCGCGCGGCGTTCACGGCGAAGGACGCCGCCACCGTGATGGCGCTGGAGAACAGCGTGCGCTGGTTCGCGACCAACAGCAGCAAGTCGGCCTACTCGAGCGAGCAGCTCGGGCCGATCGCGCAGGTGGTGCCCGACCATCGCCTCGCGGCCGCCTCGATCTGGGGCATCAAGTACCTGATGGAGAACTCGAAGGACGCCGAGTCGTTCCAGCGCGACGTCTACGCGCAGTTCGACATCTGGCAGTCGCGCGGCTCCAACGGCAAGGGCAAGGTGCTCTTCACCGGCTACTTCTCGCCCGAGATCAAGGCGAGCATGGAGCGCACCGAGACGTTCCGCTTCCCGCTCTACCAGCGGCCGAAGGACCTCGTCACCGACACGCAGACCGGCGAGCCGCTGGGCCGCCGCGCGGCCGACGGATCGGTCTCGCCGTGGCCCGCGCGTAAGGACCTCATGGCCGGCGGCGAGCTCGCGGGCACCGAGCTCGTGTGGCTCTCGAGCGCGTTCGACGCCTACGTGTGCGAGGTGAACGGCAGCGCGAAGCTGGTGCTGCCCGACAACTCGATCAAGTACGTCGGCTACGCGGGCAAGACCGGCCGCCCCTACGTGGGCCTCGGCATGAGCCTGGTCGAGGACGGCGTCATCACGCGGCGCGAGCGCACGCTCGGCAACATCAAGCGCCTCTACGAGCGCGACCCCGCGCTGGTGCAGCGCTACATCGACCGCAACGAGAACATGGTGTTCTTCTCGATGTACGAGGCGAAGGCGTGGCCGCTGGGCTCGCTCGGCGTGCCCGTCACGACGTACGCGAGCCTGGCCACTGACAAGAAGATCTTCCCGCGCGGGCTCGCCATGCTCGTGCAGACCGAGACCGCCGACTATGCGGGCACGCCGCGCCCGTTCGAACGCATCATGCTCGACCAGGACACCGGCGGCGCCATCCGCGCCGCGGGCCGCGGCGACATCTACATGGGCGTCGGCGCGGCGGCCGAGGTGCTCGCGGGCAACCAGTACGCGGAGGGCACCTTCTACTACTTCGTGCTGAAGCCGGAGAACGTCGACCGCTACAAGGTCCCCGTGGTGCAGCGGCTCAGCGAGTCGATCGAGCGGCGCTCGAAGGCCGCGCCCCGGCCCCTCCAGGCGCCCGCCGCCCGCGAGCGCGCGGGCCAGGCGACGCTCGAACGTGCGCCGTCGAGCGGGCCGACGCAGGCCGAGCCGGACGCCAAGAAGCCCAACGGCTGAATCACGCCCGCGGCCGCAGCGCCTCCTTCGGCGCCTCGAAGGGCGGCGGCCCCGAGAAGCCCCTGCCGGCATCCCACCGGAGCTCCGCGAACCCCGCGGGCCACGCGCGCGGGCGCGACCACGCCCGCAGCTCGGGGTCGCGGCGCCGCTGCGCCTCCACCTCGCGCGCGAACGCGCGTTCGTCCGTCACGGCGATCACGAGCCCCAGCGCGGCAGCGGCGAGCGACGCGGGCGCCACCGTCCATGCCACGCGCCGCAGCGTCGCCCAGTCGGCGGCGTACGAGGGCGGCCGCTCGAACGCCGCGCCGCACTCGGGGCAGCGCCCTCCGGAACCTCCGTACCCGCACGCCGGGCACCGCCCCGCGCGATGCCGGCGTTCCGGAACCCAGTGGCCCCACATCGCGCGCGGCAGCTCGATGATCGCCGCCATGGGCAGGAGCGCAAGCCCGGTGGCGAGCGTGGCCGCGACCACCGTCACGGCCCCCGCGGCGTCGAGGCCGAATCCGCCCACCAGCCCCCGCGACGCGATCGCGGCGACGGTGGCGACGGCGAGCACCGCCGCCACCATGAGCGCCGACCACCCGATGCGGATGGACGCGGGCGCCTCGCGCGATGCGTGGTCCATGGCGCCATCGTAGGCCGCGGTAACGTGCGTGCGTGCTTGCCATCGACCTCCGCGACGTGACGAAGACCTACCGAGGCGGCGTGAAGGCGCTGCGCGGCGTGTCGCTCTCCGTGGGCCGCGGCGAGGTGTTCGGCCTGCTCGGCCCGAACGGCGCGGGAAAGAGCACGCTGGTCAAGATCATCATGACGGTGGTGCGGCCCACCACGCTGCAGGGCACCGTGCTCGGCGAGCCCGCGTGCACGCAGCGCGTGCTCGAGCGCATCGGGTACCTGCCCGAGCACCATCGGTTCCCCGCGTACCTCACGGGGCGCCAGGTGGTCGACTTCCTGGGCGCGCTCGCGAAGGTGCCGCGCGCCGTGCGGCGCGAGCGCACCGAGCGCCTGCTCGAGCTCGTCGGCATGCGCGACTGGGGCGACCGCCGCGTCACCACGTACTCCAAGGGCATGCAGCAGCGCATCGGCATCGCCGCGGCGCTGGTCAACGACCCGCAGCTCGTGGTGCTCGACGAGCCGACCGACGGCGTCGACCCCGTGGGCCGCCGCGAGATCCGCGACATGCTGCTGCGCATCCGCGGCGAGGGCCGCACGGTGCTCGTCAACAGCCACCTGCTCGGCGAGGTCGAGATGGTGGCCGACCGCGTCGCGATCGTCAACCAGGGACTCACCGTGGCGCAGGGCACCATCGAGGAACTGACCCGCGACAGCCACCGCTACGAGCTCGACGCCGTGGGCGGTCCCGCGGCGGTGACGTTCGCGGGCCGCGAGTGCCCGGGCGCCGCCGTGCCCGACCGCCCCGGCGCGCTCACCTACGTCCTGCCCACGCGCGAAGCCGCCGAGGTGCAGCCCGTGATCGACGCGCTGCGCGCCGCGGGCGCCGTCGTCACGCGCGTCGAGCGCGCGCGGGAGACCCTCGAGGACCTCTTCGTCCGCAGCGTCGTCGACCGCGACGGCCGCGCGATGCCGGGCGCGGCGCGGGAGGCACGCCGGTGACGCAGACCCTCGCGATCTTCCTCGACGCCTACCGCGACCTCAACTCGCGAAAGCTCTTCTGGCTCGCCATCGCCATCAGCATGCTGGTGGTGGTGCTGGTCGGGTCCGTGGGCATCGACTCCACCGGCATCTCGGTGCTGTGGTTCCACGTCGACAACAAGTTCGTCAACACGCAGTTCTTCCCCGCGTCCACGTTCTACAAGATCATCTTCCAGAACCTGGGCATCAACGTCTGGCTGACGTGGCTCGCGGCGATCCTGGCGCTCATCTCGACGGCGAGCGTCGTCCCTGAGATGGTCGCGAGCGGCTCCATCGACATGCTGCTCTCGAAGCCCATCACGCGCGGCCGGCTGTTCCTGACGCGCTGGGTGACGGGCCTCTTCTTCGCCGGCATCCAGGCGCTGGTGTTCGTCACGGCCAGCTTCATGGTGATCGGCATCCGCGGCGGCGCGTGGGAGCCCGGGCTCTTCATCGCCGTGCCCACGGTGGTGGTGTTCTTCAGCTACCTCTACTGCTTCTGCGCGCTGATGGGCGTGCTCACGCGCAGCACGGTCGCCAGCCTGCTGCTGACCCTCGTCTTCTGGCTCGGGCTCTTCGGCCTGCAGGAGGGCGAGCAGTTCGTGAACCGCGGGCGCATCGCGTCCACCATGGAGTGCGCGGCCATCGAGCGCGCCATCGAGACGCGCCTCTCGAAGAACGCCGACGCCGACGTCGACCGCCTGCGCGGCGAGCTCGAGTCCGAGCGCGCGGCCGCCGCCACCTGGCAGCGCGTCTACGCGCCGCTCTACGCGCTGGTCACGTGCCTGCCGAAGACCAACGAGACCACCGAGTGGCTGCAGCGCCGGCTCATCGCGAGCGCCAGCTTCCGCCCGCCGCCCGACGAGGAATCGACCCTGAACTTCTTCGGCTCGACGCGCGTGAAGCGGCGCGAGTTCCAGCAGGCCCTCTTCGACGACGCCGAGTCGCGCAAGGGCGTCGCATGGACCATCGGCACGAGCCTCGCGTTCGAGGTCGCCTTGCTCGGCGCGTGCGTCTGGATCTTCCGCCGCCGCGACTTCTGACCGCCGTTACGATCCTCTGCGTGCTCGTCTACCGCAAGGGCATCTTCTGCCTCGAGGCCGAGTGGTTCGGGCTGCGCTCGTCCGTGTCGGTGCGCCCCGGGCTCGAGTTCCTGCGCGCGTCGGACTACCACGTCCCGTTCATCCACCGCGACGTGGCCACGCGGCCCGAGCTCGAGCACTACCTCCGCAAGTGGTTCCAGGAGCGCCAGAGCGGGTTCGAGATCCTGTGGGTGGCGATCCACTCGCGCAAGGGGCTGCTGCTTCCCGGCGACATGCGCCGCCCCGACGAGCGCGTGCACCTCGACCGCCTCGAGGAGGTGCTCGCGGGCCGGTGCGCGGGCCGGTTCATCCACTTCGGCGGGTGCAGCACCATCGACGTGCCCGCGCGGCGCATCGGGCGGTTCCTGCGCGCCACCGGCGCGGTCGGCGTCTCGGGATTCTGCAAGGAGGTGGACTGGACCGAGTCCACGCTCTTCGAGATGTCGTTCCTGCTCGAGCTGCAGAAGCACCCGCTGACGGCGAGCGGCCTGCGCGCCGCCATGCGCGCGCTGCGCGCCGCGCGCGCCCACGAGATCCGCGAGTCGGCGTTCAGGCTCCACGTCCATCCGTGAGCGCGTTGCGGGCTGCATGCCCCGACGCCCGCGGCGGCCCCGGGGACGGCTCCGCCCGCTCAGCGCCCCAGCTCGGCCGCGCGGTCGCGCGCGGCACGCATCGCCGCGTGCACGGCGTCGCGGAACCCGCGCTCCTCGAACGCGCGCACCGCGGCGGCGGTGGTTCCGCCCGCGCTCGTCACGTCGGCGCGCAGCTGCGCGGGGTCGCGGCCCGTGGTCGCCATGAGCGAGGCCGCGCCCAGCATCGTGCGCACCGTGGCCTCGCGCGCTACCGCCTCGTCGAGGCCGAGCTCGCGTGCCGCGGCCACCTGCGCCTCGGCCAGGAGGTACAGGTAGGCGGGGGCGCTGCCGATCGCCGCGGTGGCCGCGTCCATCAGGCGCTCTTCGACGCGGCACGTCCCGCCGAGCGACGCGAAGAGCCGCTGCGTGCGCGCGACGTCGGCGTCCGCCGCGCCGGCGCCCGCGGCCACCGCCGTGAACCCGAGCCCCACGGTCGCCGGCGTGTTCGGCATCGCGCGCACCACTCGCACCTTCCCGCCCAGCGCCGAGCGGATCGACGCGCTCGACCACCCGGCCATCACGCTCACCACCAGCGCCTCGCCGTCGAGGCGGCCGAGCTCCTTCGCGAGCTGCTCGAACTGCTGGGGCTTCACCGCGAGCACCAGGTTCGCGGCACCGCGCGCCTCGGCCGCGCGCGACGTGGCGCGCACGCCGATCGCCTCCGCGGCCGCGCGGCGCGGCTCCTCGCCGTCCACCGCGAGCGCGTGCTCCGGGTCCACGGTGCCCTGCGCCACGGCGCGCGACAGGATCGCGGAGCCGAGGTTGCCGCATCCCACGAACGCCCAGCGCAAGGAGCCGTCGGATCCGTCTGCCATGGGGCGCAGGCTATCGAACCCGGGGGCGCGCTAGGATTCGCGCAATGAGCACCGCCGTCCAGATCCTCGACTTCGAGCAGCCCATCGCCGAGATCGAGCGCCAGATCGAGGCCCTCGAGGCGCGCCCCGACGCCGCCGCGCTCGCCGACGAGATCGCCACGCTGCAGGAGACGCGCAACAGCCTCCTCTCGAAGACCTACGGCAACCTCTCGCCCTGGCAGACCGTGCGCGTGGCGCGGCACCCGCAGCGCCCGCAGACGCTCGACTACCTCCAGATGATCTGCCGCGACTGGTGCGAGCTGCACGGCGACCGTCGCCACGGCGACGACCCGGCCATCGTCACCGGCTTCGGCCGCATCGGCAGCGTGAAGTGCCTGGTGGTGGGGCACCAGAAGGGCCGCGACACCAAGGAGCGGCTCGCGTGCCATTTCGGCTGCGCGCATCCCGAGGGCTACCGCAAGGCGCTCCTCAAGATGAAGCTCGCCGAGAAGTTTCGGCTGCCGATCGTGACGTTCGTCGACACGCCGGGCGCGTACCCGGGCATCGGCGCCGAGCAGCGCGGGCAGGCAGAGAGCATCGCGGTGAACCTCCGCGAGATGAGCCGCCTGCGGGTGCCGGTCATCTGCATCGTGATTGGCGAGGGCGGCTCGGGTGGCGCGCTCGGCATCGCCGTCGGCGACCGCGTGGCCATGCTGCAGAACAGCTGGTACAGCGTGATCAGCCCCGAGGGCTGCGCGGCCATCCTCTGGAAGGAGGCCAACGAGCGCACCAACAACCTGGCGGCGAACGCGCTGTCGCTCACCGCGACGCACAACCTGAAGAACGGCCTCGTCGACGACGTGATCCCCGAGCCCCTCGGCGGCGCGCACCGGAACCCAAGGGCCATGGCCGAGCGCATCCAGCACTACGTGGTCGACTGGGTGCGCGAGCTGCAGCGCATCGACCCCGACACGCTGGTGCGCAAGCGCTTCGAGAAGTTCCGCGCGATCGGCAGCGTGAAGTAGGCGAAGCAGTGCGCGGCGGGGCGGGGCGCGCGGCGCGTGCTCGCGCAATGGCCACCCCCGGATCGCGCGAACGACGTTGACGGGTCGCACGGATTTCGCTAGAATTACGCCTT
Source organism: Phycisphaera mikurensis NBRC 102666 (assembly GCA_945877905.1). Taxonomy (GTDB): domain Bacteria; phylum Planctomycetota; class Phycisphaerae; order Phycisphaerales; family SM1A02; genus UBA966. Next base: position 23,227 of record CAMDUT010000001.1, on the reverse strand, counting down.
CTTCGCGCTGCTCGGCGCGTCGCTTCGCATTCCGGCATTTCTTCGAGGGCGACATCGGCATGGCAAAGTCCGGTAAGAAGGCTGTCGAGAAGAAGCAGGCGAAGCCCGCGCCCAAGGCGAAGGTCCCGGCGAAGCCCGCGGCGAAGGCACCCGCCAAGCCCGCCGCGAAGGCGCCGGCGAAGCCGGTCGCGAAGGTCGCGCCGAAGCAGGTGCCCGCCAAGGCGCCGCCCGCGAAGCCCGCGCCCGCGAAGGCGGTCCCCGCCAAGCCCGCGCCGAAGGCCCCGGCGCCCGCGCCGGCCGCCAAGCCCGCGCCCGCGCCGCTGGTGATCCCCAAGCTCATCAACTCCGGCCCCAAGGAGGTCATCCCCGCGGTGGCCCCGAAGCAGGTGTGGCGTGCCTCGAACGAGGCGCCGCCGCCGAAGAAGAAGCCAGGCAAGGGCGCGCCGCCGCCCTCCATCCGCGACCCGCGCAAGGAGGCCCTCGAGGCCCTGCGCCAGCAGCAGCTCGCCGCCGAGCGCGCCGCCAACAAGGGCAAGAAGATCGACTTCACGAACGTGAAGAGCGTGGCGCACGTCGCCGCCGCGATGAAGCCTGACGCCAACGGCTACGTCGTCGTGAACGGCCGCCGCGTGCGCGTGATCGCCGCCAAGGCGCCGGTCTCGAAGAAGAAGGCGCCCACGAAGGCGGCCGCCGAAAAGCCGCGCGACGAGGGCCCGACCGACGCGCAGATCGCCGCGATCAAGACGCGCCTCTCGGCGAAGGAACTGAACGAGTACAAGCAGATCCTGCTCGAGGCGCGCGCCGAGCTCATCGCGCGCGTCACCGGGCTCGAGGACGAGGCGCTGCGCAGCTCCGGCGGCAACCTCTCGAACATGCCGCTCCACATGGCCGACATCGGCACCGACACGTTCGACCAGGACCTCGCCATCGGCATGGCCGAGACCGAGCGCGAGCTGCTGCGCGAGATCGACGAGGCGCTCGACCGCGTCGTCGCGAAGACCTACGGCGTGTGCCAGCTGACCGGCAAGCCCATCCCGAAGGCGCGCCTCGACGCGAAGCCGTGGGCGAAGTACACGGTCGAGGCCGCGCGCCAGATCGAGAAGATGGGCGGTCGCTGACGCCATGCGCGCCTGGCGTTCGGCGCGCGCGTGGGCGGTGCTGCTGGCGACCTTCGCGCTCGCGCTGGCGCTCGACCTCTGGACGAAGGACTGGGCGTTCCGCACCGTGGCCGACCGGCCGGTGACGCTTCGCTACGAGGACGTCGCGGGCAACCCGTCGTACTCGCTGCCTTGGCATGCGGGCGTGCGCGCGGTGCCGCCCGACCTCCTCGACTTCCGCCTCGTCCTCAACCACGGCGCCGTGTTCGGGATCGGCCAGGGGCGGGGCGCGCTGTTCATCGCGTTCACGGTGCTCGCGGTGGGGACGGCGCTCTGGGTGTTCGGGCGCCATACGTCGTCGCGAAGCCACATGAGCCACGTGGGGCTCGCGCTGGTGCTCGCGGGCGGCATCGGCAACATGGTCGACCGCGTCTCGGTGGGCGCGGTCCGCGACTTCCTGCACCTCTTCCCGCGCCGGGAGCTTCCCTTCGGGCTTCACTGGCCGGGCGGCAGCGACGAGTGGTTCCCGTGGGTCTTCAACGTGGCCGACATGGAGCTCATCGCGGGCATGTGCCTCCTGATGCTCGCGGTGCACCTCTCGGACCGCCGCGCCGCGCGCGCGAAGGCGGCCGAGGGCGCGGCCCCGGCAGGTTGAGGCTTGCAAATTACAAATCGGATTGTAATCTGCAAGCATGCTCCGGCGCCTCGCCGCCCGCCAGCTCCGCTCCGCGCTGTCCGCCTTCCCCGCGGCGGTGATCGTCGGCCCGCGCCAATGCGGCAAGACCACGCTCGCCCGGATGGTCGGCGGCGAGTACTTCGACCTCGAGCAGGAGTCCGAGCGTGTCCGCCTCGACCTCGAGTGGGACGGGCTGGCGGCGGGCCGCGCGCGCGTGCTGCTCGACGAGGCGCAGTCGTTCCCGGCCGTCTTCCCGCGCCTGCGGGCCGCGATCGACCGGGACCGGCGCCGCAACGGACGCTTCCTGCTGCTCGGGTCGGTCTCGCCCATGCTCATGCGGACGGTGGCGGAGTCGCTCGCCGGCCGCATGGCGGTCATCGAGCTGACCCCGTTCCTGCTCGGCGAGCTGAGGGCCGCGCCGATGCGCTCGCGCCGCTGGCTCACGGGCGGGTTCCCCGACGGAGGCGTCCGCCGCGCCGGTGCGTTCCCGCGGTGGCAGTCGAGTTACCTGCGGCTGTTGGTGGAGCGTGATCTTCCTGCGGCGGGCATCCCGTGCCGGCCGCAGGTCACCGAGCGCTTCCTGCGCATGCTGGCCGCGCTCACGGGACAGCAGTGGAACGCATCCGAGCTCGGCCGCAGCCTGGGCGTCAACTACCAGAGCGCCGCCGCTTACACCGACTACGTCGAGGGATGCTTCCTCATCCGTCGGCTCCCCGCGTTCCATGGCAACCTCTCCAAGCGCCTGGTCAAGGCGCCGCGCCTCCATTGGCGGGACTCCGGGCTGCTGCACGCGCTGCTCGGCGTCCATTCCATGGACGAGCTGCTGTCGCATCCGAGCGTCGGGGCCAGTTGGGAGGGCTACGTGGTCGAGCAGTGCCTCGGCACGCTCTCTGCGCTCGGCATTCCCCATCAGGCGTTCCACTTCCGCACGAGCGACGGGTACGAGCTCGACCTGGTGCTCGAGAGCGGCCGAGAGCGCTGGGCCATCGAGATCAAGCTCACCTCCGACCCGTCGCCGCACGACCTGGCGCGGCTCGACCGCTGTGCCGCCATGGTGTCCGCGACGCGCGCGTTCCTCGTGTCGCGGGTCGCGCGTGACGCCGGCAGCGGAGCGCGCGTCTCCTGCGGGCTCGAGCGCATGCTCCGCGAGCTCAGTTCGCTGGCGGGGCCGCCACGCCGTGCGCGTCCAGCCACTCCTGCGTAATCCGATCGGGGAGCGCGTCCATCCGCACGGCGCGGTCGATGGTGAACGCGCCCACCGCGGTGCGCCGGATCATGGTGCAGTGGCCGCCCGTGCCGAGTGCCTGCCCCAGTTCGCGCGCGATGCTGCGCACGTAGGTGCCCTTGCCGCAGTGGATGTTGAGCGCCACGCGCGGCCATTCGTACGCCGTGAGCGCGATGGAGTGGATGGTGACCGGCCGCGGCGCGAGCTCGGGAGCCTCGCCCTTGCGCGCCATGGCGTAGGCGCGCCGTCCGCCCACCTTCATCGCGCTGAAGGCGGGCGGCCGCTGCATCACGGTGCCGGTGAACCGTTCGGCGAGCAGACGCTCGAGCTCCGCGCGCGCGGGCGGGGCCGCGGCCGCGCCAGGCGAGCCCAGCGGAACCTCGGTGCGCTCGCCCTCCACGTCGTCGGTGGCCGTGAAAGCGGTGAGGTCGATCTCGGTGAGGTAGCGCTTCTCGGTCGCCATGAGCGACTCGATCTGCCGGGTGCACTTGCCGAGGGCCAGGACCAGCACCCCGGTCGCCAGCGGGTCCAGCGTGCCCGCGTGCCCCGTGCGCGCCCCGCCCGCCAGGCGCCGCACCCGCGCCACCGCCTGCATGCTGGTGATGCCCAGCGGCTTGTCGAGGGCGAGGATGGCGTGGAGGTCGGGGGAGGGCGACAATCTGCATGGATTTCTACCCGCTCCCGCCAAGATCACCCTGCGGGGTGCGTTTCCGGGGAGGGCTTGGATTGCGGCCCTTTCCCATGACCGAACCCGGCGCGCCAACAGCCAGTGACCAACGACCGATGACCCCCGCGGAGTGGCGCCGCCGGTGCGAGGACGCGCTTCGCGCCCTCGAGGCCGAGCCGCGGCATCCGTGGCGGTCGCGCCTTGCGCTGCTCGCTCAGGCCATCGCGCGGATCGCGAGGTCCGATGGGTTCGTCACGGCCACTACCGTCGCGCTGCTCGTTGCATGGATGGCGGCGCTCGCGTTGCGCGTCGATTGGGCCAACCCCGCGGAGATGCGCCCGACCATGCGCGGCGCGGGACTCGGGGTGGGGGCGATCCTCCTGATGCTCATGGCCCGGGGAATGCTCACCCGGATGCGGACCCCGTGGTACCTGCGGCCCGTGCGCAATGGGGCACCAAGGATGTCGCACCTGATTCATGCCGCGCTGCGGGGACGTGACTTGGATTGGGCGACGCGACACGCCGCCGCGAAGTTCGAGTCCGAATCCCCGCCACCAGACGCACGCATGCATCGACTCGCGTCCATGGCGATCCACCTTGGAAACATGCGAACGGCGTCGGAGACGTACCCTGAGTTCGGAATCGACATCGCGCGGTGCGAGCAATCCGTTCGAGAGCTCGCCGAGGCGGTCGGCGTCGATCCGGAACCGATCATCAGGAACTCGAGTGGCAGCATTGATCGGTCGATCGACCGCGCGTGAAAGGAAGTCAGGAGTTGAACATGGACTCGCATGCGACCACTTCAGTCTTCGGGTTGGCGATTTCAATGGCGCTGTCGCTTTCGACCGCCCCGGCCCGCGCGCAGGTTCCCGTCTACGGGTGGGGCTCGTCGCCCGGAGACCCGCTGACAGCCACCCAGCCGGGCTTCGGCGACGTGGTCAAGTTGTCCGCCAGCTCCACGCACAACGCCGCGCTGCTCGAGGACGGCACGCTCCGATTCTGGGGATCGGCCGGGGCGTGCGTCCCGGCCATCTCCCCGGCACTCGGTCCGTTCCGGGACGTGAGCTGCGGGCTCTATCACACGGTTGCGTTGCGGCTTGATGGAACGGTCGTTGCGGCGTTGTGCGGCGGAGTCGACTACGGCCAAGCATCGGTTCCCCAAGACCTCTCGGGCATCATCGCCATCGACGCGGGCGACATTCACACTCTTGCACTGAAGTCCGATGGTTCGATGCGTGCGTGGGGTCGGTGGGTCGATGCACCCAACGTGCCGCTTGACGGTCCGCCGGACGCCATCCCCGCGCGGTTGATCAGCGCCAACGGCCAAGCCTCGGCCTGCATCCGTGCCGATGGCCGCGCATTTGCCTGGGGAAACCTGACGCCACCCGGTGGTCTGCCGTTCACCCACGCGCGCTCCTTGGCGCTCGGGCTGACGCACGGGGTTGCCATCCTCCCCGAGGGCCAGGTGGTCGCCTGGGGTACGCCCGGACTGCCGCACACGACGGTGCCAGCCGACCTCGGCGAGGTGGTGGCCGTCGACGCGGGCTGGGACTTCAGCATCGCCTTGCACGCGGACGGTTCCGTGCGCGTATGGGGAACGCCTGCGTTGGAACAGGTCCCCTCGGACCTCCCGCCGGTGCACCTCCTCTCGGCCGGCCGTCGCCACGCCATCGCCGCCGCGTGCTCCTCGACGCTCGAGTGGCATGCGAGCCCCGAACTCGCGCCCTTCTCGTTCGCCGCTCCCCGCAGCCACGCCTTCACCGGCCTCGCTCCGGGAATCCTGGGCGCCGAGCTCGAGGTCATCGCCCGGGGAAACCTCGGGAGCGCGACCAAGTTCCTCACGGTGCGCATCGACGGCGCCGTCGTCGCGAGCGGCGTGTTCGGGTCCGGGTCCGGTGCATCGAACTGCTCCGCGGCCGAGTCGCGGCAGGTGATCGCGCTCGATCCCGCGACGTTCGCATCCGCGGTCGCGGACGGCTCCGTCGTGGTCCGGGTCGAGCCTTCGCTCAATGCGACGTCGGCCGGGTGCGCGTCGGCCACGCTCTCGGTCGCGCTGCGATACCAACGCGTCGCCGTCGACTGCGACGGCTCGGGCGTCGATGACGGGTGCGAGCTCGCGTTCGGCGACTGTGACGCGAACGGCGTGCTCGACGCATGCGAGCTCGCGAGCGGGTCGGCGGCCGACTGCGACGGGAACGGCGTCGTCGACGCGTGCCAGATCGCGGTCGGTGCGGAGGACAAGAACGCGAACGGCGCGCTCGACGCGTGCGAGCTCCTGCGCGGCGACCTCAACCTCGACGGTTTCGTCGACGGCATCGACCTCGGGGGCCTGCTCGCGCTGTGGGGACAGTCGCGACCGCCGTATGGCGACCTCGACCAGGACGGCGTCGTGGACGGCGCGGACCTCGGGATCCTGCTCTCCAACTGGACCATCGCCAAGTGAGGCCCGTCGCGCAGACGCGCGTTGCGTCAGTCCTTCGCGGGCCGCTTGAGCACGCCCTCGAGGTGGCCAAGCTCCTCGCGAAAGTCGCTTGCACCCGCGACCGTCTCGCTCACGACCTCCATGAACATGGCGCCCACGCGGCGGCGTGCCTGGAAGAGCAGGTTGCTCGCGACGGCCGCGCTCGGGAGCCCGACCTGCCGGGCGACCTCGTCCATGGGCGGCTTGGACGTGCCATGGATGGCGGGCAGGAGCGCGGCGAGCTCGAACACCCGCCACTCCCGTTCGCGCCCGGTCGCGAGCATCAGGTCCCGGGCCCGGGAGACGGTCATCTCAAGCTGCGCGCGCGTCCATTCGGCGTCGAAGTCGTCGGCCCCGGGCGGGTTCGCGTCCGACCGCGCCCCATCGGCGGCCAGCTGCCCGCCCGCCGCGGATTCGGCGCGGGCACGCGCATCGTCGCGCCGAATGGTGTCGACGCGGTAGCGCTCGAGGGCCGTTCGCAGCAGCGTCCGCAGCCGCCCCTTGGCGCGGTCCGCGCCGTCGAGGAGCCGGCGCTCGATGAGCACCTTGGCGAAGAAGTCCTGCGCGGTCTCGGAGGCCCGCTCCGGGTCCGCTCCCAGCTTCCGGAGCCAGGCCTCGATGGGAGGCAAGTAGGCGCGGAAGACGCGCCCGAGCGCGTCCTGCCGCTGGGCGATGCTCGGCGAGCATGCGTCCGCGATCATCTGCCACTCGGTGGTCGGGAACTCCGCGCTCATCGGCGGCGCGTCAGAATACGCAACGCAGCGCGGGGAATCGCCACGAGATGAGCCACGCTCCCATCGAGATCCCTTCCACCGAAGCAGCGTCCCGGCTGTGGTCGGAGCTCGGCGACCCGCAGGTCCCCCACGGGGCCCCGCAGGTCCCCGGCTTCCGGATCATCGCGGCGCTCGGTTCCGGAGGACAGGCATCCACCTGGCTCGCCATCCGAGACGCCGACGGCTCGATGGTCGCGATCAAGGTGGCGCGATTTCCGGCCGACGGCTTCCCCTCCCGCCACTGGTCCGAGCTCCGCGTCCTCTCCGAGTGCCGGCTTCCCTGCATCGCGCGCTTCGAGGGATCCGGCATCGCCGACGGCCACCCGTGGCTCGCCACCGAGTTCATCGACGGTCCCTCGCTCGACGCATGGGCTTCCACGCGGCCGGTTCCGGAACGCATCGCGATGCTCGCCCGGATCGCCGACGCGCTCGCGGAGCTGCACCGTGCGGGCATCGTCCATCGCGACGTCAAGCCCGCGAACATCGTCATCGCGCGCGGCGACCAGCCCGTGCTCATCGACCTCGGCCTGGGGGCATTCATCGACTCGCCGCTCGACCGCACCATCGACGGGCTGCCCGCGGGGTCGCCCTCGTTCATGTCGCCGGAGCAGGCGCGGGGCGAGCGTGCGTCCATCGGCCCGGCGTCCGACGTCTGGAGCCTCGGCGCCACCGCGTTCCTGCTGCTCACCGGCGAACTTCCCCATGCGCCCGCGGGGTCCGTCGCGGCCCAGGTGGCCCGCGTGGCCACCGAACCCCCGCGGTCGGCGGCGAAGCTCGCGCCATCGCTGGACGCGCGCGTGTCAGCCGTGCTTGACATGGCGACGGCTCCCGCGATCGGCGACCGCTTCGCGAACGCGGACGAGTTCGCCCAGTCGCTCCGGGACGCCGCGGCCGGGAGGTGGCCACGCGCGGTGCGCAGGCCGGCGGCGCACGGACGGACCCGCGCCGTCGTGCTGGCGCTCGTCGCGGCGGGGACGGCCGCGGTCGCCTTCGCCGCGTGGCAGTCGCGATCCATGCCCGCGCCCGTCGAGGGACCCGCGTCCGTCACGATGGTCCCCGGGCAGTCGTTTCGCCTCGAGGGCGATTACCCGAATGCGTCGTTCGGAACGTCGGTCCACGTCGGATCCGTCGGAGGGCGCACGCTGGTGGCGGTGGGATGCCCTGATTCACCGGGCCGTCGTTCGCCGGAACGCTGGGTCGAGCATGGCGGCGAGGTCGCGATCTTCGCCCTCGACGACGTCGCCGCCGCACGCGGCGCGGGCATGATGTCCGCCCGCCCCGTGCACCGCGTGGCCGGCACCGCGCTTCGCGGCCGGGCGGGAGCGATCGTGCGCTTCGTCGGCGACCTCGACGGCGACGGCGACGACGAGCTCGCGGTGCTCTCCTGCGGCGACGCGAACGATTCCGGCACCGTGCACGTGGTGCGCGGATGCAGCCTCCTCGCCACCGCAGAACTGGATATCGGCACGAACGCCGGGTCCGTCGTGCGCCTCGACGTCGAGCTCGGCAAGCTGCCGACCGGCATCATCGGCGTCGACCTCGATCAAGACGGCGTGAGTGACCTCGTCGTCGGGTCGCCTGGCTCCGGAGTCGGTCGTGCGGGCGGCCTCGTCGTCCTTCGCGGTGCGCGGGACGCGTTCGGCCCCGCACGGCCCCAGCCGCGGTTCTTCGCAGCGCCCGCGGGCTCGTTCGCTGTCGGCGTGGCGCTCGCCGCGTTCCGCGACGGCGGGCGTGACGTGCTCGCCGTCGGTGCGCCGCTCGGTGACCGTCCCGGTCCGGGCGGGATCGGCCGCGTCCTTCGCATCGACGCGGAAGCGCTCGCGCGGGGCGAGGCGAAGGTGCTCGGCATCGACGAGGGCGCGGGGCCCGACGACTGGTTCGGCTACTCGATCGCCGCGGTCCATGTGCCGGGTGACGATCGCACCTCGACACCGCGGCTGATCGTGGGTGCACCCGCACACGCGAACCCGCGCGGCGGCGGCGGCTCGGTGCACTGCGTCGGTCGCGACCCGTGGGACGCACGCGGTGCCGACGCACCGCTTGGCCAAGGTGCGCAGCAGGGATTCACGGTCGCCGCATGGGGCGATGCAGCGTGGTGTGCGGTCGCTTCCCCGATGGCCGAAGGCATCGGTGCCGCCGCGGGCATGGTCGAGATTCGCGATGCGCGTGATGGGCGGGTGCGGATGCGTGCCCGCGGCGGTGCGCGCGGCGCGGCGCTGGGAACGAGCCTCGCCGTTCTGGGTCCGAACGAGTCGCTCCTCGCGGGCGCCCCCGACGAGGACATCGGCAATATCCGGTCCGCCGGGGCGGTGTGGGTGCTGGAACCGGCAATCGATGCCGAGCCAACGCCTGTGGCCACGGTCCCGTAGCCCACCCGCGCCCCCGCTACACTTCTTCGGCCTGGACAGGTGTCCGAGCGGTTGAAGGAGCAGCATTGGAAATGCTGTATACGGGTAACCGTATCGTGGGTTCGAATCCCACCCTGTCCGCCTGAAACGCGCGGGAGACGGCCGGTCGGCCGTCTCCCGCGCTGCGTTCCGGGATGGTCCGCGCGGCTGGCCGGTCAGGCGCGGCGGCGAGCACCGCCGGCGACCAGGCCGGCGGCACCGAGGATGGCGAACGCGCCCGGGGCGGGAACGGTGGCGAGCGTCTGTGCCGCCCGCGAGCGCTGCATCACGCGCCCGAGCGCCGGCAGCAAGAGCGCCACGAGCAGGCCGATGATGCCGATGACGACGAGGAGCTCGACCAGCGTGAATGCGGTGCGGCGGGCGCGGCCGGGTTCCCGGGTTCGGCGTGAGGTCATGGGTGCAGGAAATTCGAGGGGCGGGCGAGCGACGCCGGTTCGCCGACAGCCGGCGTGCACGACATCAACGCATCCTGCGAAATTCGGCGAGTTCCGCGATCAGCGGCTGCCAGTATTCCCGGTCCGCGCCGCGCTCCGCCGCCTCCTCCCGGAACAGTTCTGCCGCGATCGCATCCAGGTTCCCGTCGATCGCGACCGCCGTGGCCGGGCGAGCCTTCGCAGTGCCGGCGGCGATGCGTGGGTGCCTCCCTGCGGCTTCCGCGAGGAGTTCCGGGGTTCGCAACTCGCGGAGCCAGAAGCGGACTTGCGCCGGGTTGGGCCGCGCGCGGTGCTCGAAGTAGTGGGCTTCGACGAGCCGCCGGATCATGGGCCAGTCTTTGTCGCGCTGCGTCTTCTTCGCCTGCACGAGGTCGGGCAACGACATGAGGTCGCACTTCGTCCCGTCCGGGAGGGCGATCTGCGTCCTCCGCCGCCAGAGCGCGTCGAAGCCGTCGACCCCGCGCATGCGCGACATCACGTCCACCCGCATGCGATGTGCCTCGGGGTGCATGCATCGATGATGGACCGCGTGTCCCTTGCGCAAGTGCCGCAGCTGGAGCGGCGGCACCGCGATCGGCTCGGCCATGAGGTCCGCGAGCGCGCGCTTCAGGCGGCCGAGGTTGGTGGCGTCCGCGAGTACGGCGAAATCGATGTCCCGACTAAACTCGGCCGCGCCGTAGAACACGCACGCTTGCCCGCCCATGAGCAACGCGCGAACGCGGTGCGCGCGCATCGAAGAAAGGACTCTGCGTATCGGGTTCGGGATCAAGGGAGCCTCCCAGCGCCAGGAAGGTCGCCCAGAGCCGTTCGCTGGCCTTCCATCGCTGCTGGGGCGACATCCGGTACCACTCGGCCCACTCGGCGCCGGCGATGCGTTCGGGGCGGATCATCGTGAGGGATCCTATCGGCACGCGGCCGGGACGTTCGTTGCGGCGAATCCCGGCGTGAGCCGTGCGAGCGACGCCGGTTCGCCCGCTTACCCCGCTCACCCCGCGTTCCACGCGTCGAGCGCCTTGCGCCCGAACACGCTGGCCGGCCCGCCGCCCATCAGCACGCAGACGTCGAGCGTGTCGTGGATCTCCTCGAGGGTGGCTCCCGCGGCCTTCGCGGCCTTGACGTGGTGCACCACGCACCCCTCGCACAGCCGGCTGATTCCGCAGGCGAGGGCGATGAGCTCCTTCGTCTTGAGGTCGAGCGCCGCAGGCGCGAGCGAGGCGGCGTGGAGGGACTTGAACGCGGAGGCGGTGGCGGGGGTCATGGTGCGGAGTATGAGGCACGTCGTGGACGGCGGGTTCCGCGATCCGGCAAGCACCGGCCGATTTCCGGTCGTGACCCTTCAACCCGCAGGCGGTCGGGATGTTCAACGAGCACCTCGTGACATGCCCGCGCCACCGCGCGTGCGCGAGGCTCGCGCGGCGGTAGCCGCGCGGTGTGCAGCGCCGCACAGTCCGACCCCTGAACGCCGAAGCCGAAGGCGCTTGGGCCTTCGGCTTCGAAGTGAGGAGTCGGGCTGGCGGGATTTGAACCCACGACCTTTTGACCCCCAGTCAAACGCGCTAGCCAAACTGCGCTACAGCCCGAGACATCGAAGTATAGCGATTGCCGCGCGCATCGATAACTGCGCCGCTTCCGCGCCCCCGCCGCCCCCGCTCACCCTCCCCGCGCCGCCCGGTTCCGCCGCCGCTCGGCCCACCGCCGCACCAGCTCGTCGGCGGCCACGCCCACCAGCAGCACCGCGCCGATCACCGCGAACTCGAGCTGCGAGCTCAGCCCCACCAGGATGATCGCCGTGCGCAGGACCTGCAGCGTCGCGGCGCCGAGCAGGATGCCCGTGACGCTCACCTCGCCGCCGCGCAGGCTGCACCCGCCGAGCACCGCCGCGGCGATGGCGTAGAGCTCGTAGAAGTTCCCGAAGTCGCTCGGCTGCGCGCTCCCGATGTCGAAGATGAAGAGCATGCCGCCGAACCCGGCGAGCGTGCTGCACGCGACGTACGCAAGCGTCACCAGCCGCGCGGTGGGGACGCCGCTGTAGCGCGCCGCAGCCTCGTTGCGCCCCGTTGCGAGCAGCCACCGGCCCCACACCGTGCGGTGCAGCGCGAAGGCCATCGCCACTGCGAGCATCGCCAGCGGGATCACCGTCGCCGGCAGGCGGTATCCGGCGAGCCCGGGCACGTCGAAGCGCGCGAGCGCCACGTCGCGCAGCGCGCCGAACTCGCCCTGGAACCCCTGCGACTGGTCCCCCGTCATCCACCGCGCGATGCCCCGGTAGAGGAGCAGCCCGCACAGCGTCACCAGGAACGGCTGCAGCCTCAGCCGCGTCACCAGCAGCCCGTGCGCGAGCCCGATGCCCGCGCACCCCGCGAGCACCGTGGGCACGGCCGTCCACGGCGACCATCCGCGCTCGACCAGGAGCCACGGCGTCGCGATGCCCGCCAGGCACACCACCGACCCGATCGAGAGGTCGATGCCCCCGGTCGCGATCACCAGCCCCGCGCCCAGCGCCAGGATCCCGAAGAGCGCCGACCGCTGCGTGAGGTTCGTGAGGTTGTAGCCCGTCAGGAAGTTGTCGCCGAAGATCGCCGCCGCCGCGCACACGGCCACGAGCACGCAGAGGATTCCCGCGTTCTTCCGGAGCGCGCTCATGCCGTCGCTCCCCTCGATCCGGCGTGCGTGCCGCCCGTCGCGAGGTGCATGATCGACTCCTCCGTGGCCTCTCCTGCCGTGAGCTCGCCCGCGATGCGCCCCTCGTGCATCACCACGACGCGGTCGGCGAGGAGGAGCACCTCCTCGAGCTCGCTCGACGCGAACAGCACGGCGGTGCCGGCGTCCGCGAGCCGCCGCACCTCGTCATGGATCTCGGCGCGCGCGCCGACGTCCACGCCGCGCGTCGGTTCGTCGAGGAGCAGCACCCTCGGCTCGATCGCGGTCCACCGCCCGAGCACGGTCTTCTGCTGGTTGCCGCCCGAGAGCGAATGCACGCGGCGCGCGGGGTCCGCCGGGCGCACGCGCAGCCGGTCGATCACGCGCGTCACCATGCCGCGCTCGCCGGCACGGTCGATCCTCGCGCCGCCCCGGCCCACCCACGCAAGCGACACGTTCGTCGAGACCGCGTCCGCCGGCAGCAGGCCGTTGCGCGCGCGGTCCTCGGGCACCAGGCACACGCCGCGCCGCACGCGCCGCACCGTGTCGCCCCGAAGCGGCTCGCCGTCGAGCTCCACGGTCCCGCCGCGGTGCGCGACGCCCGCGATCGCCTCGAGGAGCTCGGTGCGACCGGCACCCACCAATCCCGCGATGCCCACGACCTCGCCGGCGCGGACCTCGAGCGTCACCGCGTGCCCGCCGCGGTGCGCCCCCCTCACGCCGTGCGCCCGCAGGCGCACCGGCGCGTCCTCGCGCGTGCGGCGTGCTCCGCGGCGCGCCACGTCGCGCCCCACCATCCAGCGCTCGAGCGCCGGACGGTCGAAGGTCCCCCGCGCGGCGTGCGCCACCGTCCGGCCGTCGCGCAGCACCGTCACGCGGTCGGCCACGTCGATCACCTCGTCGAGGTGGTGCGACACGAACGCGATGGCGACGCCCGTCGCGCGCAGGTCGCGCAGGATGCCGAGCAGCCGGACCGTCTCGCGCTCCGAGAGGCTCGAGGTCGGTTCGTCCAGCACCAGGACGCGCGCCTGGCACGCGAGGGCGCGGGCCACCTCCACCAGCTGCCGCTGGGCGATCGGAAGCGCGCCGCATTCCGCGTCGGGCGAGGCGTCGAGCCCGACGAGCCGCATCCACTCGGCGGCCTCGCGCCGCATGCGCGCGCGGTCCATGACGCCCAGTCGCGCGGGCTCGCGCCCCAGGAAAATGGCACCCGCGACGTCGAGGTTCTCCGCGAGGTTCAGCTCCTGGTGCACCAGCGCGATGCCCGCCCCGAGCGCCGCGCGCACGCCGCCGAGCTCCACGGGAACGGGTCCGTCCGCCCCCTCCGCCAGTTCGAGGGTTCCTGCGTCCGGCGCATGCACGCCCCCGAGGATCCGCAGCAGGGTGCTCTTGCCCGCCCCGTTCTCGCCGACGATCGCGTGCACCTCGCCGGCGCGCAGCTCGAGGTCGACGCCCGCGAGCGCCGCCACGCCGCCGTAGCGCTTGCCCAGCCCCCGGGCGCGCAGGACCACGTGCGGGCCGGCGTGCATCGCCCGGCTCAGCCCCGCGCCTTGCCCGACCTGCCGGCCTCGAGCTTGTCCTTCAGGTCCTTCCAGAACGCGTCCACGGTGTCCCTGCGGATCACGCGCGCGGGGATCGAGAGCATGCCGTCCGCGGGGATGACCGACGCGTCGCCGCGGTTCAGCGCCTCGAGCACGCGCACGCTCTCGTAGCCGTACATGTACGGATCCTGCACCACGGTGCCGAGCACGGTGCCCTCGCGGATGCCGTTGATCACGTCGGCGCCCTCGTCGAACGCCGCGATCTTGATCTGCCCCGATCGCCCCGCCTGCCGGAACACCTCCACGGCGAGCGTCGAGTTGTATTCGAACAGCCCCGTCACCAGCGCGAGGTCGGGGTGCTTGATCATCACGTCCTCGATGTTCGCCTTCGCCTTCGCGCGGTCGAACGAGTCCGTCCACGTGCCCACGATCTCGTAGCCGGCCTCCACGATGGGCTTCGACGGCTCGTCGTACCGGGTCGCGTCGCTCGGGCGCCCGAGCAGGCCGTCGATGAATCCCTGGCGGCGGCGCTTGGCGTTGTCCTGCTCGAGCCGGCCGATGAAGATCGCGACCTTCCCGCCCTTCGGAAGCCCCTCGCGCGCGAGCTCGCCGCACATGCGTCCCGCGAGGTAGTTGTCCATCCCGATGTAGCAGAGCCTCGGGGCCTTCGGCGCGTCCGAGTCGTTGGTCACCAGGAACGACCGTTCGGCGACCAGCTGCAGCACCTCGGCCTGGTTCACCGGGTCGATGGGGCTCACCGAGACGCCGTCGATGCCCTTGGTCACGAGGTCCTCGAGCATGCGCTTCTGGTCGCCGAGCCCGCCGCCCGGGAACTCGACGGTCACCTGGCACCCGATCTTCCTTCCCGCGGCCAGCGCGCCGGCCTTCGCGATGGTCCAGAAGTCGGCGACGCCGTTGGAGACGAACGCGACGTGGCACTTGGGCTTCGGGTTCGCCTTGCGCGCCGCGATGCGCTCCCGCTGCTGCGCCACGAGGTCCCCGCCGGGCGCCGGCACCGCGGCCCCGAGCGCCATGGTCGCGAGGAGGGCCGCCGCGCGCGAGATCGCCTGCTTCATGCGCGGAATGCTACAGAACCGCGCAGCGCAGCCCGCCCGCGTCGACCTCGAGGTCGAAGGCACGCGCCCGCGGGTGCGGCGGGCGACGCACGAGGTCGGCGCGCAGCCGCGCCGCGTGCCGTGCGTCGTGCGCGACCAGCAGCACGAAGCCGCCGCCCCCCGCGCCCGCGAAGCACCAGCCGGCCAGGTGCGGCCGCCACCGCGCGGCGAGCGCCTCGAACGCCGGCGTGCAGCTCGCCGGGTCCATGCGCCGCTTCAGCTCGCGGTACTCCGAGAGTTCGTGCACCACGGCGTCCACGTCGCCTTCCTCCAGCGCGCCGCGCATGGCATGCGCGTTCGCGTGCAGCCGCCGCACGGCGTCGCGCGCGGTGGCGGTGCCCGAGAGCCAGTTCCACACCACGTTCTCCAGGATGCCCTTCGCCATGCGGCGCGTCCCCGTGAAGAGGAGCACGCTGCGCGATTCGAGTTCGCGAAGCGCGGCCGTCGGCACGTGCAGGCGCTCCACGCGCGGGTGCTGCGCGGCGCCTGGCGCGGTGCGCGCGAGCTTGAAGCCGCCGAATGCGCCGCCGACCTGGTCCTGCCATCCCCCGCGCGTCGAGAGCATCTGCTCGAGCGCGCTGGTCGCGGCCACCAGCTCGTCCGGCGTGCGTTCGCGCCCCGACACCCGGTCGAGCGCCCGGATCACCGCCGCACCGAGGATCGAGCTCGTGCCGAGCCCGCTTCCCTTGGGCACCGCCGAGAACAGCGTGAGCGAGACGCCGCCGCCGACGCGCGCGAGCCATCGGCCAAGCGATGCGCCGGGCTCCGACGGCGCGAGCCCCGTGAGGACGAGCGCGGATTCCGCGAGCGCGGACCAGTGCGTCGGGTCGCCGCGGCGCGAGAGGTCGCGCGCGGACCGGATCACGCGCGTGCGCCCGAGGTCGGTGCTCGTGATGCGCAGCACGGGCTCCTCGTCGAGCTTCGCCATCACCTGCACCGGCAGTTGCCCGCGCAGCGCGATGGCCACGTTCACGACCGCGCCGCCCGCCTCGTTGCAGATGGGCGGGGTGTCGCTCCAGCCGCCGGCGAGGTCCATGCGCACCGGGGCCGAGGCCCACACCGCCTGGTCATGGAGGACCGCGGCGCGCGCGGGCCGCGCGGGCAGCGGAGCGCGCTCGAGCACGGCCGCGCCCACCGCGGCGAACGCCGCGGCGCGCAACTTCGGCGCGGCGCGGCGCGCGTCCGCCGTGTCCAGCGCGGCACGCGCCGCGAGGCGGGCGCGGCGGAGCGCCCCGTCGACGGCGCCGAGCGCGCGCACGTCGATCGACCGCGCGTTCGCGCGCGCGATCCCCGCGCGCTCGCGCGCGATCGCCTCGAGTTCGGCCTCGGCGACGATCTCCCGCATCGAGCGAAGGCGCGTGTCCGCATGTGCGCGCGGCGCGCGCGAACCCTCCCACATCCACCGCACGCCGTCGAGCCCGTCGGGCCCGGAGCACTCGGGCCACATGGGCACGTCCCACAGCGTGCCGTCGCCCGGTGCGCCGGGCGACCCGAGCGGCGTCTTGAAGTCGTCGCGCTCGCCGCACGCGACCGCCACGCGCGTACCGCCCCGCAGCGGCACCGTGAACACCGACACGCCGCGCGGCAGCCGAAGCGTCCGCGCGCGCACGCCCACCACCAGGTTGTCGCCCCCGAGGTCGGCGCGGCCGATCTCGCAGCGGTCGAGCACGGCGCGGCCCGCGCGCACGTGGACCTCGTCGGCCACGGTGTCAAGCGCGACCGCGTGCCCCGCGCCATGCAGGCGCCGCGGCGGCATCGGGTCCGATTCCGCGCGAAGGCCGAACTCCGTGACGTGCGCGCCGCGTCCCGCGAGCGACGCGAGCATCTCGCGCGTCGAACCCACGTGGAGGAACGCGCCTGATTCCGTGACCCGGCACGAGAATCGTCGCGCGCGCATGGCTGCGTGCACGGGCGCCAGCACGCGTCGAAGCGTCGGGTCGACCGGCTCCGGTCGCGCCGCGCGCCCGCGCTCCGGCGCGAAGCCGCACATCAGCTCGCGGTACAGGTCCACGTGCGGCAGCGCCGCGCGGGCCGCGCCGTCGGCGAGCGTCCCGCGCCTCACGCGCACGCGGCCGTCACGGCCGCGCGTCACCCCGGCCGCGGCCATCAGCGCACGCGTCGAGTCCGCGTCGAATGACACGAGGCCGGTGTCCACCAGCGCGCGTCCGCGCGCGTCCAGCGCGCGCACACGTCGCATGGCGTCCACGGATGGCTTCTGGAGGAACGCACGCACCGCTCCGCGCGCGTCGGCTGCGTACACGCCGTGCCGCATCGCGCGCGCGGCGGACGCGCGCTGCGCGACGCCGATCACCCCGGGGCCGTCGAGCGTCACGGGATGCTGCCGCAGCCCGATCACGCAGTCGCCGGCCGCCACGATCACCTCGCCGCCCGCGCGCGGCGCGAGCGCCAGCACGTCCTCGAGCAGCAGGTCGAACACCGTGCCGCACCGCATGCCGGGCGCGGCCATGGGAAGCGACGCGAACAGCTTGCCCTCGGCGGCGTACGCGGGGAGCCTGCGGGAATCGCCGCCTGAATGCAGCACCAGCACGCGCCGCCCGTCGGGCGCCCTGCGGTCGCGCCGCGCGACCGCCGCGAGTGCCAGCACCGTGGCCGCGCCCGAGCCGATCCGCGCTTCGCGCGCATCGGGCACCACCAGCGTCCGGCACCCCGGGGGCAGCGCGCCGCGCCGCGCGCGTTCGTCCAGCTGCATGCGCACGGCCCCGGCCTGCCGGCGGTTGGCGGTGGTGATCACCAGCCAGTCGAGCGTGGCGTTCGCGGTGCCTTCGTGCACGGCGGGAGGTTACGCTCGGGCCATGAAGCGATTCGCGCAGGCCATCGACTTGGTCGACGACCCCGCCCTGATCGAGGAGTACGAACGCGCCCATCGCGCGGTGTGGCCCGAGGTCGAGCGCGGGCTGCGCGACATCGGCATCCGCCGCATGCACCTCTGGCGGCTGGGCACCCGGCTCTTCATGCAATGCGAGGCGGACGACGGATTCGACCCCGTCCGCGACTACCCGCGATACGCCGAGGACCCGCGCACGCGCGCGTGGGACGAGCTCATGCGCCGGTACCAGCGCCCCGCGCCGGGCGCGCGCCCGGGCGAGTGGTGGGCCGCGATGACCGAGGTGTATGCGCTTGATTCGCTCGACGCCGCGCCGCGTGCGTGAGGACCGCCGCGCGCGCCTCACCCATCCTTCGTCGCGTGCACCGCCACTTCCGAGAGCAGCGGGCACGCCCGCGCGTCAAGGATCTCGACGCGCACCGCCGGCGCCTTCGTCCGCGGCACGCGCACGATGCGCCGGTGGCCCACCGTCGTGCCTTCGGCGATCGTGCGCCAGTCCCGCCAGTTGTTGCTGGTTCCGGGGCCCGCGGGGACGCTGATGCGCCACCTGCGGATGCGTTGCCCGAGTTCGATCGGCTCGGCGAGCACCACGCGGTCCCACTCCGCGGCGGGGTCGAGCTCGACCTCGATCGACGCCTCGCGCACGGCGTCGTCGGTGCCCCAGTAGGTGCGCGCGTCGCCGTCGACCGCACGGCTCCCGCCGAACGACGAGTCGCCGACCGGTTCGCTCGCCGGGCGCGGCACGTCGCCGCGCAGGTTGGTCACGGCCGTCGTGCGCCCGCGCGCGAGGTCAGTGCCCGGGCCGTAGGTCCGGTCGATGATCGCGCGAAGCCCTCGCACGGCCTTCGCGTCGTGCTCGTGGATGAGCCCGCGGCGATCAACCGGGAAGTTGAGGTGGAGGTTCGCGTTGTGCCCGACGCTGCGCTCCCAGAGGTCAAAGAGCTGCGCGGGCGACTTCACCTTGTCGTCCTCGTGCGGGTGGTAGAACCAGCCCGGGCGGATGCTCACGTCGCACTCCGCGGGAATCCACGCCTCGCCGTCCTCGTCGCCCTCGTTGAGGCTCTTCGTGGCCGGGGGGTTGTCTGCGCCGCGACCATGGCCCGCGGCCTTCAGCATGGACCAGCACGTGTCGCCGGCCCAGCCCTGCTCGTTCCCCACCCAGCGGATGTCGGGGCCGACGTCGCTGAAGATCACCGCGCCCGGCTGAAGTTCACGCACCGTGCGCTCGAAGCTCGGGAAGTCGTACACCTGCCGCTTGCCGTTGGGGCCCTCGCCGCACGCACCGTCGAACCACACCTCGAAGACCGGCCCGTACCCCGACAACACCTCGCGCAACTGCGTGCGGAACACCTCGTTGTAGGGCCCGCCCGTCCCATAGGCCGGGTGGTTGCGGTCCCAGGGCGACAGGTACACGCCGAAGCGCATGCCTGCCTCGCGGCACGCGTCCGAGAGTTCGCGAAGGACGTCGCCCCGGCCGCCCTTCCAGGGGCTGGCCTTCACCGAGTGCGCGCTGGTGGCGGTGGGCCAGGTGCAGAACCCGTCGTGGTGCTTGGCGGTGATGACCACCCCGCCCATCCCCGCCTCCTTCATGACGCGCACCCACTGGCGCGCGTCCAGGGCGGTGGGGTTGAACACGGCGGCCGGCTCGTCGCCATGGCCCCACTCGCGGTCCGTGAAGGTGTTGGGGCCGAAGTGGATGAATCCGGTGAAGCCGAGGTCCTGCCATGCGCGCTGGGCTGCGGTCGGCACCGGAAGGCACGGGGAGGGGGGCGCTGGCACGATCCGCGTGGACATGGGCAGGGGGGCTCCCGGAAGCATCGGAAGGGCGATCAGGGTGCAGGTGGTGGCGAGCAGGAGCACATGCCCGAGCGTAGTGGTCGCCCGCCGCGCCGGCGCAACCCGGAACGCCGCCGTGAAAAGGGCGTTTCCACGCCCCTGAGGGGGTTCGGATGCACAATTTTGGCGGTCGTTGCGCAAATTGTTTGCGTGAATCGGTTTTTGGGCCATCTTCCCGTGTCCCGCGTTCCGTTCCCTCGGACCGGGCTTCCCTGCCGTGGGGCAGGGGGATGCTCGGCGGATTCCCCCCCCCGCCAAGTGCCTGCACTCGGTTTCGTTGTGTCCCTTTCAACTGAGGTTTTCCAAATGAAGATTTCGAACCGTATTGGAATGCACATGGCCGCGGCTGCGGCGGTTGCTGCGGGCGTTGCTGCGTCGGCTGACGCGGCGATCGTCTACAGCGGCGTCGTGAACTTCGCCTGCGCCGTCGACATCGACGGTTGCTACATCAACGTCGAGACCGGCGTGCTCAGCAACGGGCCCGGCTCCGGCGTTCCGGGCTGGGACGTGAACCCCTACTCGACCTCGGGCGGGATGAACTTCTTCAACTCGACCGGCGGTGGCCAGATGCGTCAGCCCGGCCAGACCACCGGCCCGGCCGGCAACCTCGCCGCGGGCACCGTGATCGGCGCGTCGGGCTCGTGGAACACCGCCACCACCAACGTGTACAGCAATGTGGCCGCCGGATGGCAGTACAACGCGGTCAACATGATCGGGTTCCGTTTCGTGGGCGCAGACACCCTCGTCCGCTACGGCTGGATGCGCTTCGCGATGGGCCCGCAGGGCGCGGCCGGCGTCGGCCCGACCCGCACGGTGGTTGACTTCGCGTACGAAAGCGTCGCCGGTGGTTCGATCGCCGCTGGCGTGGTCCCCGCCCCGGGCGCCCTGGCGCTCCTCGGCGTGGCCGGCCTCGCCGGCGCCCGTCGCCGCCGCTGAGCGGAACGGGACCGAAGGCACTCTGTGCATCCACAGGGGCAGTCCGAAAGGACTGCCCCTGCTTCGTTTTTTCGCGGACCTTCGCCTGAACGCGGTCTTTGCACGGGATTTCGCCGCGATTCCTTGCGCCTTGGGGAAATGGAGGCATCTTTTCGGGGTCGGTGGCTCTGAGAAGGCCTCGACATGCTCAACCGAGCGTCAACACGAGAAGGGAAAGGAAAGGCGATGTCCATTTTCATCAAGAGGTCGAAGGGGTTGGTCGCGGCAGCTGCCGCGGCGATGTCCGTGTGCGGCGCCGCGGACGCTGCGGAAGTGGTGACCACGGTCAACTGGACCCGGCCCGCGTCATCGGGCGAGCTCTACATCTCGTTCAACATCGTGGCCGGCTTCGGCCAGAACCCCACGTCGAGCGCGACCGCGGTCAGCGGCTGGGACATCAAGGTGCGCTCGTCGGGCGGGCAGTTCATCATCGAGCCCTACCTGCCCTCGAGCACCGGCACCTCGTACTGGGGAGTCATGCAGTATCCCGGTGCTTCGGGCACCGCGGGCAACCTCCCCAACGGCACGCAGGTGTATTCGAACCAGTCTTTCAGCGTGGACGGCGGGCCCGTGACCTTCGGTTCCGCGCTCGGCCAGTGGAAGCTGAACACCGGGCAGGCCTACAACGCCGCTGGATTCCGGTTCAAGAACAACAACTCCGGCGTCAACCAGAGCCACTTCGGCTACATGACGCTCGAGTTCGGCGCGACAGTCGACAGCTGGCGCATCAAGAAGATTGCGTACCAAGATGCGTTCGGCGCGGCGATCGTGGTCGACATCCCCGCCCCCGGCGTCCTGCCGCTCCTGGCCGCTGCCGGCATCGCCGCGCGCCGTCGTCGTCGCTGACGCGCGCTCGGCACGCGCCTCTCCTTCTCTCGCTTCTCTCGCGCGGGCAGCCACCACGGCTGCCCGCGCGTCGTTTCGTAGCATTCCTCGCCGATGCCTCGCTCCGCCGAACGACTCCTCATCCTGGGCTGGGACGCCGCCGATTGGCAGGTGATCGACCCGCTGCTCGCGCGCGGGCAGATGCCGAACCTGGCGCGGCTGCTGGCGCAGGGCACGCGCGCCGACCTTCGGACCCTGGAGCCGAAGCTGTCGCCCTTGCTCTGGTCGTCCATCGCCACGGGCAAGACCGCCGACAAGCACGGCATCCTCAACTTCGTCGAGCCGAACCCATCGGGCGAGGGCGTGCGCGTGGCGGCCAGCACCAGCCGGCGCACGCGCGCGCTGTGGAACATGCTGACGCTCCGCGGCCTGCGCGTCCACGCCGTGGGCTGGTACGCGTCGCACCCGGCGGAACCGATCTCGGGCGCCTGCGTCACGAACCTCCTCATGGAGCAGGCGCCCTCGTCGCCGGGCGCGACGTGGCCCATGGTGCCCGGATCGGTCGGCGGCCTCGGCGCCTCGCCCGACCTCGAGGCCCGCATCGCGCGGTCGCGCACGGGACCCGCCGACGTCGGCCGCAAGCGCCTGCGCGAACTCCTGCCCGAGGCCGCGCAGGCCGCGCGCGGCGACGCGCGCCCCGCCACACTCGCCAAGGAGTACGCACGCATGCTGAGCCTGCACGCCGCGGCGCTCGAGGTGGTGCGTGGCGGCGGTTGGGACTGCGCCATGGTGTTCCACGACACCATCGACACCATCGGCCACCACTTCATGGAGTACCGCCCGCCGCGCATGCAGCACGTGAAGCCCGCGGACCTGCGCCTCTACGGCGAGGTCATGGACCGCGTGTACCGCCGCCACGATGCGCTCCTCGGGGAGCTGCTCGAAGCGTGCGGCGCGGGAACCTCGGTCATCCTCGTCTCGGACCACGGGTTCCACTCGGGCGACGAGCGCCCCGTGATCCTGGACGTGACGAAGGAGGAGCGCGCGGCGCTCGAGAGCCGCTGGCACCGCGCGCTCGGGATCGCGGTGTTCGCGGGGCCGGGGTTCCGCGCGGGCGAGCGCATCGCCGCGCCCGCCATCCTCGACGTCGCGCCGACGGCGCTGGCGGCGCTCGGGCTTCCCGCCGGCGCGGACATGGACGGGCGCGTGGTCGTCGAGGCGTTCGTCGCCGCGCCCGCGCCCGCGACCGTTCCGAGCTGGGATGACGAGCCGGGCGAAGCCGGAGAGCACCCGCCCGAGATGCGCATGGATCCGTTCGAGGCCGCCGACGCGCTGAAGCAGCTCATCGACCTCGGATACATGGCCGACACGGGCGACGACCAGCGTGCGCTGGTGGAACTCACGCGGCGCGAGTCGCGGTTCAACCTCGCGGCCGTCTTGTCGACCACCGGCCGACCGGCGGATGCCGTTCCGATCCTCTCGGAGCTCGCGGACGAGCGGCCCGGCGAGGTGCGCTACCTCGCGACGCTGGCGCACGCGCAGGGCTCCGCCGGGCAGCACGAGGAGTGCCTCGCCACGTGCGCGCGGTGGCGGCAGACGGCGCCCGACCAGGACGACCATGTGGCGCTCGAGGTGGCGGCGCACGCCGCGCTCGGGCGCACGGCGGAGGCCGCGGAGGCGCTGGAACGGCTGGAACGCGCCGCGGGCAC